>NZ_JAQQPT010000001.1:0-404004 GCF_036688725.1 Pseudomonas lactucae | reverse complement strand
CGGTCATCACCGTGGCTGCCAACACCATCGTCGAGAACACCGCGAAAGTCGGCACCGTTGCCGGTACCTTCACTGCGACCGACGAAGAAACCCCAGTTGCCAACCTGAAGGTTGCGTTCACCACAGGCGCTAACGCCGATGGTTACTACGTGATTTCCGGTACCAACGTAGTCCTGACGCAGAAAGGCGCCGACTGGGTCAACGCCGGTAATCAACTGCCGAAGATCGACCTGACCGTTACCGACACCGACAACGCCACCTCGCACGCTGATGCTCAGCCTGCCGTGACGCTGGTGAACGACATCCCGGTTATCACCGTGGCTGCCAACACCATCGTCGAGAACACCGCGAAAGTCGGCACCGTTGCCGGTACCTTCACCGCGTCCGACGAAGAGACCCCGGTTGCGAACCTGAAAGTTGCGTTCACCACAGGCGCTAACGCCGATGGTTACTACGTGATTTCCGGTACCAATGTGGTCCTCACGCAGAAGGGCGCCGATTGGGTCAACGCCGGCAATCAACTGCCGAAAATCGACCTGAGCGTTACCGACGCGGACAACGCCACTTCGCACAGCGAAGCGACGCCAACGGTCACCCTGGTCAACGACATCCCGGTCATCACCGTGGCTGCCAACACCCTTGTCGAGAACAGCGCCAAGGTGGGCACCGTTGCCGGTACCTTCACTGCGTCTGACGAAGAAACTCCGGTTGCGAACCTGAAAGTTGCGTTCACCACAGGCACTAACGTCGATGCTTACTACACCCTCTCGGGTACCAACGTAGTCCTGACGCAGAAAGGCGCCGATTGGGTCAACGCCGGCAATCAACTGCCGAAAATCGACCTGACCGTTACCGACGCCGACAACGCCACTTCGCACAACAGTGCCACGCCAACCGTAACCCTGGTCGACGACACCCCGACCGCCACCGGTAGCAGCATCCAGAGCAACGAAGACACCTCGGTCGAACTGGCCTGGGCAAACTTCGGTGTCAAGGATGAAGACTCCGCGAACCCGAAAGTGGTGTTCACCAGCCTGCCTGCCGGTTCCATCGAGTACAAAGTCAACGGCCAGTGGTTCGCGCTGACCTCGGCGGATCTGAAAACCGATACCTCGGCTGGTAAGTCGTTCAGCCAGGCTGACTTCGATAACCACAATGTGCGTTACACCCCGGCGGCCAACGAGTCGGGCGATAACAGCTTCGGCGGCACTGGCGTGGGTAACAAGCAGGGTGATTACACTGAGCTGAAGTTCCAGGCTACCGATGGCAACTCCTACAGCGACACCAAAACCATCACGGTGGATATCCACCCGGTGACGGATGTGCCGGTTGTGACCGTTGGCCAATTCAGCGCAGTGCCGACAGGGCTGGTCATTCAGACCTGGACCGGTGGCACGCTCGCTAAAGACCTGGGCACCAACGGTAACGGTGTTGCGCAGTCCAGCGACCTGATCAAGGTGATCGACGCCAAGACCGCCGCCAGCGCGGTCTCTACAGGTGTGATCAGCAGTGTCAGCAACGGTGGTGTGGCGGAGGGCACGGCGACCAAAGTCTCTGGCCTGATCTACCTCGAAGCCGGCAAGAGCTATACCTTCACCGGTACGGCTGACGACAGCCTGGCGATCACCGTGGGCGGCAAGTTGGTTGCTTCCGAAACCTGGAGCAAAGGCAGCGCGATTACCGGCTCGGCTTATACGCCGACCGAATCGGGTTACTACACCCTCGATATTTACCACTACAACCAGGCAGGCGGCGGTAACTACGACGTCAATCTGTCGATCAACAACGGCCCGTCGATGTCGCTGGGCAACAGCGGCGTGCAGACCTACACCAGCGTGGACGCGTTGAAAGCCGCCGGCGCGGTGCTGGGCGACAGCCACGTGGTCAATGGCGAAGGCTATTACACCGGCTACGTCTACAACCGTGGGCTGGAAGACACCGCCATCAAGGTCGCTCCGATCACCACCACGTTTGTCGACAACGACGGCTCCGAATCCCATAAGGTCGAAATCAGCGGCTTGCCAAAAGGCACCGTGATTACCGATGGCGCCACTGGCCACAGCTACACCTCCACCGGCACCACCGCGCTCTACGATGTCAGCAACTGGAACCTGAAAACCCTGACGGTCACGCCGTTCAAGGATTCGACCGCCAGCTTCGATATCACCGTCAAAGCGACGGCCAAAGAGTTGAGCACTGGGGTTGAAGAGGTTACGACCGGCAAAATCACCATCGTGGTCACCGCGGTCAACGACGCGCCGACCCTGGACCTCAGCACCGTCGACGGTGCCATTGCCACCGGCTACAACACCTCGTACACCGAGCGCAGCAACACCGGTGTGGCGATTGCCGGCAGCGTGGCCATCGCTGATGTCGACAGCACCCAGATGCAAAGTGCGACCATCACCCTGAAAAACGCCAGTGCGGGTGATCAGCTCAGCTCCAGCCTGGTGACCGTAGGCGGCACCTACAAAGGCATTACCCTGACCAGCGTCGGCACTGACGTCAGCGGCAAGATCGTGCTGACCCTGTCGGGTGCGGCGGATGCGGCTACGTATAAGGCGCTGCTTGAGTCGTTCCAGTACTCCAGCACCAGCAAGTATCCCGCCATCGGTGATCGCTCCATTGATGTCTCCGTGACTGACAACGAGGGTGGCAACAGCCTGAGTTCGTCCGTGGCAACGACCACCATCACGGTCAAGTCCCAGGTCTACAACACTGTCGCCGAAGGCGGCGCGGCGGCGGACACCATCGATCTGGGCACAAGCTCAGCCAATAACATCGTGGTGGGCGACAAGGGTGGTATCACCACGCCAGGCTCCAACTACAACATCGCCTTTGTCGTCGATACCTCGGGCAGTATCGGGTCGTCGGCGATGAACTCGATCAAAGGCCAGCTCTCCAGCATTTTCGACACGCTGATCGCTAACGCGAAGCTGACGGGGTCGGGTGTAGTGAAGGTGTTGCTGGTCGATTTCGATACCAAGGTCGAGTCGCTGGTGTCGGTCAACCTGGCGGACCAGGCCGCCGCCAAGGCCGCTCTGCAGGTCGTGTTGAATAACATGGCTTCCAACCCGAACGACATGACCAACTACCAGGACGCCTTCAATGCGGCAACGGCCTGGTTCAAGAGCACTGACGCCACCAGCAACATCGGCGCGAAAAACCTGACGTATTTCATTACCGACGGTGAGCCGAATGTCTACAACTATACGTATGCCAGCGTCAGCCTGGGGTCTGCCAGCTACTGGTGGGGCGGTAACGTCGACTTCGACAGCAAGGTCAACGGCAACACCTACACCTTGGGCCAGACCACCGCACTCACCGCAACCGTCTATGACCAGACACGGGTCATCGTCGACACTGACGGCAAGGTCTACTCGTATGACTCGTCCGGCACCCGGATCCTGCAAGGTTACGTCGTGTCCGACGGCCATGGTGGTTTCGACGTAGCGGGGGCTGCCAGCAGCAGTCGCTATGACTATGCGTTGGACAATGCCAAGGCGGCTTACACCGCGCTGACGACTTCGGTTCCAGGCGGCGTGGAAGTACAGGCCATCGGCCTGGGCAGCAACGTCGACAAAGACATGCTTCAGAAGTACTTCGATTCCGACAAGACCGTCAGCACCATCGATACCGCGAAGCTGGCGGACACCATCACCGGCCACACCGCCGATACCGGTGCAGACAACGTTTCCGGCGGCTCGGGCAACGACATCCTGTTCGGTGACCTGATCAGCTACAACGGCCAGGAAGGCAATGCCGCACTCAAGGCGTTCGCTGCCGAGAAGTTGTCCACCACGGTCGATCACATCGATGACCGTACGCTGCATCAGTACATCACCGAGCATGTGCAGGACATCGGTGCACTGGCCAGCGCGTCGAACATTTACGGTACCAAGGATGGCGGCGACACCCTGATCGGCAACGCCGGCGATGACATCCTGTTCGGCCAGGGCGGTAACGACACGCTCAACGGCGGTGCAGGCAACGACATCCTGGTGGGCGGCAGGGGCAATGACGTCCTCACCGGCGGCGCGGGTGCCGATACCTTTGTATGGCTCAAAGGCGACACCAACACCAGCGGTGGCTTTGATCGCATCACCGACTTCAAGCATGGCGAAGGTGACAAGCTGGACCTGTCCGACTTGCTGCAAGGCAACAACGACACCAACTTGTCCAGCTACTTGAAGTTGACCACCGACGCATCCGGCAACTCGACGCTGAGCGTGAGCAGCACCGGTTCGTTCACCGCCCAGGGCGGTACGGCCGATGTCACGATCAAGATCGATGGCGCCAACTGGGGCAGTGGCAGTACCGCGATCAACAACCTGATCGCCGGTGGCGACTTGACCGTCAAGCACCACGACTGATCACTCTGGCGGCGTCAATCTTTCGGGATTGGCGCTGCATGGGCATCAGCGTCAGGGAAATGTGTGTAATCTCTGTGGGAGCCGTGTGCGGCGCCTGCAGGGATTTTTTATTGGGAGAGGGCTGATGTTCTACGTGCAACGCGATCAACACAACGCTTTGGTTCGCGTCGAGGCGCAGGCCTTCGCCGGCGCCACCGAGACGCTACCGTCCGGCGATCATGAGATTCTGGCGTGGTTTGCCGACGATGCGGTCGATAGCAGCCTCAAACAGCTCAAGCAAAGCGACCTTGAGATGATTCGAGTGCTTGATGACTTGATCCAGGTGCTGATCACCAAGAACGTGATGAGCATCACTGACTTGCCGGCGGCGGCGCAGGCCAAGTTTTTGGAGCGTACCAAGGCGAGGGCGACGTTGGGCGGCTTGAGCGAGCTGATCAATGACGATGAAACCGGTTTGATCTGACACGGCACACCTCCTTCACGGCAAGACCGTCAGGGAGGCATGAGCGTTCAGTGCTTTACTGCCAGGGCGCCGGTTCGCCGACCAGTTGGCCTTGTACCCCTTCGATACCCATCTCGCGGATCACCCGCAACTCACCTTCGGTTTCCACGCGCTCGGCAATCAACGGCAGATCAATGCTGTGGGCGGCCCGCTGGATTGCCTCGATAAAAAAGCGCTTGTGGCTTTCCTGATCGATTGCACGGATGTAACTGCCGTCGACTTTGAGGTAGGCCAGGCCCAGGTTCGCCAGGTTGCCGATCATGCTGAAACGTCCGCCGAAACGCTGCAGGCCCAGGCTGTAGCCGAGGCTGCGCATGCGCCGGGTGAGGCGCTCCAGCTGGGTTTGCTCGGGCACTTGCTCTTCACCGATTTCCAGCGTCAGGCGCGGCCCCAGTGCCGGGTGTTGGGCCAGGCGTTCGAATACACGCTCCAACGCTTGCGGGTCGTTCAAGGTGGCGGCGGACAGGTTCAGCGCCACCGAGTGGTTGTGCTGTGTCAGGTGTTTGATCACCAGGTCGAGCATCAGTTGATCGAGCCGCGCGGTCCAGCCAAAGCGCTCCAGCCAGGGCAGGAACTGGCCCGCTGCAATGGTCTGGTCCTGGTTGTCGAGCAAGCGTGACAACACTTTGTAATGCAGCACCTGCCGGATGTCGCTGCTGCTGAGCACGGGTTGGAAAAACAAGCGGAAGCGACCTTGATTCAAGGCGTCGTCGAGCAAGGTATGCCAGCTGTGCGGGTCATCGCTGACCGTGCCAGGGACCCGGTGCTCCAGGCACACCCAGGTTTGACCTGCGCTGGCCTCGGCCTGGGTCAGCGCTTGGTCGGCCAGCATCAGCAGGTCTGCCGAGGCATCGCCGGGGTTGTACGGCGCAAGCCCGATGTAGGCCACGATCGGCATGTCGGTGGCGCCCGTTTCGTACAGGCTTTGCAGGGTGCTTTCCAGGGCCTGTGCCAGTTGCACCGCTTCGTCGCGTACCAGGCCAGGGGCGAGCACCGCGAACTCGCCGCCACGGCTGCGAGTGATCAGGTTTTGGGTCTCGGGATATTTGGCGCAGGTGCGCACCAGTTGCTGGCTGACGGCTTGCAGCAGTTGGTCGGTACGCTGCCCGCCAAGGCGCTGGTTGAGGCCGCTCAGATCGTTGACCCGCAACATCAGCAGGTAGCCTGAACTGGATTCTTCCAGATTGCTGACCCGGGAGTGCAGTTGCATCTCGAAATAGCGACGGTTGGCCAGGCCTGTCAGGCTGTCCTGATAGGACTCCACACGCAGCCGCTCGCTGCGCTCGGTCTGCTCATGGAACAGCGCCTTGAGCTTCTCCACCATCTGGTTCATGGCCTGCACCACCCGACGCAATTCGGGGGTGTGGGGCAGGTCAGGCAAGCTCAGGAACTCGCGACGGGCGATGGCGTGTGACTGCTCGACCATATAGTCCAGCGGCTTCAGTTGGCGGCGCAGCAACAGCGCGCCCAATATCGCGCTCACGGCACCGCAGGCCAACAGCCAGCCCAGGCTGCCCAATGCGCTGCGCCACAGCTTGGCCAGGGCAAACATCGGGTGACTGACCACTTCAACCCGCGCCGCCTGTTGCCAGCCGCGGCTGACAATGGCATCGCCGCCGGCCGGCTCCAGACCGATCATTTTCACGAACCAGGCCGGTACGCCGCTCGCGTCCGGCTCGGCGGCGCGTTCTACCAGAACCTGGTTATTGCTCAGGTCTATCACGCGGATGCTCGCGTAGTAGCCACTGTCAAAGATCGAACTGACCATCAGTTCGGTCATCGCCGGGTCATCGATGTTCGGGGTCAGCGACAGCGCCAGCGCGGTGGCTGCGTCCTGGGCGTGGGAGCGCAGTTGATTGACGTACTGCGTACGCGAGCTTTCCAGGCTGACCATGAAGCTACCGCTGAATGCGACCACCAGGAACACGCAGATAGCGATCAGCAATTGTTTGAACAGTGACATCGTAGCTCCTGTTAATTGTCCGAACTGGCCGGAAACCCTTCAGCGGTCATTTTTTTCAAGACATCCTGCCAGCGTGACAGGCGCTTGGTGTCACCGACTTTTTTATTGCCCGCCGCGCCGGTCAGCCACAGCCCCTCGCCGTTGAACGCATATACGGGCAGCAGGTCCGTGCGTTGGCTGGCCGGCAGAATGGGGTCCATCAGGCTGTCCAGCACCAGGGGCATGGCTTCTGGGCTTGCATAATACGTCAGCACCATATGCGCGCGGTTCTGGCGCAAGGCCTTGACGTAGGTGATGCGCAGCTTTTCGGCCGGCACACCCAAGTGTCGCAGGCTGAAGTATTTGGCGATGGCATAGTCTTCACAGTCGCCGGCGCCTTTCCAGAGGGATTGAATGGGGGTCGCCCAATAATCAATCTCGTGCCACAGATCGATGTCTTCTTCATAGTGCAGCTGACGGTTGAAGAACAAGTTGACCACTTTGAGCTGCTCGCTCTCGCTGACCTGCCTTTGTGTCGCCAGCAATTGTTGCCAGGCGTCGATGCGCTGACGACCGGGGCCGAGCGGTCCGTAAAGCGATTCGGCGCGGCGGCTGATCTGGCTGAAATCCCAATCGGCGAGCAAATCGCCCAGCAGGCCGCCACCCAGCAACAACGCGATGGCGACGCTGTACAGAATGCGCGGGAGTTTAAAGCGTATCGCCACTGCGATTACCAGAGCTTGCAGCATAGAAGGTGCGGCAATGGTGCGGTGATAGCCGGCAAAAAACAATGGCACGATGAAATCATCGGCGCTGGAAGTGCGTGAACTTAATCGTCAGTAAATTGGCTATTTTCCGCTCGTCCGAAACAGTTGTGGCTATTTCATCAAAATAATGACACATCCCCCCCGCTGTCACAGAATGTAGCGACCTGAGCGCCTACAAAAAGACTGCGGTAAATCCTTGTCTTACCGACCTTTGAGGTCTTTATCGGACGCCTCGAAGGAGTCCCGGCCATGAGTCGCACCGATGACCTGTTTGCCGTGTCCGGCCAGCGCGTCACCCGTGATCCCAGCGAGAAAAAAGCTCGACTGCACTTTTTCGGCACCCTCCCGTTTGATGATGGCACCCGCGCGAACCCAAAAAATGGTGTGCGCGCAGGGGGCCAGCCGTCCTGCGCCGATGACGCACCCCCGAGTCATCAACGGTTCGTGCTGCGCCCGACCGTGGTGGCGTTGATATCCATCAATGGCGGCGTTGGCCGCAGCACCCTCGCCACGGCGTTGAGCAGCGGCTTGCAGCGTCTTGGGGAGTCGGTGGTGGCATTGGACCTGGACCCACAAAACGCTTTGCGCCAGCACTTTGGGGTCGAACATGAGCGACTCGGCGTGGGTCGCAGCAGCCTGCTCAAGGCGCCGTGGACGACAGTTCTGCAAGCGGGCTTTTGCGGTTGCCAGGTGCTGCCTTTTGGGGATACCGATACCCGACAGAAGGAAAACCTGCAGCGCTGGCTCGCAGGCGAGCCCCAGTGGCTGGCGCGGCATCTGTCGGCGCTGGGGCTGAGTGAGGGGCATATGGTGATCGTCGATACGCCCGCGGGTAACAACGTCTATCTCAATCAAGCCCTCGGCGTGGCCGACATTGTGCTGGTGGTTGCCCAGCCGAATGCCGCCTGCCTCGGTACGTTGGATCAATTGGATGAGCTGCTGGCGCCTCATCTTGAGCGAGAGCGTGCGGCCCGTTGTCACTGGGTGATCAATCAGCTGGATGAAAGCTCGGCGTTTGACCTGGATATGCTCAAAGCCTTCACACTGCGCCGGGGCGAGTCTCCGTTGAAGGTTGTGCACCGCGATCCGGCGATCAGCGAGGCGCTGGCCTTTGCCACGGACCCGCTGGAACGCACGGCGCCAAGCCTGGCGGCAGACGATATCAACGACCTGTGCCGGTTGTTGATCAGCCGAAAACGCACCTTGCAAAGCGCGGTTTAGACGCTAACGCCAGATGCTTATGCACAATCGGATGGATGGGGCCGGCTCGAAACAGCCATTTGGCGGAGCCGTTCTCATCACCTCGCAACTGCCTGTTTTACGGGCGTTTTATTTTGTGAACAAAAAATGACCAGCGCCGCTTTTGCCGTGAAACGCAGATAGTTAAAGGTCTCGCAAAGAATCCATCAACAGAGTTATCCACAGGGCGGGGTGCGACAATTTTGCCCCTTAATCGCGCTCGGCAAGCACCATCAGGTTGCGCGGCGTCAGGGCGGGCTCGCAGAAACTGCCCACCTCAACCCTGTAGCCGCGCTCTGCCAGAAAGAGTGCCCGATCCAGCACCAGCCACAGCTCCAGCGGGCGCCGAAACAGACCACGCAGCAATTCCAGGTTTCTGACCTCGGCGAGGCGACGCCAACCGTCTGCCTCCAGTGTCGTCCAGTCCTGTTCACCTGTGGATAACCCTTTGAGGTGTGCCAATGCCTGGCAGTAGTCGGCGAAGGGTTTGTCCAGCCAGCTGGCGGGCAGGGAGGGCGTGGGCAGGTATTCATCGCGGCCACGTAACCGGCGTTGCAACTGATCGAAAGCCAGGCGACGGGCCATGGATCTGTCGCGCTGCAGGCGGACGCGTTTGCCGGCGGTGACGGTTTCGCTGAGGGGCAGGCCGAGATCGTCAAGCGACAGTTGCAGGGATGACGCGCGAGCCGCTTCGGACAGCGGCTGGTAGGCGTCTGCGCTGATGCGGTTGTAGCAGCAAGGGGCCAGCGCCAGTTGTTTGCAACCGGCGACGCTGGCCAGTTGCAGCAGGCGGGCGTGCAGGTCACCGCAGGCGTGCAGGGCGACCGGCGTGTGTTCGGAGCTGAGCGTCAGCGGCGCCATCACATCTTGCAGGCGATGGGTAGCGGGCAGTCGATGGTGGTCGCTCAAGGCTTGGCCGGCTGCGATCAGGGCCGGGTCGTGTTCCAGGCAGGTCAGTTGCTGGCCTGTGCCTAGCAGGCGCCGGCCAAGGTGGCCCTTGCCGGCGCACCAGTCCAGCCAATGGTTCGGCGTTTGCGCAAAGTGCAGGGCTGCGCCGAAGGCTTCGATCTGTTGCCATTTGCGCCCCGGTACGTCGACGTTCAGGCGGTGCGCGGCGGGTTGCAGGGGCTGGGCCGGTAACTTATCCACAGCACTGAGACGCACGGCCTCGGCGGCCAATGCCGGGAAAGGCGCGGGTGCGGGCAGTTGGTAAGGTTGGTTGTGGCTGGTTTCGGCCTCGGTCAAGGTGCGTTGGCGCAGCCATTGGGCGAGCTCAGGCAGCTCGCTTTCCCAAGGTAACCGTTGATGAGTAAAAGGCCGTGGTCGCCACAGCCTTTGATGCTCGATCAGGAACGCATCGAGCGCGGCAAAGCGCGCTTCAACGTCCCTGGCAGGCATCGACGCGCAGCCAGCGTTCCAACAGTTTGAAGCCCTGTACCAACAGGTAGGAGATCAGCAGGTAGAACACGCCGGCGGTGAAGAACATTTCCACGGTCAGGTAGTTGCGCGCAATGATCGTGCGGGCCATGCCGGTCAGTTCCAGCAGGGTCACGGTGCTTGCCAGCGAGCTGGCCTTGAGCATCAGGATCACTTCGTTGCTGTACGCCGGCAGCCCGATGCGCGCGGCGCGGGGCAGGATGATGTAGAGCAGCGTCTTGGGCCTGGACATGCCCAGCGCACGGGCTGCTTCGATTTCGCCAGGGGGAATGGCCTGGATGGCGCCCCGCAGGATCTCGGCGATATAGGCCGCGGTGTGCAGCGTCATGGTGGCAGTGGCACACCAGAACGGGTCGCGCAGGTACGTCCACATGAAGCTTGAGCGGATGCTGTCGAATTGCGCCAGGCCGTAGTAGACCAGGAACAGCTGCACCAGCAGCGGCGTGCCCCGAAAGAAAAAGATATAGGCGTAGGGCAGCGAGCGCACGTACCAGCGCTTGGACGAGCGCGCGATACCCAGTGGGATGGCCAGGATCAGGCCAAGAATCACGGCAATGCCCACCAGTTCCAGGGTCAGGATGGCGCCCTGGATAAACTTCGGCAGCCACTTGATGATGACTTCCCATTCCATTACGTCGTCCTCACGAAGCCGCGGGCGGCGCGTTTTTCCAGGAAGTGCATCGCCACCATCGACAGTGACGTCAGGCCCAGGTAAATGAGCGCGGCGACCATATAGAAGGTGAACGGCTGTTTGGTCACGGTGACGGCAATTTGCGCATGGCGCATGATTTCTTCGAGGCCGATCACCGTGACCAGTGCGGTGTCCTTCATCAGGATCAGGAACAGATTGCCCAGCCCTGGCAGGGCGATGCGCCACATCTGCGGCATGATCAACCGGGTAAAGATTCGCACCTTCGACAGGCCCAACGCCACGCCGGCTTCGCGGTGGCCTTTGGGGATGGAGATGATCGCGCCGCGCAGTACTTCTGTGGCGTAGGCGCCGAAACACAGGCCCAGCGCGATCACGCCAGCGGCGAAGGCGCTGAGCGAGAGGTCGGGGATGTCGAGCAGTTCACCCAGCCCGCGCATGGCGTTGATGGTGCCGAAGTAAATCAACAACACCCACAACAGCTCCGGCACGCCGCGAACGATGGTCGAATACGTGCCGCCCAGCCATTGCAGCGGCTTGTACGGCGAAGTCTTGGCCAAGGCGCCGGCCAGGCCCAATACCAGCCCCAGGCACAGGGCCGTGAGCGCCAGTTTGACGGTCATCAGCGCGCCGGCGGCAAGCGCGGGGCCGAATCCGTAGAGATCGAAATTCATGGTGTTTTCATATCGCGGCAGGCATTGCATAAAACCGGCGCGCCCAAGGGAGCGCGCCGGTCAGGTCGCTCAGGTCATTCGATGCTGAACGGGAAGTACTTGTCGTTGATTTTCTTGTAGGTGCCGTCTGCCTTGATCTCTGCCAGGGCTTTGTTCAGGCGCTCGCGCAGCGGGTCGCCCTTGCGTACGGCGATACCGATCTTGTCGCTTTCTACAACCGGGTCGCCCTTGAACTCGTAGGCGGAACCGTCTTTGCTCTTGAGCCATTCGTACTGCACGTACTTGTCGGCGAGGATCCCGTCGAGGCGGCCGGACGTCAGGTCGAGGTAGGCGTTTTCCTGGGTGTCGTACAGCTTGGCTTCAGTGTCCGGCAGCTTGTCTTCCAGGTAGCTACCGGCCAGCGTCGCACGTTGTGCGCCGATGACTTTGCCCTTCAGGTAAGCAGCGTCGGTCTTGAAGTCCGCTGTGGCTTTAGGTGCGATGAACTGGAGCTTGTTGGAGTAGTACGGGTCGGTGAAGTCAACGGCCTGTTTGCGCTCCTCGGTGATCGACAGCGAGGACACCAGGAAGTCGAACTTCTTGGCATTCAGGGCCGGGATAATGCCGTCCCAGTCCGACACATACACTTCGCACTTCTCGACTTTCATCTTGGCGCACAGGGCGTCGCCGATGTCCTTGTCGAAGCCCACGACGTTGCCGCTGGCGTCTTTGTTATTGAACGGCGGGTAGGCCGCTTCGATCCCCATCTTCAACGTTTCTGCCATGGCCGTGGCGCTGAACGCCATCGAGACGGCCGCGGCCAGAAGGAATTTTTTATAGTTCTGCATGCATGTTGCTCCGTTAGCGGTTGCTGGACATGAATTGTTTGCAGCGCGCCGAAAGCGGGTTTTCAAACACCTGCTGTGGCGATCCTTGCTCCTCGACCAGGCCTTGGTGAAGGAACACCACTTCACTGGACACCTGGCGGGCAAAGCCCATTTCGTGAGTGACCAGCAGCATGGTGCGGCCTTCTTCGGCCAGCGCGCGGATCACATTAAGTACTTCCTGGACCATTTCGGGGTCAAGGGCTGAAGTCGGTTCGTCGAACAGGATGACCTTGGGTTGCATCGCCAGGGTGCGCGCGATGGCCGCGCGTTGCTGCTGCCCACCGGACAGTTGAGCGGGATAGGCGTGGCGCTTGTCGGCGATGCCGACCTTGGCCAGCAGGGCTTCGGCCACTTCTATCGCCTCGGCCTTGCTCTGGCCGAGCACACGGCGAGGGGCCTCGATGATGTTGTCGAGGATGCTCATGTGCGGCCACAGGTTAAAGTTTTGAAACACAAAACCGATTTCGCTGCGCAGGCGGTTGATCTGCTTGCCGTCGGCGGCCATCAGCTCGCCGTTTTTCGCGGCCTTGAGCTTGAGCGCTTCGCCGGCCACCAGGATCTCGCCCTGGTGCGGGTTTTCCAGCAGGTTGATGCAGCGCAGGAACGTGGACTTGCCGGAACCGGAGGAACCCAGGATCGAGATCACATCGCCGTCGCGAGCGGTCAGCGAGATACCCTTGAGTACCTCCAGCTCACCATAGCGTTTATGCAAGTTGCGGATTTCAAGCGCGGGCGTGGCCTCGGCCATGTGCGTACCTCTTGTGTTCGTTGCGATCTGCGCTGTTGGGGCGCCTTCCTGGCGAGGCGCCAAGCTAGCATAGCGTCCGGATGACACCAACAGCGCCGCGGACGGTAAACAGACGGTGTGCGGCGGGGTGTCGCATCGACACAGCAGGGTGTCGCGCCATCAACAACCGAACAACCGTTTGAACCCGAGAAACCGCAGGCTTCGCGTAAAAAAGGGCGCGATGGTGCCAGCTTTGGCCGGGTGTTGGAAGGGTTAAACGGGCAAACGGTACCTATCGGCCCTTTTGTGGGGCGTCGCGCACGCTTTGTGTGTGTTTATGGTGCGCTTGTGCGTGTTGAATGTGGGTCGCCCGGTAACGAAATAGCAGAATGCCATTGTTCTCAATGACTTGCGATGACTGCTGAAATGTCCTACAAGCCTCGTCAATTGGGAGTTTGTAACATTTTGGCGCAAAACTTGCGTAAAAAATAAAGAACGCCCTGTTGGTTTCTTTTCACGATGAGGGTTCCACGCAGGGTGGACCGTTTTCGCAATTCCTCGCAAAGGTGTGTCAATGAGTAGTACGCAAAGCTCCAATGACCTCGAACAGGGGCTCAAACCGCGTCATGTCACCATGCTCTCGATTGCCGGCGTTATCGGTGCCGGCTTGTTTGTCGGCTCCGGCCACGCGATTGCCGCCGCCGGCCCTGCCGTGCTGCTGGCTTATGCCGCTGCGGGGACGCTGGTGGTCTTGGTCATGCGCATGTTGGCCGAAATGGCCGTGGCGTCGCCGGACACCGGTTCGTTCTCCACTTACGCCGACCGTGCGATCGGTCACTGGGCCGGTTTTACCATTGGCTGGCTGTACTGGTGGTTCTGGGTGCTGGTGATTCCCTTGGAGGCCAACGCCGCCGCGACCATCCTGCATGCCTGGTTCCCGGATGTGGCGATCTGGGCGTTCACGCTGGTCATCACCCTGCTGTTGACGGCGACCAACCTGTTCAGCGTGAAGAACTACGGTGAGTTCGAGTTCTGGTTTGCGCTGATTAAAGTCGTTGCGATCGTGGGCTTTGTGATCCTCGGCCTGGCGGCGATTTTCGGCTTTTTGCCCACCAGCCAGGTCAGTGGCGTGTCGCACCTGTTTGACACCCAGGGCTTTATGCCGAACGGCATGGGTGCGGTATTGGCGGCGATCCTGACCACCATGTTCTCGTTCATGGGTACCGAGATCGTCACCATCGCCGCGGCCGAATCGAAGAACCCGGGTCAGCAAATCACCAAGGCCACCAACTCGGTGATCTGGCGGATTGGCTTGTTCTACCTGCTGTCGATCTTCATCGTCGTGTCCCTGGTGCCGTGGAACGATCCGACCCTGGCGGCGGTAGGTTCCTACCAGACCGTGCTGGAACGCATGGGCATCCCGAACGCCAAGCTGATCGTCGACCTGGTGGTGTTGGTTGCTGTGACCAGCTGCCTGAACTCGGCGCTGTACACCGCGTCGCGCATGCTGTTCTCCCTTGGCCGTCGTGGTGATGCACCCGCTGTGGCCAAGCGCACCAATAAAAGCGGCACGCCGTATTGGGCGGTGATGCTGTCCACCGGCGCGGCGTTCCTGGCCGTGTTTGCCAACTACGTGGCACCGGCGGCGGTGTTCGAATTCCTGCTGGCCAGCTCCGGCGCCATTGCGTTGCTGGTGTACCTGGTGATCGCCGTATCGCAACTGCGCATGCGCCAGAAGCGTACGGCGGCGGGCGAGAAGATCGTCTTCAAGATGTGGCTGTTCCCCGGCCTGACCTACGCGGTGATGGTGTTCATCGTGGGGACGTTGACCTTCATGCTGTTCCAGGAAGCGCACCGGGTCGAGATCATTGCGACGGGGATCTTGAGCTTGCTGGTGGTGATGGCGGGGCTGTTTGTGTCGAGTCGCCGCAAGGCGCAGCGAGCGGGGGCTGCGGTACTCAACTGACGAAATGCGGTAAAAATGTGGGAGGGGCGGTGCGACGATTCGACTTGCCCCTCCCACAATTTGTTTTGCATCAGTCTGGCGAGTTGGTCAGTGCCTGGGACGCCGCCACGTAGTCCGCCTGGAACGCTGGCGATTCAATCCACGCCAGCGCCGCCGCTTCATCATCACTGTCCGTGGCCCATTGCCGATACTCGATCAGCGCCGCCAGGATAAAGTCGGTGGCTTCTTCTTCGCCTTCCTGTTCCAGCACCAGCGCCAGCAGCGGGTGGGCCAGGAATGCCGCGCACAACGCCTGTTGGCTGATCTCACCCGCGGCGCGCATCTCCACGAACAGCTCGGTCAAATCCACCGACTCAAGATCAATGCGGCTGTCATCGCCCGCGAAGGCATCCGGTTTGGGCGCAACGGCGCGTTGGGTGCGGTTCTGCTTGGCCTTGGTCTTGGCCCGTTGGGCACGTTTTTGCTGCTTGTTCGGCGAGGCCATGGGCTTGCGTCCTGGGGTGAAGGATCTGGGTGGGGTATTGAAGCGCAGGTTGGGGCAAATCCCAAGGGTTGCGGGTGTGTTTCGTCACACGCAGCCCTGTGTTTTGGTTTTATTTTTAGTACCAGTTAAGCGGTTTGCCAGCACTTGTCCGGGCTTTGGCAGGGTCATTAACCTTCGACGCTCGCGCCACTCGTTGGCGGGCCGTGGATCGTTCCGGCGCACGGCTTTGGCAAAACCTTACATCTGAGAGAAACGACAGCAAACCATGGACAGATTAGACTGGCAGGCATCCATTACGGAGGTCTCTATGAGCATCCCACTTTCTCCTATCGTTTCGGAATTTGAAACAGAAGAGCAGGCCGCAAGCTACGACCGTTGATTTAGGGCCAAGGTGCAGGCTTCAATTGATGATCCTCGTCCGAGTATTCCGCATGATCAGGTTATGGCTGAGATGCGCGCGCTGATCGAATCCAAGCGTAAAGAGCGTGATGCAAGTTGTTTGGCGGCCCGAGGCGCGGGCTGAACTCCGGGAGATCCTTCTGGCTTCGTCGACTATTTCGCTCGACCTTAAGTCAGTAGGCACATAGCCTCGCACTTTTGCGATACGCCAGAGCCCACTCCATGACCCGCGACACCCTCGAACACCACCAGATCCCCCTCTACTTCGTCACCGTCCTCCTGGCTGCCGTCGTTGGCCTGCTCGCGCCTTTATCGGTTCACACTCTCAGCGTATGGATCACGCCCGCCATTGCGATACTGATGTACGCGATGTTCCTGCAAATTCCCTTTCTGGACCTGCGTACAGGCTTGAGCAACAAGCGCTTCCTGTCGGCGTTGTTGCTCGCCAATTTCATTCTGGTGCCGGTGCTGGTGTGGGTATTGACCCGTGGCCTGGTGGCTCGCCCGGCGTTGCTGGTGGGGGCGTTGCTGGTGTTGCTGACGCCGTGCATCGACTACGTGGTGGTGTTCACTCACATCGGTAAGGGCGACTCGCGATTAATGCTGGCGGCCACGCCGTTGCTGTTGTTGCTGCAGTTGGCGTTGTTGCCGGTGTACCTGGGTTTGATGCTGGGGACGCAGTCGCAGGTAGTGGTGCAGGCGGGGCCGTTTATCGAGGCATTCGTGGCGCTGATTTTGCTGCCGATGGTGCTCGCGGTGCTGACCACTGCTCTGGCACGACGCTCGACGGTTATCAATGCCTGGAATGACGCGTGGGCCTGGTTACCCGTGCCCGCGATGGCGCTGGTGCTGTTCGTGGTCATCGGCTCCCAAATCACCTCGGTGGTGCGTGATATCGGCTTACTGATGCCGGTGATCCCGATTTATGTGGCCTTTGTGCTGCTGGCGCCATTGGTGGGAATGCTGGCTGCGCGACTGTTTGCGTTGCCGGCGCCCACGGCGCGTGCGGTGACGTTCAGTGCATCGACACGCAACTCGCTGGTGGTGTTGCCCTTGGCGCTGGCGCTGCCCGAAGACGTGCGCGGGCTGGCGGCGACGGCGGTGATCCTGCAAACCCTGGTCGAGCTGGTGGCCGAATTGATCTACATCCGCCTGATCCCGGTAGTGGTGTGGCCCTTAAAACGCTGAACCGGTAAATGTTCAAGCCTGTTCAGGCGCTGTTCAGGGACGTGGTCGGCAACATACGTCGGCGTTCTCCACCTGGCAGGTCAATCGATGGGTCACCACAACCGTTTTCGCCTCGAATCCCTGGGCATTTTCCTGTTTGCCTTGTTGCTGTTTACCTTGGGCATCTGGGATCAGCAGCCCCAGGGATTTGACGGGCGCTGGGCGCTGTTCATGCAGGAAATGTTTCGCCATGGCGCGAGTCTTTTCCCCACCACCTATGGGCAGCCTTACGCGGACTACCCTGGCACCGCGACCTTCCTCAGTTTTATATGTGCCCGCCTGTTCGGCGCGCCCAACCATCTGGCGAACGTGCTGCCCACCGCCCTGGCGTCCGCCGGGGTCGTCGCATTGATGTATCGCCTGCTGGTCCCGTCAAGTCGGCAGTGGGCGCTGTTCACTGTGTTGCTGACCCTGCTCACCACTCAACTGCTGGAAAAGTCGCGTTCGGTATGCCTGGACCAGATGGTGGCGTTGCTGTGTGTCGGCAGTTTCTACCTGCTGCACAGTGGTGAGCGCCTGGGTTCGCGGCTCCGGCGGTTGGCGGTGTTCCCGCTGTTCATCCTCGGCTTTGCGATACGCGGGCCGTTGGGGTTGATCGAGGTCTGCGGCGTGGTGTGCGTGTATTGGGCGCTGGGCAAGCCGGGGGAGCGAGTCAGGCAGGTGCTGATCCACGGTGTCGTCGGCCTGGTGTTGCTGGCGGCGTGTTGGTGGTTGTTGGTGAAGCTGGCGCGCATCAGCGGCGGCGAGGCGTTTGCCGATGAGGTGTTCAAGATGCAGGTCGGCGGGCGCCTGGATGAAAGCGGCGAGCCCTTCTACTTTTACTTTCAGTTGAGTCTGTATCGCTATTTCCCCGTGGTGCCCCTGGCACTGGCCACGCTGGTTGCCTTGCGCCATCGCTGGTCCGTGCGACACAGCGATGACGATGTGCAACGGGTGGTCAGGCTTGGCGCCTGCGGCTTGATGATCTTGCTCGGTCTGTCGGTGCCACACTTCAAGCGCGCTTATTACATCCTGCCGATGGTGCCGCTGTTTGCCGCTGTCGCCGCCTATGGGCTGCTGCAAGCGCAAGGCTGGCTCGTGGGCGTGCGTCGCTGCTACGAGGGCCTTGTCGCGGCGCTGCCGGCGTTGTGCGTGGTTGTGGTGTTTGTGTGTCGGCACGGGTGGCAAAAGCACGGTTACTGGCCGGACGTTTCGCTGCCGTTGTTGATTGGCGTACTGGTGGTGTTGCAAGTGTTGGCGTTGATTGCCTGGCACCGGGCGGGGCGGCTGGTGTGGCTCAGCTTGATCGCATTGGTGGCGCAATGGCTGCTGCTGGTGAGCGTGGTCGAGCCGGCCAAGGATCTACAGTTCGACACCCGCACCTTTGTCAGCCAGGTGGAGACGTTGCGCCAGGCACAGCCGGGGCCCCTGGTGTTTATCAACCTCGGTCGCGATACCTGGGCGGTGCGCTACATGATGAACCTGGACCATGATGAGCAGCCGCTGTTTGTCGGCGGCAACCAGCTTGAGCGATTGGACGCTGTGCCGCGGCCGGCCTGGGTGATTGTGGCGCGCAAGGAGACCGCGCTGTTGAAGGGCACGCCCGTTGAGCATCTGGTGCCAAGTTTTGAAGGGCGGTTGAACGACAATCCGCTGATGGTGTTTTTGCTTGAGTAAGCGATGAGTATCTCTAACTGCGCGGAGCGTTATCTCAAAAAGCCTATGCCGCAGCCCTTGCGGCATAAGGCACGAGAGGATGGGAAGTGAATTCATTATCTCAAAATCGCCGCTTGGACAAGTCAAATCCCGGACAACAAAAAACCCGCACTAGGCGGGTTTCTTGTGTGCTTTCAGGTGTGCTTGGCATCACCTGAAAACGAAAGGTGGTGCCCAGAGACGGAATCGAACCGCCGACACGGGGATTTTCAATCCCCTGCTCTACCGACTGAGCTATCTGGGCAACGGGGCGCATTAAACGGGTTTTTCAGGGGGTCGTCAAGCAAGTTTTCAAAAAATATTTAATTATTACCGTCGCTTACGTGCCGACCCCGGTTTTTGATCAATTATTGAGCAGGTGGCACGTAGCCTTCGGCTTGGGCGTAATCCTCGCCGGAAAAGAACTTGTCCATCTCGCCTGCCAGGTATTTACGATCTTCGGCGTTCATCATGTTCAGGCGTTTTTCGTTGATCAGCAGGGTCTGGTGTTTCAACCAGTCGCCCCAGGCTTTGGCAGAGACGTTGTCGTAAATGTCCTGGCCCTTGGCGCCCGGGTACGGAGGGCGTTCCAGTCCTTCCAGTTCTTCTTTGTACTTGCGGCACATTACGGTGCGGGTCATGGCGAAACTCCTGCGTTCAATACATCGGCCGCGCGCTTCAGCAGTTTTTTCACCGGGGCGGCAAGGCCCAGGCGCGGCGGGGTGGCGAGGTTATACCAGAGCCAGTCGGCCTCGGCCACGTGAAGGGCGGTTTCCTCGACCCGCACCAGCCAGGGTTCGATGGCCAGTTGGAAGTGGCTGAAGGTATGGATCAGCCCCGGCAGCTCCTGGTGCTTGCCCAGTTCGAGCGCGTGCTGGTCGGCGAGGTGATCGAGGTCTGCCAGGTCGTCCAGTTCGGGCAGGCTCCACAAACCGCCCCACAGCCCCGTGGACGGGCGCCGATAAAGCAGGATCTCGCCGTCGGCATTGGCCAGCATCGGCATCAGCGTGCGTTTCTGCGGGATGGTCTTGCGCGGCTTGGGGATCGGGTAGCGCGTCTCCAGGCCGAGCATGTGGGCTTCACAGCCTTTTTCCAGCGGGCACAGCAGGCAGCTGGGTTTGCTGCGGGTGCAGAGCGTGGCGCCCATGTCCATCATCGCCTGGGTGTAGGCGTTGACCCGATCATGGGGCGTGAAGCGTTCTGCGGTGGCCCACAGCTGTTTGGCCACCTTGGGCTCGCCTGGGTAGCCTTCTTGCGCGGTAAAGCGCGCCAGTACGCGCTTGACGTTGCCGTCGAGGATCGGCGCGCGCAGGCCCATGCTCAGGCTGGCGATCGCGCCGGCGGTGGACAGGCCGATGCCGGGTAATTCGGTGAGCTTTTCCACATCACGGGGAAACTCGCCGCCGTATTCGGCCACGATGATTTTTGCGGTCTTTTGCAGGTTGCGCGCCCGGGTGTAGTAGCCCAGGCCGGTCCATAGGTGCAGCACTTCGTCTTCCGGTGCGGCGGCCAGGGCTTCGACCGTTGGCAGCGAGGCCATGAAGCGGTCGAAGTAATTGAGCACGGTGCTGACCTGGGTCTGTTGCAACATGATCTCCGACACCCACACCCGATAAGGCGTGATGCCCTGTTGCCAAGGCAGGTCGTGGCGGCCATGGCGGTCGTACCAGTCCAGCACCGCCGTTGAAAACTGCTCGTTTCTCATCGTTTGAACAGGCCTTTCAAAGCATCTTTGAGCTGTGGGTTGACCTTGTCGAGCTTCTCTTCCAGCTTGTCGCTGAGCTTGTTGCCGGCGGCCTTGAGCGCCACCTGGCTCAAGCCGTCCTTATCCAGGCGGCAGGCCTTGGCGCCCAGCTCCAACGGGCCGCGGCAGCGCAGCGGTACTTCGATGTCGCGGAAGTTGGCGCCCACTTCACAGGCCGGGTCCGGCACTTCGCGCTGGTCGCCTTCGACGATGATGCCGATGCGGTAGTCCATGCCCAGCACGCGCAGGTCGACGTCACCGTTGCCATTGACCGCCAGCCCTGGGATGCGCACTTTCAGGTCGGGGTTGTTGGCCACGCCGTTGCGCAACGTCAGGTTGCCCTTCAACTCCTGGAATGGCGTGTCTTTGCCGCGCTGTTCGCCGCTCAAGGTCTTGCGGTTGAGCATGGCGATGCCAGTGCACAGTTGCTGCTCAAGGTTGGCGTTGAGCAACACGCCGTTGTTGATCGCAAAACTGGCGGTGCCGTTGAGGCTGTCGATCAGTGCCTTTTGACTATTGCCACGGCCGGTCAGGTTGCTGTCGAGCGTGACCTGGCCTTTGACCGGCGGCGTTTGCCCCTGGGCTTGCAGGATGCGCTCGATCGGTACTTGCCTGATGCGGCTTTGCAGCGCCAGTACCGGTACGTCCTGGCGCACATCGAGCGTGCCGTTGGCCTGGAACGTACCGTCGTAGAGGCCGCCGCTGAGCGTGTCGAGCTTGAGCTGGCCATTGATGCCGGATGCTTTGAGCACCGCATTCTGGATCGGCAGTTTGCTCAGCGTCAGTTGGCCGAAGGCCAGATCGGCGTCTACGTCCAGCTTGCGCAGGTGCGCCAGCGGTAGCAGCTTGTCGGTGCTCCAGGCGCTTTTGGTCGGTGCATCCGGCAGCGGTGTGGTGCCGCCGGCCGCCATGGCGCCGGCTTCGCTGTTCTGCACTTCGGCCTGGCGCGCAGCGGTTGCGCCCTTGGCGGATTCGGATTGCGCCGGCAGATAGTTGTCGGCGTTGAACGTGTCGCCCTTGAGCTGCACGCGCAATGACTGCTTGGCAAAGTCGTCCACGGCCACGCGGCCGGTGAAGGTGCTGCCGTCGAGTTTCAGGTTCAGGTCCTCCAGGGCCACGCTGGTCGGCGTGCCCTTTAGGCGGCTGACCAGTTCGACCTTGCTCAGGCTGCCCTCGGCCATCGGCGGCAATGGGCTGCCGATGCTGTCGAGGAACTTGGCCAGGTCGAACTGGGCAATGGACAGGGCGCCGCTGAGCTGCGGGGTCTTGTCCAGGTCGTTGACCTTCAGTTCACCCAATGCGCGCAGTTGGTTGGCCGAGAGCTTCATGTTGGTCCATTCGGCGATATTGGCCGCCTGGTCCACCAGCAACTGGCCCTGGGTGGAGAAGGTGACGGTCTTGCCTTGCAGCGGCTCGCCGGTGGCTTCACCACTGATGCGCATGTCTTCGAACTGGTAACGCTTGAGGGCACGCTGGATGCGCAGGTTGCCGTTGAGCTCGGTCTTGACGCGCATGACCGGCTGGTTGCTGCCGAAGAAGGCGGTGAGTTTCACCGGGATGCTTGCGCCTTCATGCACGGCGCCTGTGCTCAGCTGGATGCTTTCGGCGCTGAACTGCTTGCCGGTCTGCTCGTCGTTGTATTCGATGCGGGCGTTGTTGATCGTCAGGCTGTCGATATCCAGGCGGATCGGCTGGGCGGGCTTTTCCGGCTTGGTTTCAGCAACCGGTTCCGCAGGAGCTGGCGCGGGGGCACCCGCCGTGGCGTCGGGTACGTTCTTGCCGATGTCTTCCCAGTTGCCATGACCCTGCTTGTCGCGGGTGAGGCGCAGGTTCAGGCCTTCGACGCGCACGTCGCTCATCTGCACTTCGCGGCGTAGCAGTGGCAGTACGCGCACTGAAAGGCCGAGCATTTGCAGGTCTGCGAAAGGTTGGGTCGGGGCGGTCAGGGTGGCCACGCTGGCTTCATGCAGCTCGAGGCCGAGCCAGGGGAACAGGCTCCAGCCGATGTCGCCATTGAGCGTCAGCTCGATGTGGGCCTTGTCGCGGGCAATCTGGCGAATCTCTTCTTTGTAGTCGTTGGGATCGAACAGGTGGGTCAGGGCAAAGCCGAGAGCCACGATGATCAGCAACAGCCCGAGAAGTACCAGACCCAGGATTTTGCCGAACGCTTTCATGGGCGAGTCCTTGTATGTCGATTTCAAAAATTAGCCGCAGAGTATAACGCCCGACGGCCTTCGTCAGTTCACCGATCGTTACATTGTATCCACGCCAGGCGGAACGGGAATTTGACGTCAATAAAAACAAAAAACCGGAAAAGTGATGGCATTTTGGTTTTTTTGGCGTTCTCAAATGCTAATCTCTGCGCGTTCGTCCGCCTTCTGCGACCTATCGTCGCGCCAAAATGGAGTTTCACTCAAAAAAACGGCCACGCTTTGCGTGCAAGGCCGAGGGAGAGAGCGCCTGACGAACAACGACTAATAACTGGGGGAAACATCAATGAGCACCAGCACTGCGACGGGTCACACCGCCGAGCAGCCTGCGTTCCTGTCCAAGGAGCGCATTATCGCCAAGCCAGGGTTCAACCGCTGGCTGGTTCCACCGGCCGCCCTGGCCATCCATCTGTGCATCGGCATGGCCTACGGTTTCTCGGTGTTCTGGTTGCCGCTGTCCAAGGCACTGGGTATCACCGCGCCCGTGGCCTGCGCGCCGGACATGGGTTTTATCGCGCAGGTTTTTTCGTCCCAATGCGACTGGCCCATCTCCATGCTGGGCTGGATCTACACCCTGTTCTTCATCTTCCTGGGCTGCTCGGCAGCGATCTGGGGCGGCTGGCTGGAACATGCCGGACCACGCAAGGCCGGTGTTGTGTCGGCGCTTTGCTGGTGCGGCGGCCTGCTGATCTCGGCGCTGGGGATCTATACCCACCAGATCTGGCTGATGTGGATCGGCTCCGGCGTGATCGGCGGTATCGGTCTGGGCCTGGGCTATATCTCGCCGGTGTCGACCCTGATCAAGTGGTTTCCGGACAAGCGCGGCATGGCCACCGGCATGGCGATCATGGGCTTCGGCGGCGGCGCAATGGTAGGCGCGCCCCTGGCTGCGGCGCTGATGGGGCACTTCGCTTCGCCGACCAGCGTGGGCGTATGGCAGAGCTTCCTGGTGATGGCGGCGATCTACTTCGTGTTCATGATCGGCGGCGCGCTGTCCTACCGCGTGCCACCGACCGGCTGGAAGCCTGAGGGCTGGAGCGCGCCGGCGAAAAAAGCCAGCAACGCGATGATCACTCACCGTCACGTGCACGTGAACGTGGCCTGGAAAACCCCGCAGTTCCGCCTGGTTTGGCTGGTGTTGTGTCTGAACGTGTCGGCCGGTATCGGTATCCTCGGCATGGCTTCGCCGCTGCTGCAGGAAGTGTTCGGCGGCAAGCTGCTGGGTGTGGATGTGCCGTTCGGCCAACTGGACGCCGGGCAGCTTGCATCCATTGCTGCCATCGCGGCGGGGTTCACCGGTCTGTTGAGCCTGTTCAACATCGGTGGCCGGTTCTTCTGGGCGTCGTTCTCCGACTATCTGGGGCGTAAAAACACCTACTTTGTGTTCTTCGCCCTGGGCTTTGCCCTGTACGCGCTGATCCCGAACCTCGGTCACCTGGGCAACGTAGCGCTGTTCGTGGCGGCGTTCTGCATCATCCTGTCGATGTACGGCGGTGGTTTTGCGACCGTCCCGGCCTACCTGGCCGACCTGTTCGGTACCCAGATGGTGGGCGCGATCCACGGCCGCCTGCTGACCGCATGGGCCGCGGCGGGTGTGCTGGGCCCGGTGCTGGTGAACTACCTGCGTGAATATCAATTGAGCATCGGCGTCGAACGCGCCGCGGCCTATGACATCACCTTGTACATCCTCGCCGGCCTGCTGGTGCTGGGTTTCATCTGCAACCTGCTGGTGCGCCCGGTGGCCGACAAGTACTTCATGACCGATGCGGAACTGGCCGCCGAGCAAGCGCTGGGCCATGACAAAGGCGCTGACGCCACTACCGTGCTGGAGTGGAAAGCCTCTGCCGGCAGCAAGCCTTTGGCGATTGCCGCCTGGCTGGTGGTGGGTATTCCGTTGGCGTGGGGTGTGTGGGTGACCCTGCAGAAGACCGCGGTACTGTTCCACTGACATCAAGAGTGGGAGGGGCTTGCCCCCCTCCCACCTTGGATGTGTGGAGTTTTCATCAGTCGGTCCCACCTGTATGCACATGTCTATCCCCGACACTCCATCAGTCTTATCCCCTTCGATGTTTCTGTTTAGCGCCCGCGCCCCTATAATGGCTGCCTTTTTCGCCCAATGATTTTGCGGAGCTGGTGATGGCCGAACGTAAGGCGTCCGTCGAGCGCGACACTCTGGAAACCCAGATCAAAGCCTCGATCAACCTGGATGGCACCGGAAAGGCCCGATTTGATATCGGTGTTCCTTTTCTTGAGCACATGCTGGACCAGATCGCCCGTCACGGGCTGATCGACCTGGATATCGTCAGCAAGGGCGACCTGCACATCGACGACCACCACACGGTGGAAGACGTGGGCATCACCCTCGGCCAGGCATTTGCCAAGGCCATCGGCGACAAAAAAGGCATCCGTCGCTACGGCCACGCCTATGTCCCGCTGGACGAAGCGCTGTCGCGTGTGGTCATCGACTTCTCCGGCCGTCCAGGCCTGCAGATGCACGTGCCCTACACCCGCGCCACCGTGGGCGGCTTCGACGTCGACCTGTTCCAGGAATTCTTCCAGGGCTTCGTCAACCACGCACTCGTCAGCCTGCACATCGACAACCTGCGCGGCACCAACACCCACCACCAGATCGAAACCGTGTTCAAGGCTTTCGGCCGCGCCCTGCGCATGGCTGTGGAGCTGGATGACCGCATGGCCGGGCAAATGCCCTCGACCAAGGGCGTTCTGTAATGCAGACGGTCG
The DNA here is from genome assembly GCF_036688725.1 of Pseudomonas lactucae. Taxonomy (NCBI): domain Bacteria; kingdom Pseudomonadati; phylum Pseudomonadota; class Gammaproteobacteria; order Pseudomonadales; family Pseudomonadaceae; genus Pseudomonas; species Pseudomonas lactucae. Next base: position 378,382 of record NZ_JAQQPT010000001.1, on the reverse strand, counting down.
CGGTTATCGATTACGGCATGGGTAACCTGCACTCGGTGGCCAAGGCCCTCGAGCACGTAGGTGCCGGCAAGGTGCTGATCACCAGCGATGCCAAGGTGATTCGCGAAGCCGATCGCGTGGTATTCCCGGGCGTTGGCGCGATTCGCGATTGCATGGCCGAGATCCGCCGCCTGGGCTTTGACAGCCTGGTGCGCGAAGTCAGCCAGGACCGCCCGTTCCTCGGTATCTGCGTGGGCATGCAGGCCCTGCTCGACAGCAGTGAAGAGAACGCCGGCGTCGACTGCATCGGCCTGTTTCCGGGCCAGGTGAAGTTTTTCGGCAAGGACCTGCATGAAGACGGCGAACACCTGAAAGTCCCGCACATGGGCTGGAACGAGGTCAGTCAGACAGTGGACCATCCGCTGTGGCACGATATTCCGGACCTGGCGCGCTTCTATTTCGTACACAGCTACTACATCGCCGCCGGTAATCCGCGCCAGGTGGTGGGTGGCGGGCACTACGGCGTCGACTTTGCCGCCGCGCTGGCCGACGGTTCGCGCTTCGCCGTGCAGTTCCACCCGGAGAAGAGCCATACCCATGGCCTGCAATTACTGCAGAACTTCGCCGCCTGGGATGGTCGCTGGTAAATGGCCCGCAAACCGAAGCAGCCGATCTTGCGCCTCACCCCCGAACAGGAGAGTGAGGCTACCCTCAAGATCAAGCGTTTCATGGAAGACCGCTTCGAACTCAAGTTGGGCTCGTTCGAGGTCGCGGAGATTCTCGACCTGTTCACCCACGAAGTGGCGCCGCATTATTACAACAGGGCGATTTTCGATACGCAGACGCTCCTTAAAGAAAGGTTCGAAAGCATCGAAAGCGACCTGTGGTCGCTTGAGAAACCCTGATTTTCCAAGCATTGCTGAATATCGAATAAGGTTTGCCAGATGCTGATTATCCCCGCTATCGATCTCAAGGACGGCGCCTGCGTACGTCTGCGCCAGGGCCGTATGGAAGATTCCACGGTGTTCTCCGATGACCCGGTGAGCATGGCCGCCAAATGGGTGGAAGGGGGCTGCCGTCGCCTGCATCTGGTGGACCTGAACGGCGCTTTCGAAGGCCAGCCGGTCAATGGCGAAGTGGTCACCGCGATTGCCAAGCGCTACCCGAACCTGCCGATCCAGATCGGCGGCGGTATCCGCTCCCTGGAAACCATCGAGCACTATGTGAAAGCGGGCGTGAGCTACGTGATCATCGGCACCAAGGCGGTGAAAGACCCTGCCTTTGTCGCCGAGGCGTGCCGTACATTCCCAGGCAAAGTGATTGTCGGCCTGGACGCCAAAGACGGTTTCGTCGCCACCGACGGTTGGGCTGAAATCAGCACCGTGCAGGTCATCGACCTGGCCAGGCAGTTCGAAGCCGACGGCGTGTCCGCCATCGTTTATACCGACATCGCCAAAGACGGCATGATGCAGGGCTGCAACGTACCGTTCACCGCTGCGCTGGCGGCGGCGACGAAGATTCCGGTGATCGCTTCCGGCGGCATCCACAACCTGGGCGACATCAAGTCGCTGCTGGACGCCAAGGCACCCGGCATCATCGGCGCCATCACCGGCCGCGCGATCTACGAAGGTACCCTGGACGTCGCGCAAGCCCAGGCTTACTGCGATGCCTACAACGGCTGAGGACTGACCATGGCGCTGGCCAAACGCATCATCCCTTGCCTGGACGTCGACAACGGTCGCGTGGTCAAGGGCGTCAAGTTCGAGAACATCCGTGACGCCGGCGATCCGGTGGAAATCGCCCGTCGCTACGATGAGCAAGGCGCCGACGAGATTACCTTTCTCGACATTACCGCCAGCGTCGACGGCCGCGATACCACGTTGCATACCGTCGAGCGCATGGCCAGCCAGGTGTTTATCCCGCTGACCGTGGGCGGTGGCGTGCGCACCGTGCAAGACATCCGCAACCTGCTCAATGCCGGCGCGGACAAGGTCTCGATCAACACGGCCGCTGTATTCAACCCGGAGTTTGTTGGCGAAGCCGCGCAGCACTTCGGCTCGCAGTGCATCGTGGTGGCCATCGACGCCAAGAAAGTCTCGGGTCCGGGTGAAACCCCGCGCTGGGAAATCTTCACCCACGGCGGGCGCAAACCCACCGGCCTGGACGCAGTGGAGTGGGCGATGAAGATGGAAGGCCTGGGCGCCGGTGAAATCCTGCTGACCAGCATGGACCAGGACGGCATGAAGAACGGCTTCGACCTGGGCGTGACCCGCGCTATCAGCGATGCGCTGGGCATTCCGGTGATCGCCTCCGGGGGTGTCGGTAACCTGCAGCACCTGGCCGATGGTGTCATCGAAGGCCACGCCAGCGCGGTGCTGGCGGCGAGTATTTTCCACTTTGGCGAATACACCGTTCCCGAGGCAAAAGCCTACATGGCGGCGCGCGGTATCGTCGTGCGCTAAACGCCGCTGGACACCATGGCAAGTGCGCGGCACTCTCTGCGCTTGCCATGGATTCCGGTAACTTTTCATGTTCAAACAGCTGCTGCTCGCCCTCGCCAGTACCTCCGTGCTCATGGCCGGTACTGCCCACGCCGAAGAACCGTCTGACACCACCCTGGTGTTGCTGACGGAAAATTTCCCGCCCTACAACATGGCAAAAAACGGCAAGAACTTCGCCAAGGACGAGAATATCGAAGGCATCGCCGTGGACATCGTGCGCGAGACCTTCAAGCGTGCCGGCATTTCCTACAACCTCACCCTGCGTTTCCCCTGGGAGCGAATCTACAAGCTCGCCCTGGAGAAACCCGGCTATGGCGTATTCGTGATGGCGCGTCTGCCGGATCGTGAAGCGCTGTTCAAGTGGGTCGGCCCCATCGGTCCGGATGACTGGGTGCTGCTGGCCAAGGCCGACAGCACGCTCAAGCTCGATGACCTGGAGCACGCGCGGGGCTACAAGATCGGCGCCTACAAGGGCGATGCCATCGCCGAGAGCCTGGAGAAACAGGGCCTCAACCCGATAGTGGTGTTGCGCGACCAGGACAATGCGCAAAAGCTGCAGGATGGCCAGATCGACTTGTGGGCCACGGGCGATCCTGCCGGGCGTTACCTGGCGCGGCAGGTGGGTGTGACGGGGCTCAGGACGGTGTTGCGGTTCAACAGTGCCGAGCTTTACCTCGCGTTGAACAAAGAGGTGCCGGACGAATTGGTGACCAAGCTTCAGGCTGCGCTGGATGAGTTACGCAAGGACGGCCGGGTAGACGAGATCATGGCTAACTACCTGTAAACGCGAACCACTGTGGTGAGGGCGCTTGCTCCCGCTGGAGTACGCAGCGCTCCCAACATTCTTGGGGGCCGCTACGCAGCCCAACGGGAGCAAGCTCCCTCGCCACAGTGGTTGGTCAGCGATACGCGCCATTTTTACCGTGTGCGGTCATGGCCTGATTGCTGCGCACACTGATCATCAGCTTGATATCAATCCACTCCACGCCCTGCGCCTTGAGTTTGGGCAACTCGCGCTCCAGTACCGCCAGGGTTTGCGGGTAGGGGTGGCCGATCATCACGGCCGAGCCCTGCTTGTGGGCGAGCTTGATCGCCGTCTGCAACTGCGTGGTGATTGCCGCTTCGGTACGTTCGTCGTCCAGGAACACATCTCGCGAGACACTGGCCAGGCCGATCTTCTGTGCCTCGGCGGCGGCCACGGTTTGTGCGCTGGTGCGGCTGTCGACGAAGAATTTGTGGCGTCGTTGCAGCTCGGCCATCAACCAGGCCATGGCAGCCGGTTGTGCCGTCATGCGGCTGCCCATGTGGTTGTTGATGCCGGCGGTGTAGGGCACCGCGGTGAAGGCGGCGTCCAGGCGTTTGCCCAGGTCTTCGACAGACAGCTCGGGGTGCCAGGCGAACGGCCCGGTGGCCGGGTCCATGGGCATGTGCAGGATCACGATCTTGCCGGCCTTGTGGGCTTCGCGGGCGAATTCGGCGGCGTGGGGTGTGTCGGGCATGATCGCGGTGGTGACAGGCCCGGGCAGGGCCAGCACGCGCCGGTCCCGTGGCAGGTTTTGCCCCAGGTCGTCGATGATCAAGGTGAGGTAGGCTTTATGAGGCTCGCCGGCCGGGGTCGCGTGGGCGACTCCGGCCAGGCTGCACAGCACAGCGATGATCAGGGCAACGCGCATATCAACGGCTGCGCGTGATGCTCAGGCCCTTGAGCAGGCTCAGCGCCTGGGCCAACTGATAGTCATCGTCCTGCGGCATCGGCTTGGCTTTCGCGCCGCTGCCGGTCGGCTGGTCGGCGCCGCCGTTGCCATTGCCCAGGTGACCTTGCAGGTCCGCCTCTTTGTAGTATTCGCTGTCGATCTCGTTGGTGATCTTGGCCTTGCGTACTTCGATGTCCGGCACGATGCCCTGGGCCTGGATCGAGCGGCCATTCGGCGTGTAGTACAAGGCGGTGGTGATCTTCAGCGCACGCTCGTTGTTCAGCGGCAACACGGTTTGCACCGAGCCTTTGCCGAAGCTGGTGGTGCCCATCAGCACGCCGCGTTTTTGATCCTGCAGTGCGCCGGCGACGATTTCCGAGGCCGAGGCGCTGCCGCCGTTGATCAGCACCGCCAATGGCACGTTTTCGCTGAGGTCGTTGCCGGTGGCCGAGAAGCGTAGCTCGGAGTTGGCGATACGGCCCTTGGTGTAGACGATCAGGCCTTTGGTGATGAAATGGTCAACCACTTCCACCGCCGATTGCAGTACGCCGCCTGGGTTGTTACGCAGGTCAAGCACCAGGCCGCTGAGTTTCTTGCCGTTGTCCTTGCGCAGCTTGGCCAGGGCCTTGGCCACTTCGTCGCCGGTCTTGACCTGGAACTGGGTAATGCGGATGTAGCCGTAGCCCGACTCCAGCAGTTGGCTCTTCACGCTCTTGACCACGATGGTCGCGCGGGTCAGCGTCACGTCAAACGGGTTGCCGCCGTCGCGCACCAGGGTCAGGGTGATTTTCTGGCCGATCTTGCCGCGCATCTTGTCGACGGCTTCGGTCATGGTCTGGCCGCGGGTCGGCTGGCCGTTGATCTTGACGATAAAGTCACCGGCCTGGATGCCGGCCTTCGACGCCGGAGTATCGTCGATCGGCGACACGACCTTGATGTTGCCGTCTTCGGCGCCGACTTCAATGCCCAGGCCGCCGAATTCACCGCTGGTGCTTTCCTGTAGCTCGGCGAAGTCTTCCGGGCCCAGGTAGGCGGAGTGCGGGTCGAGGTTGCTGAGCATGCCCTTGATGGCATTTTCCAGCAGGGTCTTGTCGTCTACGGGTTCGACATAAGCTGCCTTGATCCGGTCCATGACCTCGGCAAAGGTGCGCAGTTCGTCCAGCGGCAACGGTGCCTTGGTGGTCGCGGCAGAGGCGGCTGCAGCCGGGGCGGCCTGATCGGCAAAAGCCAGCGGCGCGCCGATCACCAGGGCGATCGTCAGGGCCAGCGAAGTGAGGCGGGACAAATGCAGCATGTCGAACGAACTCCTAATGTAGATGAGACCCTATCCTTGGGATCTGCACCATTGTGCAGGGTCGCTCGGGCGGCCCTGCTGACGAATAGCGAAGTACAGCGCCGGGGTGTCCTGGCCGCCACTGTTACCGACAGTGGAGATGGATTCACCGGCTTTTACAACATCACCTGCCGACTTGAGCAATGTCTGATTGTGGCCATAAAGGCTCAAATAGCCATTACCGTGGTCGAGAATCACCAACAAACCGGCGCCCCGCAGCCAATCGGCAAATACCACGCGCCCACCGTGGACGGCATGCACCTGGCTGCCGGCGGAGGCGCTGATCATCACCCCATCCCACTTGGCGCGGGTGTCATCGCCACGGGTTTCCCCAAAGCGTGCCAGCAATCGACCATCAACTGGCCATGGAAGTTTGCCTCGCGCTGAAGCAAATGGGCCGCCGAAGGACTCGCCAGCGCTGGAAACCAGCGGGCCAGGGGCTGAATGTGCCGGTTTACGCGGTGCCGGAGCATCCGTGGTGGCTGCCAGTTCGGCCTCACGCTGGCGCTTTTTTTCGGCTTCCTGCTGGGCGATCAGCGCTTTTTGTCGCGCTTCTTCTGCCTCACGTGCCTGGCGCGCCAGGGTTTCTTCGATGGTCTTGAGCACTTTGGCCAGGTCGGCCTGGTCCTGCTCGCGGGCCTGGAGCTTGGCGTCGCGGGCTTTTACGTCATCGTTGAGCTTGGCCAGGGCCAGCTGACGTTCCTTGCGGACCTTGTCGAGTTCGTCGCGCTGGGTGTCGAGGGCGCTTTTCTGGTCCTGCAACTGCGATTGCTGGTTGGCGATCTCCTGCTCGACATTGACCAACTGGCGCAGCGTCTCGTTGAAGCTTTTGAGTTGCTCCAGACGGGCCTTGCTCAGGTAGTCGTAGTAGGTCAGGGTGCGCGCGAATTTTTCTGGGTTCTGCTGGTTGAGCAGCAGCTTGAGGTATTCCTGGCGGCCGCTCTGGTAGGCGGCGCGGGCCTGGATCGCGATCAGGCGTTGCTGTTCAACGCGTGCGCTCTGGAGTTTTTTTTTCTCAGCGTCGAGTCGCTCCAGTTCCGACTCGCTCTTCTTTAGTTCTTTTTGCAGCTCCTGGACCTGCTTCTCCAGCTTGCCCATTTCGGTTTCCGTGCCGCGCAGGTCTTTCTGCACCCCGGATTTTTCTTCCTGGAGCTTGCCGAGCAGTTTTTTCAGCTCGGTAATGTCCTGACGCGTAGCGTCCAACTGTTGTTGGGTTTGTGCGCGCTCATCGGCAAACGCCGGTTGAAGCAGGCAGACAAGAGCAAGGGTAATCAAGGCGCGAAGCATAGAGGCGGGCGACACCAGGGAAAGGGACGGCCTAGTATGCCCGCCAAGCGCGGCAAAAAAAACGCCCAATTGGGGCTGGCGGGCAAGTTAGGTGCCGAGTGGCGCAGGTATGGCAAAAAGACATCTATCAAACACTGAGCTCCAGTGTGGGAGAGGGCTTGCCCCCATAGCGGCTGATCAGTCAACTTCATCAGTGACTGACACACTGCCATCGGGAGCAAGCCCCCTCCCACACTGTTTTATGGTGTGTTTTGGATTTAGACCAGAATCGAAGTACCCGTCATTTCCACCGGCTTCTCCAACCCCATCAGCATCAACATGGTCGGCGCCACATCCGCCAGCACGCCGCCGTCACGCACTTTGAAATCGCGCTTGCCGACATAGATGAACGGCACCGGCTCGGTGGTGTGGGCGGTGTGGGCCTGGCCTGTGGATTCGTCGGACATCTGCTCGCAGTTGCCATGGTCAGCGGTGATCAGCGCTTCGCCGCCGACTTTTTCCAGGGCGTCGGCGATGCGGCCGACGCACAGGTCCAGGCACTCCACGGCCTTGATCGCGGCTTCCAGGTTGCCGCTGTGGCCGACCATGTCGCCGTTGGCGTAGTTGACCACGATCACGTCATAACGCTGGTGCTCAATGGCATCGACGATCTTGTCGGTAACCTCCGGGGCGCTCATTTCCGGCTGCAAATCGTAGGTGGCGACTTTTGGCGACGGGATCAGGATGCGTTCTTCGCCCGGGAACGGTTCTTCACGCCCGCCTGAGAAGAAGAAGGTCACGTGGGCGTATTTTTCGGTTTCGGCGATGCGCAGTTGGGTCTTGCCGTTTTTCGCCAGGTAATCGCCCAGCACGTTGTCCAGGCTGCCGGCTGCGAACGCGGCAGGCGCCGGGATGCTGGCGGCATATTGGGTCAGGCCTACGTATTGGACTTTTGGCTGGCGCGCGCGCTCGAACTCCTTGAAGCCGTCTTCGACAAACACGCGGCTCAGCTCGCGGGCACGGTCGGCGCGGAAGTTCATGAACACCACGGCGTCGCCGTCTTCGACTCTTACCGGCTCGCCGATGGTGGTCGCCTTGACGAATTCATCGCTCTCGCCGCGGGCATAGGCGGCTTCCAGGCCTTCCTGGGCGGTAGCGGCGTTGAATTCGGCCTGGCCGTCGACGATCAGGTTGTAGGCTTGGGATACGCGGTCCCAGCGGTTGTCGCGGTCCATTGCGAAGTAGCGGCCCACGATGCTGGCGATGCGGCCTTTGCCCAGGGCGGCGAAGGTCGCGTCGAGCAGTTCGATGGACGATTGCGCGCTTTTGGGCGGCGTGTCGCGGCCATCGAGAAAGGCGTGCAGGTAAATTTTATCGGCACCGCGCTTGAAAGCCAGTTCGGCCATGGCCACCAGATGGTCCTGGTGACTGTGTACGCCGCCGTCCGACAGCAGGCCCATGAAGTGCACGGCCTTGCCGGCGGCCACGGCTTTATCCACCGCCGCGCAAATGGTCGGGTTCTCGAAGAACTCGCCATCGCGGATCGCTTTGGTCACGCGGGTGAAGTCTTGATACACCACTCGTCCGGCGCCGAGGTTCATATGGCCGACTTCCGAGTTGCCCATCTGGCCGTCCGGCAGGCCTACGTCCATGCCGGAACCTGAGATCAGCCCGTTGGGCACGGTGGCCGTCAAACGGTCCAGTACCGGCTTGCGCGCCGCGTAGACCGCGTTGTCGTGGTGGCTTTCACTGTGTCCGAAGCCATCGAGAATTATCAGGACCAAAGGTTTAGGCGTAGTAGTCATAGATCCTCTCGCGGCGGTAATAAAGGAAGGCAATTGAAAAGGGAGTGGCAGTTTAAAGCGAAGTTCCGACCACGTCACCGCTTTACGGGGGTTGGCCCCCCCTGACGGCTGTGTATACTTACCGCCATTTTAACGCCCTGGAACCTCCTTGATGGTTGATCACCTGATTGCATTTGCCACTGCCCACTATCTGCTCGTGGGTGCCTTCGTCATCCTGCTGGCGCTGCTGATCGCTCACGAGATGAGCCGTGGTGGCCGCAGCCTGAGCACATCGGAGCTGACCGCGCTGGTCAACAAGGATGAGGCCATTGTCGTGGACATCCGCCCCGCCAAGGATTTCGCCACCGGCCATATCGTCGGTGCGCTGAACATTCCCCAGGACAAGCTGATCGCGCGCTTGCCCGAGCTGGAAAAGCACAAGGCCAAGACCATCATCCTGGTCGACGCCCAGGGCCAGCACGCCGGCACCCACGCCCGCGAAATGCTCAAGGCCGGTTTCACCGCCGCCAAGCTGTCCGGTGGTGTCAGCAGCTGGCGCGCCGATAACCTGCCGCTGGTGAAGTGATATGAGCCAGGTCGTCGTGTATTCCAGCGATTGGTGCCCTTACTGCATGCGGGCCAAGGCCCTGCTTGAGAAAAAGGGCGTTGCCTTCGAAGAGATCAAGGTCGACGGCAAACCCCAGGTGCGCGCCGAAATGGCCCAGAAGGCTGGCCGCACGTCGGTGCCGCAGATCTGGATCGGCACTCGGCATATCGGTGGTTGCGATGACCTGTTCGCCCTGGAGCGCGCCGGTAAACTGGATGCGCTGCTGTCCGCCTAACCCCTTAAAGACCCCAAGATAAAGAAGGATCTGCGATGACTGATCAACAGAACACCGAAGCAGCGCAAGACCAAGGCCCACAGTTCTCGCTGCAGCGCATCTATGTGCGTGACCTGTCGTTCGAAGCGCCGAAAAGCCCGGCCATCTTCCGCCAGGAATGGACCCCAAGCGTTGCGCTGGACCTGAACACCCGCCAAAAAGCCCTGGAAGGCGACTTCCACGAAGTGGTGCTGACCCTGTCGGTCACCGTCAAGAATGGCGAAGAAGTGGCCTTCATCGCTGAAGTACAACAGGCCGGTATCTTCCTGATCCAGGGCCTGGACGAAGCCTCCATGAGCCACACCCTGGGCGCGTTCTGCCCGAACATCCTGTTCCCGTATGCTCGTGAGACCCTGGACAGCCTGGTCACCCGTGGCTCGTTCCCGGCATTGATGCTGGCGCCGGTGAACTTCGATGCCCTGTACGCGCAAGAGCTGCAGCGCATGCAACAGGAAGGTTCGTCGACGGTTCAGTAAGTCGATGCGGTAAAAAATGTGGGAGGGGGCTCGCTCCCGATAGCGGTGTACCAGTCACGTCAGTGTCGGCTGGCAACCCGTCATCGGGCGCAAGCCCCCTTCCACATTTTGCTATGTGCGTTATTTGAAACCGAGTTGGCGCCAGCCTTCGTAGACGGCGACGGCCACGGTGTTGGACAGGTTCAGGCTGCGACAACCCTCGCGCATGGGCAAACGCAGGCGATGCCCATCGGGCAGGGCGTCGAGCACTTCGGCCGGCAGTCCGCGGCTCTCGGGGCCGAACAGGAAGGCGTCGCCCTCGGCAAAGCTGGCATCATGGAACGGCCGCGAACCCTTGGTGGTGAAGGCGAACAGGCGCGGGTGGCCCAGGCTTTCCAGGCAACTGGCCAGGTCGGCGTGGCGCTTGAGCGTGGCGTACTCGTGGTAGTCGAGCCCGGCGCGGCGCAGGCGCTTGTCGTCCATGTCAAAGCCCAAGGGCTCGATCAAGTGCAGGTGGCAGCCACTGTTGGCGCACAGCCTGATAACGTTGCCGGTATTCGGCGGAATTTCTGGTTGAAAAAGGATGACGTGAAACATGCACGGCTCCGAAGGCAAAGATGCGCTGCATTCTACCCCTGAAGACGACCCAAGGCCGAAGCTATTGCCCAAGGTCATGGGCTCCTTGGCAATTGTCGGCCTGATGGTGGGCTTGATGATCGGCCGCCTGACCATCCCCGACCCCGTGGAGCTGCAACAACTGGAGGCGGTGACGGACGGCGTGGTGGTGTGGTTCAACCGCGAGCCTGAACTGCACGGCGAACACATCGACGGCACGGTGGCGCTGCTGTTCGACGCCCAGGGCAAGGCCGCCAGTGGGCAACTCAAGGTCAATGACAAGGACATGAACTGGCGCATTCGCAAGACCGATGGTGGCTTGCTGCTGAACCTGGTGGCGGCTCGGCCATTGCGCGGGGCGTGGAAAGGCGAGGAGGTCGATGACCGTTGGCGGTTGGAGATCCATCTCCAGGAGCAATAAAAGAGGGAGTTCCCGGCCTGCCTGTACCAGGGCTCCCAAAACGGGGTGAAGCCAAGGGCTTCGGTGTTAAAGAGGGAATTCCCGGCCTGCCTGTACCGAGGTTCCCCAAAGCGGTGTGGAGCGCGACGCGGTTCGCATCAAGCACCCCGGGTGTAAAGAGGGGGATTCTCGGCCTGCCTGTATCAAGGTCCCCAAAACTGGGTAGTACTGGGGTTATTGCAGGGCGCGTGCCAGATTCGTCGAGATGTGCCAAAAAAATTTTCAGAAAGCGCAAAGCCCCGGAATACGGGGCTTTGGTGTTTTTGGGCCCCAGGATTTTTTCAGAGGTTCTGAGATTTCAGGCGTTGGGTCCATGCCCGATGCCGGTTCATGGTGCATTGAAGCGGTGCACAGCCCTGAAATCTTGTGAAGATCCAAATGTGGGAGGGGGCTTTCAGTGGAGCTGAGATTCAGGCGTCGTCGCTTTCATCGTCATCCCCACCGTCGACCTTCATCCCCAGCTCCTTGATCTTGCGCGTCAGGGTATTGCGGCCCCAGCCCAGCAACACCGCGGCATCGCGACGGCGGCCGGCGGTGTGCTTCAGCGCGGTCTCGATCATGATCCGTTCAAAGGCAGGCACGGCACTGTCCAGCAGGTTCGACTGGCCGCGTGCCAGCGCCTGGTCAGCCCATTGGCGCAGCGCCTGTTCCCAGTTGGTCACGGGGGCCGAGTCCTGCGGCAGGCTCAACAGCTCCGGTGGCAGGTCGCTGATATGCACTTCACGCCCGGACGCCATTACGGTGATCCAGCGGCAGGTGTTCTCCAGCTGGCGCACGTTGCCGGGCCACGGCAGGTTCTTGAGGTATTCCTCGGTTTCGCTTTTGAGCAGCTTCGGCTCGACGGCCAGTTCCTGGGCGGCGCGGCTGAGGAAGTGGCGGGCGAGGGTCGGGATGTCTTCGCGACGGTCCGACATGCGCGGGATGTGGATGCGGATCACGTTGAGACGGTGGAACAAGTCTTCCCGGAACTTGCCCGCGTGCACCAGGGTTTCCAGGTTCTGGTGGGTCGCAGCGATGATACGCACATCGACCTTGACCGGTGTGTGCCCGCCCACGCGGTAGAACTCGCCGTCCGCCAGTACGCGCAGCAGGCGGGTCTGGGTGTCGGCCGGCATGTCGCCGATCTCATCGAGGAACAGCGTGCCGCCGTCGGCCTGTTCAAAGCGTCCGCGACGCAGGTTGGCCGCGCCGGTGAACGCGCCTTTCTCGTGGCCGAACAGCTCGGACTCCATCAAGTCCTTCGGAATCGCCGCCATGTTCAGCGCGATAAACGGCGAGGCCGCCCGTGGGCTGTGACGGTGCAGCGCGTGGGCCACCAGCTCTTTACCGGTACCCGACTCGCCATTGATCAGCACGGTGATGTTGGAATGGCTCAACCGCCCGATGGCGCGAAACACTTCCTGCATCGCCGGCGCTTCGCCAATGATCTCCGGGGTGCGGGTCAGGGCCGGTGGGGCTTCCTGGTTCTGCTGTTCCTGGGCGTGCTGGTTGGCGCGCTTGACCAGCGCCACGGCCTCGTCCACGTCGAACGGCTTGGGCAGGTATTCAAACGCACCACCCTGGTAGGACGCCACAGCGCTGTCCAGGTCCGAGTGCGCGGTCATGATGATCACCGGCAGGCGCGGGTGCTGCTCGCGAATGCGCGCCAACAGGTCCAGGCCGCTGGCGCCGGGCATGCGGATGTCGGAGATGATCACGTCCGGCTGCTGACGTGCCAGGCGGCTCATCACGCCGTCGGCGCTGTCGAAGCTCTGGGTGGTCATGCCTTCCTGTTGCAAGGCTTTCTCGAGGACCCAGCGGATGGAACGGTCGTCATCGACGATCCAGACGGTTTCACTACGGCTCATGTCGAAGGGGCTCCTTGTTCCAGTGGCAGAAAGATCGAGAACGTGGTGTGACCCGGATGGCTCTCACACTCGATCAGGCCCTGATGCTGGCTGATGATGTTCTGGGTAATGGCCAGGCCCAGCCCGGTACCGTCCGGGCGGCCGCTGACCATGGGAAAGAAAATGGTTTCCTGCAGTTCCGCGGGAATGCCCGGACCGTTGTCGATGATCTCGACCTTGGTCACCAGGCGATGGCGCACATGGCCGATGGTGAACTGGCGCAGGGCGCGGGTGCGCAGGCTGATGCGGCCAAGGCGCAGCTCGTTCTGGCTGCTGATGGCCTGCATGGCGTTGCGCACAATGTTGAGCACCGCCTGGATCATCTGCTCGCGGTCGATCAACACGTCGGGAATGCTTGGGTCGTAGTCGCGCACCAGGGTGATGCAGCCCTGGCTTTCTGCCTCGACCAACTGGCTGACGCGCTCGAGCACTTCGTGCACGTTGGTCATCGCCAGGGACGGCAGCTTGTTGGAGCCGAGCATGCGGTCCACCAGGTTACGCAGGCGGTCGGCTTCTTCGATGATGACGTTGGTGTAGTCCTTGAGATGCTCCTCCGGCAGCTCGCGGGCCAGCAACTGCGCGGCGCCGCGAATACCGCCCAGCGGGTTCTTGATCTCATGGGCCAGGCCGCGCACCAGCATCTTGCTGGTTTCCTGCTTGGACAGCTGCGCTTCCTCTTTGGTAATGCGCAGCAGGCGGTCGCGGGGGTGCACTTCGAGCAGCAGCAGGGTGGCGCCGTTGCTCAGGATCGGGGTCACGGCGTAGTCGACGGTCAGCGTCTGGCCGGTGAGGGCGGTGAGCATCGCTTCGCGCTTGGTGAACGGGTGAGCCTGCTCCACGGCCTGGCGCAACGAGCTCAAGGCCTCGGCCGACTCGGTGAACAATTCGCTGATGAACTGCCCATGGCTGCGCTGGCCGCTGATGGCCAGCAGCATCTCCGCCGCCGGGTTCATGTACTCAAGACGCAGGTCGTCATTGAGCAGGATGGTCGCGGTGGTCAGGTTGTCGAGTAGCAAACGGTGCAGTGCATCGCTGATGGTCATCAGGACCTCTTTTGGAGCAAGGCGCGGGCTTGAGGCACACGCTGATACAAGGAAAATGCAAAAACCAAACCAAGGCTCCGAAAAGAAGCGTTAAAGCCCTGAAATAGGGGTTTAAGGCTCGAAACTGTGGCGTTTAGCCAGCCCTTGCGGGAAGTTTCGAACCAAAATGGGCTGGTGAGGTGGGTAGGGTGCAGTATGTTGCACCAATATAGTGCGAATTTGCGCGAGCTGTTCAGGAACGCTCAAAGGCTATCCTGAGAGTGGCCAAGTTGCCGGACGTGGACGGGGCGACGGCCTTAGCCGGTGGCGGGATTGCTGGGCGGTGCTGTTCGCTGTGCGTTTTTAGAGTGTGTCGTGTGATGATTTTTTTCGCGCGGTGAGACAGGGATCGATGACTTCGCGTAGCGCGGCGCTGTCGTGTGGCAACACAAACTCAGCGGTCAATGGTCCATCGTCGGGGATCGCCGAAGTCAGCTTCATCCTGATTAGCTGACCGCCCCTGTTCTCAGTTGCCCACTCACTTAACGCCTGCTGATTGACCTGTGTGATAAACGTGAACAGCGCGAGAGATCCGCCGATGTGATAGCCATTTATAGCGTAGTGACGAGTGGGACGGTTATCGGTAGTGATGCTGAGCGGTCCGGTTGACGAGGCTTCCTTGCCTTCATAAATGTCGGTTTTGAAGTGCAGCCGATCGGTGGGGGCCAACAGCGAGATCGAGGCGCTCCCCTCGGAGTGATTGCACATGACCTGCAGCATCGCCTTACCGGTTTTGTCTCCATGGACGGCTACGCCATTGAGGTTGGCCACCCACGTCGGACTGTCTGGATGCAGGGCATCGACCGTCCAGATGTAGGGTTTTGGGGGCGGCGGGGTGGCGTGTGCCTGACCCAATACTGCGAGCATCAGCATCATTGAGCATAGGGGCTTGCAGGTGCGGTTCATTGCGAGATTCGTCGTAAGTGGCTGCCGAGTGCTGCATTCTGGTCGCTCGGCTGCCCGGTGGGCATCGGACATTTGCTCAATTCACCGTGCATAACCGCTCTGTGCGCGTTTCACTACGGGTAAACGCACAGCTCGCCAGTGGCGCGGGCCATCGCAATCTGCATCAGCGGCTCGTGCATGGGTTCCAGAGTGGCCAGGGCGACCCAGTGGGGGCACTTCGGGTCTTTTCGATACGGAGTGAAGTCGGCCAATTGCTGCAGCAGGCGCTTTTGCAGTTGGTCGAGTTGGGGACGGATCTGGCCGCTGAGGTCCGGACGCGGCAGGTCAGGCGCTTTGCCCATCTGCTGCCAATCGTTCAGGCGGTTGTACTGCACCAGCTTGTTGGCCTCGATCTGCGCCGCAAAAAACTGCTCGGCCGCTGCGGGGTCCAGCTTGTAGCTCGGCGCCTGGGCGACGACGCTGGCAATCACTTCTTGCTCGCGTTTTTTGTCTTCCACGGCTTTGTGGCTGTCCCATTTGCTTAAGGCCACCTGGTCGGCAATCGCCAGGCGTTCGGCGATGCTGTTGAGCAGTGGTTGCAGCGTGGGCGGCGCGGCGGTGGCGGTGGCGCTGATAAACAACAGAGCGAACACAAATCGACGTTTCAATGGATATCTCCTTGTGGGAGGGGGCTCGCACCCCGATAGCGGTGGATCAGGCAGATTGATGTCGGCTGACACTTCGCCATCGGGGCAAGCCCCCTCTCACCTTTTTGATTGGGTTTGCAGATTGGGCGTTGCGTCAGTCAGAGGCTACCTTATCTTGCGCGGTTGCCTACAGGTGCGCCAGAATCCGCCGGCTTGTACGGCTGGCTTGTCGTCTCTAAGGTTGCTCGGTCGCTGCTCATCAGCGATCAGGTTTAGTAGCCTGGACTCGAATTGTAGGTCGTGCATTTTCCATCACGCTTGATGGCGGTTGTGCGCAGGGCATCTTCGGATGCGCCGGGCTTCTACATTCACCGGTCTACTAACCTGCGCACAGCTGCCTCCACTTCGTTTAGTAGCGAAATGAAAGCGGCCTCATTCGAGGAATGTAGAAAATGTTCAAGCCAACCCCAAATCCACCCCCCTGCATCTTCACCATCGCCGCCGATATCGACGACGAAGCCCTGATGGTCAACAGTTTCGAAACCTTCTCCTCGGTCAGCACCTTGTTGCTGGACCTTTCTGAAGATCTGGATGGCAAACACCGCGATGTCGCGCTGGCCATTCACCAACTGAGTGCATTGGGCGCATTGATGGTCAGCCGTATGCTCGACCGCCAAGTAGCCAGCTGATAATTCCCAGGCAAAAAAAAGACCTCCCGAACAGGAGGTCTTTTTCATCACGCCACCTTAAGCAGCGCTACCGGATCAGCAGCTGTAGTACAGCTCGTATTCCAGTGGGTGTACGAAGGTGCGTACTTTGATTTCTTCTGCGCTTTTGAGCTCGATGTATGCGTCGATGAAGTCGTCGCTGAACACGCCGCCTTTGGTCAGGAACGCACGGCCCTTGTCCAGCTCTTCCAGGGCTTCTTTCAGGCTGCCGCACACTTGTGGGATCTCTTTGGCCTCTTCAGGCGGCAGGTCGTACAAGTTTTTGTCGGCGGCGTCGCCAGGGTGGATCTTGTTCTGGATACCGTCCAGGCCGGCCATGACCAGGGCCGCGAAGGCCAGGTATGGGTTGGCTGCCGGGTCCGGGAAACGTGCTTCGATACGGCGAGCGCGAGGGCTGGACACGTAAGGAATACGGATCGAGGCGGAACGGTTGCGAGCCGAGTAGGCCAGCATCACCGGTGCTTCGAAACCTGGGACCAGACGCTTGTAGGAGTTGGTCGACGGGTTGGTGAAGCCGTTCAGGGCCTTACCGTGCTTGATGATGCCGCCGATGAAGTACAGGGCGGTGTCGGACAGGCCGGCATAACCTTCGCCAGCGAAGGTGTTCTTGCCATCTTTGGCGATGGACAAGTGAACGTGCATGCCCGAACCGTTATCGCCGTACAGTGGCTTAGGCATGAAGGTCGCGGTACGGCCGTAGGCTACGGCAGTGTTGTGTACGCAGTACTTCAGGGTCTGAACTTCGTCAGCCTTGGCCACCAGGGTGTTGAACTTCACGCCGATTTCGTTCTGGCCGGCAGTCGCCACTTCGTGGTGGTGCACTTCGATGACCAGGCCCATGTCTTCCATGGCGTTGCACATGGAGGTACGGATTTCGTGGTCGTGGTCGAACGGTGGAACCGGGAAGTAGCCGCCTTTGATACCTGGACGGTGGCCATGGTTGCCGCCTTCCACGTCCTGGTCGGACATCCACGAACCTTGTTCGGAGTAGATCTTGAACATGGAACCGGAGATATCGGACTTGAACTTCACTTGATCGAAGATGAAGAACTCTGGCTCCGGGCCTACGAATACGGTGTCGCCGATACCGGTCGACTTCAGGTATTCCTCGGCACGCTTGGCGATCGCACGTGGGTCGCGGTCGTAGCCTTGCATGGTCGAAGGCTCGATCACGTCGCAGACGATGATCAGGGTCGGTTCTTCGGTGAACGGATCCAGCACGGCAGTGCTGTCATCCGGCATCAGGATCATGTCGGAGGCTTCGATGCCTTTCCAGCCGGCGATGGAGGAACCGTCGAACATTTTGCCTTCTTCGAAGAAAGCATCATCCAGCGCGTCGCGAGCCGGCATGGTCACGTGGTGCTGAGTGCCTTTGGTGTCCGTGAAGCGCAGATCAATCCATTTAACGTCATGATCTTTGATGAGTTGAACCGACTTCGACATAGTGTCCTCCGGGTGGCTTCGGGCTGGGGTAGTGGAGTTAGCCCTTAGAATGTGGGTGATGCCGGCGCGGATAGTCCGCCATGGCAACCTGCCTCACAAGAGAGCAAATTGCATGCCAGTGCGCCAACATGGGTTTTTTGCGCCAAAAGCGACCCTATAAAGGTGCGTAGCGACAAATGCCTGAAAATAGCGCACCGCAATGTGGCGCTGTTACCTGAAAATGCACCTCTTTAGTGCGTTGCGACTGACATGCATATTAACTGGTTAAACCTTGAGCGATTTCCGCTATAATCCGCGCCCCCCTTTTTCAGCAGGCCCGGCGCGCGCTGTTTCCATGAAATTAATCGTTAAAGTCTTCCCCGAAATCACCATCAAGAGCCGACCGGTACGGATGCGTTTCATCCGTCAGTTGGCCAAGAACATCCGTGCCGTGCTCCGCGATCTGGACCCGGCTGTGGTGGTGAATGGCGTGTGGGACAACCTCGAGCTGGAAACCCGCCTGACCGACGCCAAAGCCTTGAAGGACATGACCGAGCGCCTGAGCTGCATGCCGGGCATCGCGCATTTCCTGCAGGTCGACGAGTACCCGTTGGGCGACTTCGACGACATCACTGAAAAATGCAAGCTGCACTTCGGCAACTCGCTTGCCGGCAAGATTTTTTCGGTGCGCTGCAAGCGTGCCGGCAAGCACCCGTTCAGCTCCATGGATGTGGAAAAATATGTCGGCAGCAAGCTGCGTCGCGAGTGTGGCGCCGCTGGAATTTCCCTGAAAGCGCCGCAAATTGAAGTGCGCATGGAAATTCGCGACCAACGGTTGTTTGTGATCCACAGCCAGCACAACAGCATCGGCGGCTACCCGCTGGGTGCCCTGGAACAGACCCTGGTGCTGATGTCCGGCGGTTTCGATTCCACGGTGGCGGCCTACCAGATCATGCGCCGCGGCCTGATGAGCCACTTCTGCTTCTTTAATCTGGGCGGGCGTGCACATGAATTGGGCGTGATGGAAGTCGCGCACTTTATCTGGAAGAAGTACGGCAGCTCCCAGCGCGTGCTATTTGTGAGCGTCCCGTTCGAGGAAGTGCTGGGCGAAATTCTCGGTAAAGTCGATAACAGTCATATGGGCGTAGTATTGAAGCGTATGATGTTGCGCGCTGCGTCCCGTATTGCCGATCAACTGCAGATCGACGCGCTGGTGACTGGCGAAGCGATTTCCCAGGTGTCCAGTCAGACGCTGCCAAACCTGTCGCTGATCGACTGCGTGACCGAGAAGCTGGTATTGCGCCCGCTGATCGCCAGCCACAAGCAGGACATCATCGACCTGGCAGAGCAAATCGGCACCGCCGACTTCGCCAAGCATATGCCTGAATATTGCGGGGTCATCTCGGTGAACCCCAAGACCCACGCCAAGCGTCACCGCGTGGAGTACGAAGAACAACAGTTCGACATGGCGATTCTGGAGCGTGCGCTCGAGAACGCCAAACTGGTCCCGATCGATCGCGTGATCGATGAGTTGGGCCAGGATGTGCAGATCGAAGAAGTCAGCGAAGCCCTGGCCGGCCAGATCGTCATCGACATCCGTCACCCGGATGCCGCTGAGGACGAGCCGCTGGACATCGTCGGCATCGACGTACAAACGCTGCCGTTCTATGCACTGAACGCGCGTTTCAAGGAACTGGATAACAGCCGTCAGTACCTGCTGTATTGCGACAAAGGCGTGATGAGTCGCCTGCATGCCCACCATTTGCTCAGTGAGGGGCATGCCAATGTGCGCGTTTATCGACCGAGCTAAGAGCCCGGGGCTGTTTGCCTGTGGCCTGCGTCACCGGCCCCCCGACTCTGCCGTCAAGCTGTAACGGCAAGGCCTGACTCTACTGTTAATCGCTGCCACGACCTGTCAGCACACCGAATCCTCTGATCGAGATACACAAGTGATCGAAAATCTACGTAACATCGCCATCATTGCTCACGTTGACCATGGTAAAACCACCCTGGTAGACAAACTCCTGCGTCAATCCGGCACCCTGGAGCGCAACGAGCTCAACGACGAGCGCGTGATGGACTCCAACGACCAGGAAAAAGAGCGCGGTATTACCATCCTGGCAAAAAACACCGCCATCAACTGGAACGGCTACCACATCAACATCGTGGACACCCCGGGCCACGCCGACTTCGGCGGCGAAGTAGAACGCGTAATGTCGATGGTCGACTCCGTTCTGCTGCTGGTTGACGCTCAAGACGGCCCTATGCCGCAAACCCGTTTCGTGACCAAGAAGGCTTTCGAAGCCGGCCTGCGTCCGATCGTGTGCATCAACAAGGTTGACCGTCCAGGCGCGCGTCCGGACTGGGTTCTGGACCAGATCTTCGACCTGTTCGACAACCTGGGCGCCACCGAAGAACAGCTGGACTTCAAAGTCGTCTACGCCTCGGCCCTGAACGGTATTGCTGGTCTTGACCACACCGACATGGCTGAAGACATGACCCCGCTGTACCAGTCGATCGTCGACAACGTACCTGCGCCGAATGTTGACCGTGAAGGCGCGTTCCAGATGCAGATCTCGGCACTGGACTACAACAGCTTCCTGGGTGTTATCGGCGTTGGCCGTATCGCTCGCGGCAGCGTCAAGCCGAACACCCCGGTTGTGGCTATCGGCGCCGACGGCAAGAAGCGTAACGGTCGTATCCTGAAGCTGATGGGTCACCACGGCCTGCACCGCATCGACGTCGAAGAAGCCTTTGCCGGCGACATCGTGTGCGTCAGCGGCATGGACTCGCTGTTCATCTCCGACACCCTGTGCCAGCCGGACAACGTCGAGGCGATGAAGCCTCTGACCGTTGACGAGCCAACCGTTTCGATGACCTTCCAGGTAAACGACTCGCCGTTCTGCGGTAAAGAAGGCAAGTTCGTGACCTCCCGTAACATCAAGGAGCGTCTGGACAAGGAGCTGCTGTACAACGTTGCTCTGCGCGTTGAAGAAGGCGACTCGGCTGACAAGTTCAAAGTGTCCGGCCGTGGTGAGCTGCACCTCTCGGTACTGATCGAAACCATGCGTCGCGAAGGCTTCGAAATGGGTGTTGGTCGTCCGGAAGTGATCATCCGCACCGTTGACGGCGTGAAGCAGGAACCGTTCGAAAACGTCACCATCGACACCCCTGAAGAATCCCAGGGCAAGGTCATGGAAGAGATGGGCCTGCGTAAGGGCGACCTGACCAACATGGTGCCGGATGGCAAGGGCCGTGTACGTCTGGAATACAACATCCCTGCTCGTGGTCTGATCGGTTTCCGTAACCAGTTCCTGACCCTGACCAACGGTGCTGGCATCCTGACCTCGATCTTCGATCGCTACGACACCATGAAGTCCGGCGACATGTCCGGCCGTCAGAACGGTGTACTGGTATCGGTAGAAACCGGCAAGGCGCTGACCTACTCCCTGGAAACCCTCCAGGCGCGTGGCAAGCTGTTCGTTGAACACGGTCAAGAGATCTACAACGGTCAGATCGTTGGTCTGAACAGCCGTGACAACGACATGGGCGTCAACCCAACCAAAGGCAAGAAGCTCGACAACATGCGTGCTTCGGGCAAAGACGAAACCATCGCTCTGGTTCCACCTGTTCGCTTCACCCTGGAACAGGCCCTGGAATTCATCCAGGACGACGAGCTGTGTGAAGTCACGCCTAAGTCGATCCGCCTGCGTAAGAAGATCCTGGATGAAGGCGAGCGTACCCGCGCTGCCAAGAAAGCCAAGAACTGAGTTAACTCAGGCTGAATGAAAAACGCCCCCGGTCGAAAGGCCGGGGGCGTTTTTTTATGCCTGCAGATTTTGTGGTGGCTGTGCCGGCCTCATCGGGGCACACCGAGCCTAAGCGAGGTGCCGAGTGTTGGGGCAAGCCCCTCCCACATTTGGATCGCAGGGCATCAGGTAGATGTCTGCCGGCTGTCCGGCCGTCACGGGAGCAAGCTCCCTCGCCACAGGTTCAGGGCCATGCCAAAGTTGTGTAGATACCTATGCCCCGATGAGGCCCTTGAGAGCCCCACAAATCTTGGATCAGAACTTGTCGAGAGTCTTGAACTTGGTCTCGCGCACCACTTCTTTCGGTTTGTACGCGCAATACCCCGGCCGCGGCCCGATCTTGGGGTGGTTGCGGCAAGTATCCGGGCGCTTGTCATAAATAGTGCAGAAGCGCGTCTTACGATCCAGATACAGGCAATCGTTGTTGCTCATGCGCTGCAGGGTAAAAATTTCCGACTTGGAGTTGTAGCGCTCGACGATGCCTTCCTTTTGCAGCCGCTTGGCGATGTTCTTTGGCGGGTCGCCGCGCTCGAATTCATCGACGATGCCAATGCGGATCAGGTCCTTGATCTTCACCTCAACCGGCAGCGTGCAGCAGCTGGATACGCAGCCACCGCACATGTGGGCGGAGTATTTCTGCCAGGTTTCGAGGCGGTCGAGTTCCGCGGCGGCGATCAGTTGAGGCTTCATCAAGGTTCCAGGGTGAGGCGGTATCAGGGCGCGCGATCATACCGGGATTGGTGGTTTTTTGAACAATATTTTCAAGATTTCATCTCCAGTCATGATCGGGCACGGCCCCTGCATCTAATTCACGCATTGATGAATGAGTTAAAAAACTGACGAACCGCAGCCTCTACCGTTTGTCAGACCGTCTAGGCTCTAG
Source organism: Pseudomonas lactucae (assembly GCF_036688725.1). Taxonomy (NCBI): domain Bacteria; kingdom Pseudomonadati; phylum Pseudomonadota; class Gammaproteobacteria; order Pseudomonadales; family Pseudomonadaceae; genus Pseudomonas; species Pseudomonas lactucae. The sequence goes on along the minus strand of NZ_JAQQPT010000001.1, from coordinate 356,072 downwards.
CAACTCCTTCTATCTCGCCCGAGGTCGCAATTGATGTCTCAGGAACCACTTGCACGAGAAGCAGAGGTAGCCGCATTTCGCGATGCCGTCTTGACCAAACTCACCTACGCGGTGGGCAAGGACCCCGATCACGCCTTCGACCACGACTGGTTCGAAGCCATCGCCCTGGCCGCCCGTGACCAGATGGTCGATCACTGGATGGACCACACCCGGCGTATCTACCGCAAAGGCCAGAAGCGGGTCTATTACCTGTCCCTGGAATTCCTGATCGGCCGCTTGCTCTACGACAGCCTCAGTAACCTTGGGGTGTTGGAGATCGCTCGCGATGCGCTGGCGGAGCTGGGCGTCGACCTGGAGCGCATCCGCCTGCTGGAGCCCGATGCGGCGCTCGGCAACGGTGGCCTGGGTCGCCTGGCGGCGTGCTTCATGGAAAGCATGTCGACCCTGGGCATCGCCGGCCACGGCTATGGCATTCGTTATGAGCACGGCTTGTTCCGCCAGGCGGTTGTCGATGGCTGGCAACAGGAGCAGACCGAACGCTGGCTGGATTTCGGTAACCCCTGGGAATTCGAGCGCGCCGAGGTGATTTACCCGATCGGCTTTGGCGGCAGCGTCGAAACCGTGGCGGACGCCTCGGGCAAGATGATCCAGGTGTGGTCGCCCAACGAAACCGTACGTGCCGTGGCCTACGACACCCCGGTAGTCGGCTGGCGCGGCGCCAGCGTCAATACCCTGCGCCTGTGGCGCGCACGAGCGGTGGAAGACCTGCACCTGGAACGCTTCAACGCCGGTGACCACCTGGGCGCAGTTGCCGAAGTGGCCCGCGCCGAAAGCATCTCCCGCGTGCTTTACCCGGCCGACAGCACCGAAGCGGGGCAGGAACTGCGCCTGCGCCAGGAATACTTCTTCGTCTCCGCTTCCCTGCAAGACTTGCTGCGCCGCCACAAGAACATGCATGGCTCGGTCCTGAGCCTGGGCGAACACGCCGCCATCCAGCTCAATGACACTCACCCGTCCATCGCCGTGGCCGAACTGATGCGTCAATTGGTGGACTTGCACGACATCCCGTGGGAAGCCGCGTGGGACGTCACCGTTGAAACGCTTTCCTACACCAACCACACCCTGTTGCCCGAGGCATTGGAAACCTGGCCGGTCGGCTTGATGGAGCGCATGTTGCCCCGGCATATGCAGATCATCTACCTGATCAACGCCCAGCACATTGATTCGCTGCGAGCCAAGGGTATCCACGATTTCGACGTGCTGCGCGCCGTGTCGCTGATCGAAGAGGACAACGGCCGCCGCGTGCGCATGGGGAACCTGGCGTTCCTCGGTTCCCACAGCGTCAATGGCGTGTCCGGCCTGCACACCCAGCTGATGCGCAGCACGGTGTTTTCCGAACTGCACAAGCTCTACCCGGAGCGCATCAACAACAAAACCAACGGCATCACCTTCCGCCGCTGGCTGTACCAGGCCAACCCCAAGCTCACGTCGATGCTGGTGGACGCCCTGGGGCCGGACATCCTCGACAATATGGAAACGCGCCTGGGCGAGCTGGAAACCTTCGCCGAGAAACAGGCATTCCGCAAAGCCTTCGCCGAGCAGCGCCTGCACAGCAAGCGGGCGCTGGCCGAGATCATCCACGAGCGCCTGGGCATTTCGGTGAACCCGGCGGCGATGTTCGATGTGCAGGTCAAGCGGATCCACGAGTACAAACGCCAGTTGCTCAACCTGCTGCACACCGTGGCGTTGTACCAGGCGATCCGTGCCGAGCCCGAAACCGACTGGGTGCCGCGTGTGAAAATCTTTGCCGGCAAGGCTGCAGCGAGTTATCACCAGGCCAAGCTGATCATCAAGCTGACCAACGACATCGCCCGCACCGTCAACAACGATCCGACCGTACGCGGCTTGCTCAAGGTGGTGTTCCTGCCCAACTACAACGTCAGCCTGGCCGAGAGCATCATTCCGGCGGCAGACCTGTCGGAGCAGATATCCACCGCCGGTTTCGAGGCATCGGGCACCAGTAACATGAAGTTCGGCCTCAACGGCGCGTTGACCATCGGCACCATGGACGGCGCCAACGTGGAGATGCACGAGCGCGTGGGCGCCGAGCACATGTTTATCTTCGGTCTCAGTGCTCAACAGGTCGAGGCGCGTAAACATGCCGGTGAATTCAGCGCCGGGCCCGATATTGCTGCGTCCCATCGTCTGAGCGATGTGCTGCAGGCGATCCGTGGCGGGGTGTTCTCGCCGGACGATCCGGGCCGCTACGTGGGCTTGATCGACGGCTTGATCGACTACGACCGCTTCCTGGTCTGCGCCGACTTTGACTCGTACTGGGACGCCCAGGCCAAGGTCGAAGCGCATTGGCACGACTCCAAGGCGTGGTGGCGTTCGGCAGTGCTCAATACGGCGCGGATGGGCTGGTTCTCGTCCGACCGCACGATCCGCGAGTACGCTACGGAGATCTGGAAAGCGCTCGACTAAACACCGCAATACAACATGTGGGAGGGGGCTTGAACCCGATGGCGGAGTGTCAGTTTGCAGATATGTCGACTGGTCCACCGCTATCGGGAGCAAGCCCCCTCCCACATTGGCTGCGCGTCGATATACTAGGCCACGGTTTGCCCGCCTCGGGCTGCTCAGGGAATATCGACGATGCAATGGATTTTCATGCTGATTGGCCTGGTGCTCGGCTGGACGCTCGATGAGTCGTTCTATGATGCGGGCATCGGTGCGCTGCTGGGGTTGGGCATTGGCCAGGCGATTGGCCTGTCGAAGCTGTCGTCCAAGGCAAATCAACAAGCGCTCCAGTTGGAAACCACGCAAAAGGCCCTGATCGCGCTGGGCGAGCGGCTGCGGCAATTGGAAGTCCCCGCGCCACCTGGCAGCGCCATTGTCGAAGCTCCCGTCCCGCAATTTACCCCCGAACCCGCACCTGTCGCCCAGGCCCCCGAGCTTGTCTGGGAGTTGCCGGCCGAATTGGCGCCCGTTGCCGCCGTTGCCGAACCGAGCCAACCGCTGCCGGATGATGTCTGGGTCGCCACCCCACGTCTCCAGGAACCTGCCGCCCCGCGTGGCCCCAACCTGATCGAACGCGCCATCAGCGGTGCGCGCAATTGGCTGTTTGGCGGCAACACTGTGCTGCGGGTCGGTGTGGTGCTGTTGTTCCTCGGCCTGGCGTTCCTGCTGCGCTATGCCACGGAAGGCATGGTGGTGCCGATCGAGCTGCGTTACGCCGGTGTGGCCGCCGCCGCCCTCGGCCTGTTGGGCCTGGGTTGGTGGCTGCGGCTGCGTAACAGCAATTACGGGTTGATGCTCCAGGGCACCGGCATCGCGGTGTTGTACCTGACGGTATTTGCGGCGATGCGCCTGCACCCGCTGATCGACCCCGGCGCGGCCCTGGGCCTGCTGGTGGCGGTCACGGTGTTCTCGGCGATCCTGGCGGTTACCCAGGACGCGCTGGGGTTGGCCTGTGCGGCGGCGCTCGGTGGTTTTGCCGCGCCGATCCTCACGTCCACCGGTGCCGGCAACCATGTGGCGCTGTTCAGCTATTTTGCCCTGCTCAATACCGGCATCCTCGCCATTGCCTGGTTCAAGGCCTGGCGTTTGCTCAACCTGATCGGTTTTGTCGGCACGTTCGGCATCGGCTTCGCCTGGGGCATGCGCTCCTACACGCCGGAGCTGCTGTGGAGCACCGAACCGTTCCTGATGGTGTTTTTCCTGATGTACCTGGCCATCGGCCTGTTGTTCGCCCGGCGCAAATTGCAGGAAATGGGCGACGCGCCCGAGGGCCGTGATGCCTTGCTGCGCTGGTCGGCGGCCAAGGGCGATTATGTCGACGGCAGTATGCTGTTCGGCCCGCCGCTGGTTGGCTTTGGCTTGCAATTCGCATTGGTGCAGCACTTGGAGTTTGCCGCTGCGTTCAGCGCGTTGGGCCTGGGCATTATCTATATGGGCCTGGCGCGGTTGTTGAGCGGCGGGCGTGCCTTGCTGCTGGCGGAAACCTGCCTGGCCCTGGGCGTGATCTTTGCCAGCCTGGCGATTCCGCTGGGCCTCGATGCGCGCTGGACCGCTGCAGCCTGGGCAGTGGAAGGCGCCGGGATCTTCTGGCTGGGTCTGCGCCAACAACGACCGTTGGCGCGAGCCTTTGGCTTGTTGCTGCAGTTGGGCTCGGCACTGGCGTTCCTCAGCGAGTTGCGCATCGGCGAGCACACCTTGCTTGATGGCGCGCCACTGGGAGCCTTGCTGCTGGGCGCGGCGTTGCTGTTCAGCTTCCAGCAGTTGCGCCAGGCGCCCGGCGAGCAGGCGGCGGATTGGGAGCGCCGCGGCCTGCCGGTCCTGGCGAGTCTGGGCCTGGGTTTCTTGTACCTGCTGGCGCCGTTGCTGTTGCTGACCCAAGGCACCGCTGTCAGTTGGGCCATCGCCGGGTTGTTGACGCTGTTCATCGGTCTGCGCATTGGCTCGCGCACCTTCCTGTTCGCTGCGTTTGCCGTGCAGTTGTTGGGTGGCGCGTTGTTCCTGCTGCGTTTGCAGGGCGGTGAGGGCGCGGCGGTATTCGATGCCGGCTGGAGCGGCTTGCTCACGGCCTCGCTGATCGGCCTGGCCTTGATCGGCGGCATGCTGCTGGCGGCGCGTGACGACATGGTGCGCAACGATGTGCGCCTGTTGCGCGGCCTGTCGGTGGTGCTGCTGGCCGGACTGGTGCTGATCAACCTCGCCGTGCTGTTCGTGCTGCCGTGGGAAAGCGCCAGTGGCGTCTGGGCGGCCAGTGGGTTGTTGATCATCTGGTTGAGCCTGTACCTGCAACAGCGCGTGAGTTTTATCTTCGGCTTGCTGCTGCAACTGATCGGCGGTGGCTCGTTCCTGCTGGCGGTGCCGGACCTGCTCGGGTCTTTGAGCCGCGACGCATTGAGCCCACTGGCCCACAGCGGTTTCTGGACACCCATGGTGCTGGGGCTGGCCGCCATGGCCGGCGCCTGGCGCTTGCAGCGTGAGCCCCATGCACCCGTGTTTTCGGTGCTCAAATTGCAACGTTTGTCCGATTTGCTGCTGGTGTGGGGCGCGGCCTGGTGGACGATGGCCCTGGCCGGCGAAATACTGCGTTTTGTTCCCGGCGAGCTGCAAGGCGCCTTCCTGCTCGGCATCGCTGCCATCAGCGTGGCGATCTGGACGCTGCTGGCGACACGCCTGCGCTGGGCGTCGTTGGGCATGCTCTGCACCTTGCTGATGCCGGCGGCGGGCATCGTGCTGCTGGCCTCGGCGCACACCTATTACCACCCGGCGGCGCAGTACGGATGGTTGGCGTGGCTGGCGGTGTTTGCGGTGCATTTCATCTCGCTGCGGCGCTTGGCGGCGGTAGTGCCGGGCAGGGCGCTGAGCATCGCCCATGTAGTGGGCTGCTGGATGCTGATCGGCGTGCTGGCGTTGGAACTGCGCTACGGTCTGCTGCGTTTCTCGGCCGAATACAACGCCTGGCGCTGGTTGGGCTGGGCGGTGCTGCCAAGCCTTTATCTGGTGCTGGCGGCTGCGCCGCGCAACTGGCCGTGGCCGGTGTCGGCGTATCCACGAGAGTATCGCGTGCTCGCGGCATTGCCATTGGCGTTGCTGATGCTCGGCTGGTTCTGGCTGGCGAACAGCTTCAGCGACGGCACGGCTGAGCCGTTGCCCTATGTACCGCTGCTCAACCCGCTGGACCTTGGCCTGTTGTTCGCGTTGCTGGGTGTGTACGTGTGGTCGCGCGGCGTCGCGCCGCAACGCGGGCCAAGGGCCGAGTTGCTCGCCCAGGGTGTCGCGGGGCTTTCACTGTTTGCGTTCTTCACCGCACTGGTGATGCGCACGGCTCACCATTGGGGCGGCGTCCCCTTCCAGCTGGACGCGTTGCTTGAATCGATGCTGGTGCAAGCCGGCCTGTCGATCGTCTGGACGTTGATCGCCCTGGGCCTGATGATCGGTGGCCATTTGCGCCATCGTCGCGAAGTGTGGCTGATCGGCGCGGCGTTGATTGCGCTGGTGGTGGCCAAGTTGTTCTTTGTCGAGCTGAGCAATCGCGGCGGCCTGGCGCGAATCGTGTCGTTTATCGGCGTGGGCGGGTTGTTGCTGGTGGTGGGCTACTTCGCGCCGCTGCCGCCCAAACGTGTCGAACCTGTGCTGGAAACTGAAGGAGCAGCCTCTTGATCGGTAAGTTGAGCGTGGCCCTGGTGGGCCTGTGTGCGGCGGTGTCGGCGTGGGCTCAGGAAGTCCCGGCGGATTTCGCCAGCCGGGTGCCGCTGAGCGTCAGCGGCAACGGCCCCTGGTATCGTCTTGAGTTGCCATTGGACGTGCAATTGAATGCGCGTCAGGCGGACCTCGGTGATGTGCGCGTCTTCAACGCTGCCGGTGAGCCTCAGGCGTATGCGCTGTCGCGCCAGTCGTCCCTGCGCACCGAAAGCCGCAACGTCACCGACGTGAAGTGGTTCCCGCTGTACGCCGCCGACACCCAGCAGGCCTTGCCCGGTGTGGTGATGAAAACCACCGCCGAAGGCACCCTGGTGGAAATCAAACCGAGCACCGCCGCGAAACCGGGCAAGCAGGTCCTGCGCGGCTGGGTGCTGGACGCCAGCGCGATCAAGGCGCCCTTGCAGCAGCTGAGTCTCGATTGGAGTCGCGAGCGGGACGGCTTCCAGCGTTTCAGCATGGAAGCCAGCGACGACCTGCAACATTGGGAATCCTGGGGCGATGGGCAAGTGGCGCGCTTGTCGTTTGCCGACGAGCGGGTCGAGCAGCATGACGTCAGCCTGCCAGGGCAATCAGCGCGTTACCTGCGCCTGGTATGGCAAGGCCAGGCGGCGCCGCTGTTGACCTCGGCCAAACTGACCAGCGCCACCAGCAACAGTCTGCCGATGCCGCTGGTGTGGTCGCAGCCGTTGGCCGGCACGCGACTCAGTGCCGGCGAATACAGCTGGCAGCTGCCCACGGGGCTGAATGTGGAGCGCTTGCGTATCGAGCTGCAGCAGCCCAATACGCTGGCGCCGGTGACGTTGTCGGGGCGAAGTGATGCCAAGCAAGCGTGGCAGCCCTTGAGCAGTGGCCTGTTGTACCGCCTGACCCAGAACGGCCAGGACGTGGTGCAGGATGAGTTGCAGTTGCCGGGCCAGGTGGTCAACCAGCTCAGGTTGCAGGTGGATGAGCGCGGCGGTGGCCTGGGTGCTCAAGCGCCAGCCTTGCGCTTGGCGGTGCGCACGACCCAACTGGTGTTCCTGGCCCGTGGAGAGCCGCCGTTCAGCCTGGCGTTGGGCAATGCCTCGGTGAAGGCCGCGAACCTGCCACTGTCGACGCTGATCCCGGACTACAGCGCCGAGCGCCTCAAGGCACTGGGACAAGCCAAAATAGCGGGGCAGATCGCCGCCACGCCGCCTGCGGTTGTGGCGGCTGTCGAGAGCGGGCCGAATTGGAAAAAGTACGCCCTCTGGGCCGTATTATTGCTCGGCGTGGCCGCGCTGGGCGCCATGGCCTACAGTTTGCTGCGCAAGCCGCCGGCGGCAGGTTAGATAAAGTCCATGAACTCTATTGGGTTTTAATCCTCTGATAGGAGGAAATACGCCCCGACTCGCGTTAAACTGCGCGGGTTTTCAAGCCCCCCATTCTCCGGAGCCTTACATGTCCCGCGTTACCTTGAGTCGCTATTTGATTGAGCAGACCCGCAGCAACAACACGCCTGCCGATCTGCGCTTCCTTATCGAAGTGGTGGCGCGTGCTTGCAAGGAAATCAGCCACGCCGTCTCCAAAGGCGCACTGGGTGGTGTCCTGGGCAGCATGGGCACAGAAAACGTGCAGGGCGAAGTGCAGAAGAAGCTCGACGTGCTGTCCAACGAGATCCTGCTTGAAGCCAACGAATGGGGCGGTCACCTGGCCGGCATGGCGTCCGAAGAAATGGACAATGCCTACCAGATCCCGGGCAAATACCCTAAAGGCGCCTACCTGCTGGTATTCGACCCACTGGACGGTTCGTCCAACATCGACATCAACGCACCGGTCGGCACCATCTTCTCCGTGTTGCGCTGCCCGAACGAATACCTGAGCCAGAACGAAGCTCTGAACGAAAAGGCCTTCCTGCAGCCAGGCACTGAGCAGGTGGCTGCCGGTTACGCGATCTACGGCCCACAGACCATGCTGGTGCTGACCCTGGGCGACGGCGTCAAAGGTTTCACCCTGGACCGCGAAATGGGCAGCTTCGTGCTGACCCACGAAGACATCACCATTCCTGCATCCACCCAGGAATTTGCGATCAACATGTCCAACCAGCGTCACTGGGAAGAACCGGTCAAGCGCTACGTCAACGAATTGATGGAAGGCGAAGAAGGCCCGTTGAAGAAGAACTTCAACATGCGGTGGGTCGCTGCCATGGTGGCCGACGTGCACCGTATCCTGACCCGTGGTGGCCTGTTCATGTACCCACGCGACAGCCGCGAGCCGTCCAAACCGGGCAAACTGCGCTTGATGTACGAAGCCAACCCGATGTCCTTCCTGGTCGAGCAGGCGGGCGGCGCCTCCACCGACGGCCACCAGCGCATCCTCGACATCCAGCCTGAAGGCCTGCACCAGCGTGTGGCCGTGTTCCTGGGTTCCAAGGAAGAAGTTGAGCGTGTGACGGCTTATCACAAGAAGTAAGGTCTAACTGTAGGAGCACGCTCGCTCCTACATTTTGAAACAGCCCCGAAACGTTTCAGCGTTTCGGGGCTTTTTCATTTTTGCGGGTATCAGCGGTTTGGCTCTGGTCCAGCTCTATGAAGACGTCGTCGAGGTCCTGATAAAGTCCTGACTCGATTTCCTGCGCGCCTGAAGCGAGTCGTTCCAACATCACTTTTGTTTCTGAAGCGTATAGCTCGAATTTGCTTTCTTCACTCATGAGCTGGAGTCCTCATCCAAGTGCAAACTTTGCGATTTTGGCAGGACGGCGCAGTCCCTGTGCAGAAAAAAGAAATACCACCCCGCATCGGGAACCAGACACCTGTTTTCCCTTCTAAGCTTCTGGCAGATACCCACGCTGCCTTGTCCCTCCAGGAGTTATTCCATGTCGTTACGCCGTCTTGCCCTGCTGACTTTCTGCGTGCTGTTGGCCGCCTGCAGCAAGGTCAATCAAGAGAATTACGCAAAACTGTCGGCCGGAATGCCCAAGGCTGAGGTCGAGTCGTTGCTGGGCAAGCCTACTGACTGTTCCGGCGCACTGGGTATGTCCAGTTGCACCTGGGGCGATAAAACCAGCTTTATCAGCGTTCAATATGCCGGTGACAAGGTTCTGATGTTTTCCGGGCAAGGCCTGAAGTAAACCGGGGCGCAAGCCTGCGGGAGAAGAAGAATGATGCGTTTTGTTGTGTTCCTTTGCGCCAGCCTGTTTTTGGCGGGCTGCGCCAGCCATTCTGGCGATGATCTGCAACCCAAGACTGCCGGCAGCGTCAACCTCAAGCGTTACCAGGGCACCTGGTATGAGCTGGCCCGACTGCCGATGTACTTCCAGCGCAATTGCGCGCAATCCGAAGCTCGCTACACCCTGTTGCCTGACGGCGACGTGTCGGTGTTCAACCGCTGCCTGACCAGCGAATGGAAGTGGGAAGAAGCCAAGGGCACAGCGACGCCGCAAGTGCCCGGCAAGACCGACAAGCTCTGGGTGGAATTCAATAACTGGTTTACCGCCTTGTTACCGGGCGTGGCCAAGGGCGATTACTGGGTGCTGTACGTCAGCGATGACTACAAGACCGCCATCGTCGGCAGCCCGAGCCGGCGCTACATGTGGATTTTGTCGCGCACGCCTACAGTGAGCGCCGATACCCGCGAAGACCTGCTGAGCCGGGCGCGGCAGCAGGGCTATGACACCACTCGGTTGATCTGGCGTACGTCGGACAAGCAGATGGCCAAGACTTCGCAGTAACCCAGAATCACCACAGATCCATTGTGGGAGGGGGCAAGCTCCTCCCACATTTTTTAACCGAGTAAATCCTTCAGTACCTGCGTAAACGCCCGGTTGCTTTCTTCCTCGCCGGCATGCCGCCCATCGCGCACCACCCACTTGCCGTTCACCAGCACATCGCGCACTTGCCGATCACCGCCGGCGAACAGCCAGCGGTTGAGAATCCCATCCTCGCTGGCAGTCGCCAGGTAGGGATCGTTACCGTCCAGCACAATCCAATCCGCACGTTTACCCACTTCCAAGCGACCAATCGGCTGCCCCAGTGCCTGCGCGCCGCCCTCCAGCGCGGCATCGAACAGCGTCCGCCCGACCATCGGTTGATCGCTGCGATACAAACGGTTGCGCCGTTGATCGCGCAGGCGCTGGCCGTATTCCAGCCACCGCAGTTCTTCCACCACGCTCAGCGATACATGGCTGTCGGAGCCAATGCCCAGGCGCCCACCTTGGGCGAGGAAGTCCACCGCCGGGAAAATTCCATCGCCCAAATTGGCTTCGGTGGTCAGGCACAAGCCGGCAATCGCGCGGCTCCTGGCCATGCGTGTGACCTCGTCCGCGTCGGCATGCGTTGCGTGCACCAGGCACCAGCGCTCATCGACTTCCACGTTGTCATACAGCCATTGCAGCGGACGCTTGCCGCTCCAGGCCAGGCAGTCGTCGACTTCCTTTTGCTGCTCGGCAATGTGGATATGCACCGGGCACCTCTTGTCGCTGGCGGCCAGCACGTCACTGATCTGTTGCGGTGTAACCGCGCGCAGGGAGTGGAAACACAGGCCCAGTTGCTGCGCCGGTTGGGCCGCGAGAATCGGCTGCAAACGCGCCTGTAACTCCAGATAGTGTTCGGTGCTGTTGATAAACCGTCGCTGGCCTTCATTGGGCGCCTGGCCGCCGAAGCCTGAATGGGTATAAAGCACCGGCAGCAACGTCAGCCCCATCCCACTGCTGGCCGCCGCCTGGCTGATCTGCCGCGACAGCTCGGTGCGATCGCTATACGGCTGGCCGCTGACATCGTGATGCACGTAGTGAAACTCGGCCACCGAGGTGTAACCGGCTTTGAGCATCTCGATATACAGCTGACGCGCGATGATCTGCAATTGCTCCGGGCTGATCTTGCCGACCATGCGGTACATCAGCTCGCGCCAGGTCCAGAAACTGTCATTGGGGTTGCCGGCCACTTCGGCCAAACCCGCCATGGCGCGCTGGAAGGCGTGGGAGTGCAGGTTCGGCATGCCCGCCAAAACCGGGCCTCTCAGCCGTTCGGCGGCATCGGAGCTGGCATTGGCCGTGACGTGTGTCAGCAGCCCGTCAGCGCTGACTTCAAGACGTACATCGTTGGCCCATCCACTAGGCAGCAGCGCGCGTTCGGCAAAGAAAGCGGACATGATCAGAGCACTCCGGTCGTGTGTTTATTTGTATATACATATACAGACGTTTGCCTGCTCGGTAAACTCCGGCAATCTATGCATCTTTTCCCCCTGCAAGGATTCCCTGTGCCGACTCCGCCCGCCAACTCTTCGCTGGCTGCCCACATGGACGAAAGTCCGGCGCCCTTGTATGCCCGCGTCAAACAGATGATCAGCCAGCAGATCCTCACCGGCAACTGGCCGCCCCATTACCGCGTGCCGTCCGAGAGCGAACTGGTCAGCCAACTGGGCTTCAGCCGCATGACCATCAACCGCGCCCTGCGCGAGCTCACCGCTGAAGGTTTGCTGGTGCGCATGCAAGGCGTCGGCACCTTTGTCGCCGAGCCCAAGAGCCAGTCGGCGCTGTTCGAGGTGCACAACATTGCCGATGAGATCGCCTCCCGCGGTCATCGGCATACCTGCCAGGTCATCCACCTGGGCGAAGAGGCCGCCGGTTCCGAACGTGCCGTGGCCCTGGAAATGCGCGAAGGCGGGCGGGTGTTCCACTCGTTGATCGTGCATTACGAAAACGATATTCCCGTGCAAATTGAAGACCGGTTCGTCAACGCCCTGGTCGCACCGGACTACTTGCAACAGGATTTCACCCAGCAAACGCCGTATGCCTACCTGAACCAGGTTGCACCCTTGACGGAAGGCGAGCACGTCGTAGAAGCGATTCTCGCCGACGCCTCCGAGTGCAAGCTGCTGCAGATCGAGCCTGGCGAGCCGTGCCTGCTGATTCGTCGGCGTACCTGGTCGGGTCGCCAGCCGGTGACCGCCGCGCGTTTGATCCACCCCGGTTCCCGTCATAGCCTGGAAGGACGTTTCAGTAAATGAGTTCCGTAAAAGTCTGGCGCGCCGCCGATTACGTACGCATGCCCTGGAAAAACGGCGGCGGCAGTACCGAAGAAATCACCCGTGATGCCGGTACAGGGCTGGATGGCTTTGGTTGGCGCTTGTCGATTGCAGATATCGCGGAATCCGGCGGCTTCTCTACTTTTGCCGGCTACCAGCGCGTGATCACCGTGATCCAGGGCGCCGGCATGGTGTTGACCGTAGACGGCGAAGAGCAACGCGGGTTGCTGCCGCTGCAAGCTTTTGCGTTCAAGGGTGACAGCCAGGTGTCATGCCGTTTGATCACCGGGCCGATTCGCGACTTCAACCTGATCTATTCGCCCCAGCGTTACCACGCACGGCTGCAATGGATCGATGGCGAACAGCGCTTCTTCAGCACGGCGCAGACGGTTCTGGTGTTCAGTGTTGCGGATGAAGTGAAGGTGCTGGACCAGAAACTTGGCCATCACGACTGCCTGCAAGTGGACGGTAACACTGACCTGCTGGAGGTTACCGTGAGCGGTCGCTGTTGTGTTATCGAACTGAGCAACAGCTGAGCGCTTGTATGACCGGCGCTCAGCCACTGTTGGGAGATGGGTTTACTTAACGCACATCAGTTGAAAGCCCATCGAAGAATCGCCAGCGGGTTTGTTGTCTCCCACTTTCAGCGTTAAAACGTTGACGTAGTTGATCGCCGGGACGCTCCCCAACTTGGCGTGGCCGTAAAAAATGTGATCATTGGAGCTGACGTCCGTCACCGACACGGTGCAAAACCGTGGCGCATCCTTGAACACTCCCGGCACAAACCTGACTTTGTAATCGGAGAAGTAATCAGGTTGGGCGGTGAGTTTCACGTCCTTGATCCACTTGGGTGACTGCGCAGTAACTTTTCCTGTTTTATCAAGGGTCGCAGTAAAGGTGTCGGCAATGGCCTGGACTGAAGCCATGCTTGTCGCCATGAGTACGATAAAGATGCCTGCCCGTTTTAGAGTGGTCACGATAAGTCTTCCAGGGTGTTGGGTGTGTGAAAGCCGACTCTAAACCACTGAATATACGAAAAAATCCGTTTTTACTGGGCCACAGATAACTCAGAAAAATCGTCGTTGGGACGCGTCTTTTGCCTGGCAGGCCAGGCGCGCTATTTTACTGCTACGCATTCCCACCCTCGATTCCCAACCGTGCGCACCATTTTGTTACCGAATGCCCCAATGCGGCGCAATGCTGCGTTGGGGTGACAAACCCCTCTTCCGGCAAGAAACGTCTGCAAGAAATTTCATCAAGCCTCAAAGCCTTAATTTCCAAGGCTTGCATACCCCTCCACAAAAAATCCCGACGACGCCTTTCTAAAGTTGGCCGCTTGATTGCATATGCTTGTATGTACAAGTAAAGATGTGTGCGTAAGACTCTCCTTCGCACCATCCATGTTCGCGCATCATGCCGAGGAGTCCAGTCGTGACCGATTTTTCTAAAGCCAGGCCTACAAAATACCGTGACGTCGAAATCCGCGCCGCCCGCGGTAACAAGCTCACCGCCAAAAGCTGGCTGACCGAAGCGCCGCTGCGCATGCTGATGAACAACCTCGACCCGCAAGTGGCCGAGAACCCGAAAGAACTGGTGGTGTACGGCGGTATCGGCCGTGCGGCGCGCAACTGGGAGTGCTACGACCAGATCGTCGAAAGCCTCACGAACCTGAACGACGACGAAACCCTGCTGGTGCAATCGGGCAAGCCGGTCGGCGTGTTCAAGACCCACAGCAACGCACCGCGCGTGCTGATCGCCAACTCCAACCTGGTGCCGCACTGGGCCAGTTGGGAACACTTCAACGAACTGGATGCCAAGGGCCTGGCCATGTACGGCCAGATGACCGCCGGCAGCTGGATCTATATCGGCAGCCAGGGCATCGTTCAGGGCACTTACGAAACCTTCGTCGAAGCCGGTCGCCAGCATTACAACAGCGACCTGACGGGCCGTTGGGTACTCACCGCCGGTCTCGGCGGCATGGGCGGCGCGCAACCGTTGGCCGCGACCCTCGCCGGCGCGTGCTCGCTGAACATTGAGTGCCAGCAGGTCAGCATCGACTTCCGCCTGAACAGCCGCTATGTCGACGAGCAAGCCACCGACCTCGACGACGCCCTGGCGCGTATCGCCAAGTACACCAAGGAAGGCAAGGCCATCTCCATCGCCCTGTTGGGTAACGCCGCGGAAATTCTGCCGGAACTGGTCAAGCGCGGCGTGCGTCCGGACATGGTCACCGACCAGACCAGCGCCCACGACCCTCTCAACGGTTACCTGCCGGCCGGCTGGACCTGGGACGAATACCGCGCTCGTGCCAAGACCGAGCCGGCTGCCGTGATCAAGGCCGCCAAGCAGTCGATGGCCGTGCACGTCAAAGCCATGCTGGAGTTCCAGAAACAAGGCATCCCGACGTTCGACTACGGCAACAACATCCGCCAGATGGCCCAGGAAGAAGGTGTGGAAAACGCCTTTGATTTCCCGGGATTCGTACCGGCGTATATCCGCCCACTGTTCTGCCGTGGCATTGGCCCGTTCCGTTGGGCGGCGCTGTCCGGCGATCCGCAGGACATCTACAAGACCGACGCCAAGGTCAAGGAACTGATCCCGGACGACGCCCACCTGCACAACTGGCTGGACATGGCCCGCGAGCGCATCAGCTTCCAGGGTCTGCCGGCACGTATCTGCTGGGTCGGCCTGGGCCAGCGCGCCAAGCTCGGCCTGGCATTCAACGAAATGGTGCGCAGCGGCGAGCTGTCGGCACCGGTGGTGATCGGTCGTGATCACCTCGACTCCGGCTCGGTTGCCAGCCCCAACCGCGAAACCGAATCCATGCAGGACGGCTCCGACGCCGTGTCCGATTGGCCGTTGCTCAACGCCTTGCTCAACACCGCCAGCGGCGCGACCTGGGTCTCGCTGCACCATGGTGGCGGCGTGGGCATGGGCTTTTCCCAGCACTCCGGCATGGTCATCGTCTGCGATGGTACCGACGAAGCGGCTGAGCGTATTGCCCGCGTACTGCACAACGACCCGGCCACCGGGGTGATGCGTCACGCAGACGCCGGCTACCAGATCGCGATTGATTGCGCCAAGGAGCAGGGCTTGAACCTGCCGATGATCAAGTAAGCCAGCCCCCCCCTGAAAACAATCCATCAGAGGTTGAACACCCATGGCTGCAAATGACACCACCCCGTTGATCGAGAAACGTTCGATCGATTACATCCCGGAAGCGGAAAGACATGGTCGTCTATTGAGCCAGTTCACCCTGTGGATGGGTGCCAACCTGCAGATCACCGCGATTGTCACCGGGGCCTTGGCCGTGGTGCTGGGCGGTGATGTGTTCTGGTCGTTGATCGGCCTGTTGGTCGGTCAACTGATCGGTGGCGGCGTGATGGCGTTGCATGCGGCGCAAGGGCCCAAGCTGGGCCTGCCGCAGATGATCTCCAGCCGGGTGCAGTTTGGCGTGTACGGCGCGGCGATTCCGATCGTGCTGGTGTGCCTGATGTACCTCGGCTTCACCGCCACCGGCACGGTATTGTCCGGTCAGGCGCTGGGCCAGTTGTTCGGGGTCAGCGACAGCACCGGCATCTTGATTTTCGCCAGTGTCATCGTGCTGGTCACGGTGCTCGGTTACCGGGTGATCCACTTCATCGGTCGCGTTGCCAGCGTCATTGGCGTGATCGCCTTTGTCTACCTGTTCAGCCGTCTGATGAGCCAGACCGACGTTGGCGCACTCCTGCAGATCCGCCACTTCAGCTGGAGCAGCTTCCTGCTGGCGGTGTCGCTCGCGGCCTCCTGGCAGATCGCTTTCGGGCCGTATGTGGCGGACTACTCGCGCTATTTGCCGAGCAAGACCTCTTCGGTAAAAACCTTTCTCGCCGCCGGTGCCGGTTCGGTGATCGGCGCGCAGGTGGCGATGGTCCTCGGCGTGTTTGCCGCGGCCATGTCCAACGGGCAATTCGCCGGTCACGAAGTGGCCTACATCGTCGGCTTGAGTGGTACGGGTGCCACTGCGGCGCTGCTGTATTTCAGCATCGCGTTTGGCAAGGTCACCATCTCCACGCTGAACTCCTACGGCAGCTTCATGTGCATCGCGACCATCATCAGCGGCTTCCGTGGCCGCCTGGAGGTCACGCGCTTGCAACGCCTGGTGTTCGTACTGGCGATTGTCGGCACCGCGACCTTGATCGCCTTGCTCGGCCAGCATTCGTTCCTGGGCGCGTTCAAGTCCTTCATCCTGTTTCTGCTCGCCTTCTTTACGCCGTGGAGCGCGATCAACCTGGTGGACTACTACTGCATCACCCGCGAGCGCTATGACGTGCCGGCGCTGTCCGATCCAAACGGGCGCTACGGTCGTTGGAACCCGCTGGGTATCAGCGTCTATGTATTCGGCGTGCTGGTGCAGTTGCCGTTTATCTCTACCAAGTTCTACACCGGCCCGCTGGTGAGCACCCTGGGGGATGTGGATATCTCCTGGATCATCGGCCTGGTATTGCCCGCCGCCCTGTATTACCTGTGCGCAAAAAAATGGCACGGCAGCGTGCCCGATCAACTGATCCTGCCGGTCGAGCAGGACAGCGTTGTAGCCACTGAAAAAAGCGGAGCCGGTCGCGCTGCGGCGCAGGCCTGACGGGACGTGGACAGGGCAGGATGCCTTTTGACTGCCGTAATCCATTTCATGATTGGGAGCGTCACACAATGAAAATGAATAAGACCCTGCTGACCACGTTGTTCTCTGCGGGCTTACTGGCAAGCAGCGGCGCCTATGCGGCCGGTTGGTGCGAATCGGGCAAACCGGTGAAGTTCGCCGGCCTGAACTGGGAAAGCGGCATGTTGCTCACTGACATCCTGCAAACCGTGCTGGAAAAAGGCTACGACTGCAAAACCGACAGCCTGCCGGGCAATTCCATCACCATGGAAAACGCCCTGAGCAGCAATGACATCCAAGTGTTTGCCGAAGAGTGGGTCGGCCGCAGTGAAGTCTGGAACAAGGCCGAGAAGGCCGGCAAAGTCGTCGGCGTCGGTGCGCCGATCGTCGGTGCGATCGAAGGCTGGTACGTGCCGCGCTATGTGATCGAAGGCGACGCCAAGCGCAAGCTTGCGGCCAAGGCCCCGGACCTGAAAAACATCGCTGACCTGACCAAGTACGCCGCTGTGTTCAAGGACCCGGAAGAACCGTCCAAGGGCCGTTTCTACAACTGCCCGGCCGGCTGGACCTGCGAGCTGGACAACAGCGAAATGCTCAAGAGCTACGGCCTGGAAAGCACCTACACCAACTTCCGTCCAGGCACCGGCCCGGCGCTGGATGCGGCGGTGTTGTCGAGCTACAAGCGCGGCGAGCCGATCCTGTTCTACTACTGGTCGCCAACCCCGCTGATGGGCCAGGTCGACCTGGTCAAGCTCGAAGAAAAACCCGGTGTGGACAAGACCGTTAGCATCAAGGTCGGTCTGTCCAAGACCTTCCATGAGCAAGCCCCGGAACTGGTGGCCGTGCTGGAGAAGGTCAACCTGCCGATCGACCTGCTTAACCAGAACCTGGGGCGCATGGCCAAGGAACGCATTGAGTCGCCGAAACTGGCGAAGATCTTCCTCAAGGAACATCCTGAAGTCTGGCACGCCTGGGTGAGCGACGACGCAGCCAAGAAAATCGACGCGGCCTTGTAGGCCAAGTGAGCCCGGCTACCCTGAGGGGTGGCCGGGCGACCGGCTGCAACCCACTGGATCGAGAGCACGCTATGTTTCCTGAGAGTTTTACGTTTTCCATTGCCGACTGGGTCAACGGTTGGGTGGATTCACTGGTCACCAATTACGGCGATGTATTTCGGCAGATCTCCGACACTCTGCTGTGGGCCATCGTCAACCTGGAAGGCCTGCTGCGCGCGGCGCCCTGGTGGCTGATGCTGGCGATTGTCGGCGCTGTCGCCTGGCACGCCACGCGCAAGGTGGTCACCACCACGGTGATCGTCGGTCTGCTGTTCCTGGTGGGCGCGGTTGGCCTGTGGGACAAATTGATGCAAACCCTGGCGCTGATGATGGTCGCCACGGTGATCTCGGTGCTGATCGGTATTCCGTTGGGCATCCTGTCGGCGCGCAGCAATCGCTTGCGTTCGGTGCTGATGCCGCTGCTCGACATCATGCAAACCATGCCTAGCTTCGTGTACCTGATCCCGGTGCTGATGCTGTTCGGCCTGGGCAAAGTCCCGGCGATTTTCGCCACGGTGATCTACGCCGCACCGCCCTTGATTCGCCTCACCGACCTGGGCATTCGTCAGGTCGACGGCGAAGTCATGGAAGCCATCAACGCCTTCGGTGCCAACCGCTGGCAGCAACTGTTCGGCGTGCAACTGCCGCTGGCGCTGCCAAGCATCATGGCCGGCATCAACCAGACCACCATGATGGCGTTGTCGATGGTGGTGATCGCCTCGATGATCGGCGCCCGTGGCTTGGGTGAAGACGTTCTGGTCGGCATCCAGACCCTCAACGTCGGCCGTGGCCTTGAAGCCGGGCTGGCGATTGTAATTCTCGCTGTGGTCATCGACCGCATTACCCAGGCCTACGGTCGTCCACGGCATGAGGCGAGCAAATGACTACTGTCAGCAAAATCGAAGTCAAAAACGTCTTCAAAATTTTTGGCAACCGCTCCAAAGAAGCCCTGGCGCTGGTCGGCCAGGGCAAGACCAAGGATCAGGTCCTGGCCGAGACCGGCTGCGTGGTCGGCGTGAACGACCTGTCCCTGAGCATCGGCACCGGCGAGATCTTTGTGATCATGGGGCTGTCGGGTTCCGGCAAGTCGACCCTGGTGCGCCACTTCAACCGCCTGATCGACCCCACCAGCGGCGCGATCCTGGTGGACGGCGAAGACATCCTGCAACTGGACATGGACGCCCTGCGCCAATTCCGTCGCCACAAGATCAGCATGGTGTTCCAGAGCTTCGGCCTGTTGCCCCACAAGAGCGTGCTCGACAACGTCGCCTACGGCCTCAAGGTGCGTGGCGAAACCAAGCAGGTGTGCGCCGAGCGTGCGCTGCACTGGATCGAAACCGTGGGCCTCAAGGGCTACGAAAACAAATACCCGCACCAGCTGTCCGGCGGCATGCGCCAGCGCGTCGGCCTGGCCCGCGCCTTGGCCGCCGACACTGACATCATCCTGATGGATGAAGCCTTCAGCGCCCTCGACCCGCTGATCCGTGCCGAGATGCAGGACCAGTTGCTGGAGCTGCAGAAGACCCTGCACAAGACCATCGTGTTTATCACCCATGACCTCGACGAGGCGGTGCGTATCGGCAACCGCATTGCGATCCTCAAGGACGGCAGGCTGATCCAGGTCGGCACGCCTCGGGAGATCCTGCATTCGCCGGCGGATGAGTATGTGGACCGGTTTGTTCAGCGACGGGCGGCGGTGGTCTGATCCAGGTTTTGTGGTGTGGCTGGCAAAGCTGTAGAGAATATGAAGAGGTCAACAATGTCCCAGGCAGCAAAAATCATCATCGCCGATACACCCTTGCACTGGCAGGACGTAGTCGCCGTCGCCCGCCACGGCGCTGCGCTCGAACTCTCGGGCCAGGCCTGGGCGCGCATCGACAATGCCCAAGCCATCGTGCAACGCATCGTCACCAGCGGCGAACGCGCCTATGGCGTGAACACCGGCCTGGGCGCGCTGTGCAATGTCTCGCTCGAAGGTGAGCAACTCAGCCAGCTGTCGCGCAATACCTTGCTCAGCCATGCCTGCGGCGTCGGCCCGGTACTCAGCGATGAGCAGACCCGCGCGATCATTTGCGCGGCGGTCATCAACTACAGCCACGGCAAATCCGGCCTGCATCCGCAGGTGGTGCAGGCGTTGCTGGCGCTGCTTAACCACGGCATCACGCCGCAAGTGCCGTCCCAGGGCTCGGTGGGTTATCTGACGCATATGGCCCATGTCGGCGTGGCGCTGCTGGGTGTCGGTCATGTGAGCTATCGCGGCCAGATCGTCCCGGCGCAACAGGCCCTGGACGAAGAAGGTTTGCAGCCGGTGGTACTCGGCGCCAAGGACGGCCTGTGCCTGGTCAATGGCACGCCGTGCATGACTGGCCTGAGCTGCCTGGCCCTGGCCGACGCGCATCATTTGCTGCAATGGGCCGACGTGATCGGCGCCATGAGTTTCGAGGCCCTGCGCGGCCAGATCGACGCGTTCGATGCTGAGATCATCGCCCTCAAGCCACACCCCGGCATGCAACACGTCGGCATCAACCTGCGTGCGCTGCTCGATGGCAGTGAAGTGATCGCCGGCAGCAAAGGCATTCGCACCCAGGACGCCTTGAGCATCCGCTCGATCCCGCAGATCCACGGCGCCGCGCGTGACCAGGTGGCGCACGCCACACGTCAGATCGAGACCGAACTCAACAGCGCCACCGACAACCCGCTGCTGCTCGGCACTCCGGAGCATTACCGGGTAGTGTCCCAGGCCAACCCCCACGGCCAATCCGTGGCGCTGGCCGCCGACCTGCTCGCCATCGCCATGGCCGAAATCGGCTCGGTGGCCGAACGTCGCCTGGACCGCTTGATCAACCCGCATGTCAGCGGATTGCCGGCGTTTCTGGTGAGCAACCCTGGGGTGAACTCCGGGATGATGATCGTGCAGTACGTCGCCGCGTCCTTGTGCGGGCAAAACCGCCAGTTGGCGCAGCCGGCGGTGCTCGACAATTTCGTCACCTCGGGCTTGCAGGAAGACCACCTGAGCATGGGCACCAATGCTGCGCTCAAGTTGCACCAGGTATTGGCCAACGTGACTCAGATCCTCGCCATCGAGTACCTGCTGGCGGCCCAGGCCTTCGAGTTCCTCAAGGGCCAGCGCTTCGGCGCCGGCACCGACCGCGCCTGGCGTTTGCTGCGCGAAGTGGTCCCCGCGTATGAGCAGGACCGCTGGCTGGCGCCGGACATCGCGGCCGCTGCTGCATTGCTCAAAGACACCGCACTGCCGAATTTGCACTGAACACCAAGAATAATTCACAAGGAGAACGAATGTGACTGCGCTAAACCTGATTCCAGGCCAACTGAGCCTCGCCCAACTGCGTGCCATCTACCAGCAGCCGGTAACCCTCAGCCTGGATGACAGTGCCTCGGCCCAGATTGAAGCCAGCGTGGCCTGCGTCGAGCAGATTCTCGCCGAGAACCGCACCGCCTATGGCATCAACACCGGTTTCGGGCTGCTGGCCTCGACCCGTATCGCCAGCGAAGACCTGGAAAACCTGCAGCGTTCCCTGGTGCTGTCCCATGCCGCCGGCGTCGGTGAGCCGATCAGCGATGCGCTGGTGCGGCTGGTCATGGTGCTCAAGGTCAACAGCCTCAGCCGTGGCTTCTCCGGGATTCGTCGGCAGGTGATCGATGCGTTGATCGCGCTGATCAACGCCGAGGTGTATCCGCATATTCCGCTGAAAGGTTCCGTTGGCGCTTCCGGCGACCTGGCGCCATTGGCCCACATGTCCCTGGTGCTGCTCGGTGAAGGCAAGGCGCGCTACAAAGGTGAATGGCTGGAGGCGAGCGATGCGCTGAAAGTCGCCGGCCTTACGCCGCTGACCCTGGCCGCCAAGGAAGGCCTGGCGTTGCTCAACGGCACCCAGGTCTCCACGGCCTATGCCCTGCGTGGTCTGTTCGAAGGCGAAGACCTGTTTGCCGGCGCCCTGGCCTGTGGTGGCCTCACCGTGGAAGCGGTGCTGGGTTCGCGCTCGCCGTTCGACGCCCGCATTCATGCCGCTCGTGGCCAGCGTGGGCAGATCGATTCGGCTGCCGCCTACCGCGACCTGCTCGGCGACAGCAGCCAGGTTTCGCAGTCGCACCAGAACTGCGACAAGGTGCAAGACCCGTACTCCCTGCGTTGCCAGCCACAAGTGATGGGCGCGTGCCTGACCCAGTTCCGCCAGGCTGCCGAGGTGCTGGTGGTCGAAGCCAACGCCGTGTCGGATAACCCGCTGGTCTTCGCCGCCGAAGGCGATGTGATCTCCGGCGGCAACTTCCACGCCGAACCGGTAGCCATGGCCGCCGACAACATGGCGCTGGCCATCGCTGAAATCGGCTCCCTGAGCGAGCGCCGTATTTCGCTGATGATGGACAAACACATGTCGCAACTGCCGCCGTTCTTGGTCGGCAATGGCGGCGTGAACTCCGGTTTCATGATCGCCCAGGTCACCGCCGCCGCGCTGGCCAGCGAAAACAAGGCGTTGGCGCATCCCCATAGCGTCGACAGCCTGCCGACCTCTGCCAACCAGGAAGATCACGTGTCCATGGCTCCGGCTGCGGGCAAGCGTCTGTGGGAAATGGCCGAGAACACCCGTGGGATTCTGGCGGTGGAATGGCTGGCCGCCTGCCAGGGCCTGGACCTGCGCGAAGGCCTGAAGACCTCGCCGAAACTGGAAAAGGCCCGCGGCCTTCTGCGCGACAAAGTGGCGTTCTACGACAAGGACCGCTTCTTCGCCCCGGACATCATCGCCGCCAGCGAACTGCTCGCCAGCCGCTGCCTGAATGAGCTGGTGTCGGCGAAGTTGTTGCCGAGTCTGTAAGGCTGTTTGAGATTGGATGCTCTTGTGGCGAGGGAGCTTGCTCCCGCTCGAGTGCGAAGCGCTCGCACGGTTTTGGCGCTGCTGCGCAGCCCAGCGGGAGCAAGCTCCCTCGCCACAAAAAAACCACCTGTCTCAGGGCTTCGTTTTTCTCAGGATAAAAATAATAGGGACGAGAAATGCATCAGCAAGAAAAGGGCTTGAAACGCGGGCTAACCGCCCGACATATTCGCTTCATGGCACTCGGCTCCGCGATCGGCACCGGGCTGTTCTATGGCTCTGCCTCGGCTATCCAGATGGCCGGCCCCGCCGTACTGCTGGCCTACCTGATCGGCGGCGCGGCAGTGTTCATGGTGATGCGCGCCCTCGGCGAGATGGCCGTGCACAACCCGGTGGCCGGTTCCTTCGGCCATTACGCCAGCACCTACCTGGGCCCGATGGCCGGGTTTATCCTCGGTTGGACCTACGCCTTTGAAATGATCATCGTCTGCCTCGCCGACGTCACCGCGTTCGGTATCTACATGGGCTTCTGGTTTCCCGAGGTCGCGCGCTGGGTCTGGGTGCTTGGCATTGTGTTCCTGATCGGCGGCCTGAACCTGTGCAACGTCAAAGTGTTTGGCGAAATGGAGTTCTGGCTGTCGCTGCTCAAGGTCGGCGCGATTGTCGCGATGATCCTCGGCGGTTTCGGCATCATGCTGTTCGGCATCCATTCGGCCGGTGAAACCCAGGCCAGTGGCCTGAGCAACCTGTGGGCCCATGGCGGCTTCATGCCCAACGGTATCGGCGGCCTGATCGCCTCGTTCGCGGTGGTGATGTTCGCGTTCGGCGGCATCGAAATCATCGGCATCACCGCCGGTGAAGCCAAGGACCCACAGCGCGTGATCCCCAAGGCGATCAATGCGGTGCCGCTGCGCATCCTGCTGTTCTATGTGCTGACCCTGTTTGTGCTGATGGCCATCTACCCCTGGCCGCAGATCGGCAGCCAGGGCAGCCCGTTCGTGCAGATATTCAGCAACCTCGGCATTGGTTCGGCCGCCACTATCCTGAATATCGTGGTGATCTCGGCGGCGGTGTCGGCCATCAACAGCGACATCTTCGGTGCCGGCCGCATGATGTACGGCCTTGCGCAGCAAGGGCAGGCGCCCAAAGGGTTCGCGCAACTGTCCAAACAAGGCGTGCCGTGGATGACGGTGCTGGTGATGGGCGCAGCGTTGCTCGGCGGCGTGGTGCTCAACTACCTGATTCCGGAAAACGTATTCCTGCTGATCGCCTCGATTGCTACCTTCGCCACCGTGTGGGTGTGGTTGATGATCCTGTTCACCCAGGTCGCGATGCGTCGCTCCATGACCCGCGAGCAGGTAGCCGAGCTTAAATTCCCGGTGCCGTTCTGGCCTTACGCGCCTGCGGCGGCCATCGTGTTCATGCTGTTTGTATTTGGTGTGCTGGGCTACTTCCCGGACACTCAGGCAGCCTTGCTGGTCGGCGCCGTGTGGATCGGGCTGCTGGTGGTTGCCTACCTGCTGTGGGTCAAACCCGCCGCCGGGCAAGCCGCCAGGGTCCATTACGAACCGGCTGTGTCTCATCGATAACTTAGGGAGGCGTTGATGAAAACGCTTTGGCAGCACTGCCACATTGCAACCATGGCCAACGGTAATTACTCGATCATCGAGGATGCCGCCATGGTCACCGCCGGTGTGCTCATCGAGTGGATCGGCCCGCGCAGCGAAGTGCCGACGGCGGACTACGCCCAGGTGCAGGACCTGCAAGGCGCGTGGGTCACCCCCGGGCTGATCGACTGCCACACGCACACGGTGTTCGGTGGCAATCGCAGCGGCGAATTCGAGCAACGTCTGCAGGGCGTGAGCTACGCCGAGATCGCCGCCCAGGGCGGCGGTATTGCCAGCACCGTGCGCGCCACCCGCGCCGCGACCGAAGATGAACTGTTTGCCAGTGCTGAAACGCGCCTGCGCAGTCTGTTGCGTGACGGCGTGACCACGGTGGAAATCAAGTCCGGCTACGGCCTGGACCTGGCCAACGAACGCAAGATGCTGCGCGTGGCCCGTCGCCTGGGTGAAGCGCTGCCGGTCAGCGTGCGCGCCACCTGCCTGGCGGCCCATGCGTTGCCGCCGGAGTACAAGGACCGTGCCGACGATTACATCGAGCACATCTGCACCGAAATGCTGCCGGCGCTGGCGGCCGAAGGGCTGGTGGACGCGGTGGACGCGTTCTGCGAATACCTGGCGTTTTCCACCGAGCAAGTGGAACGTGTGTTCAAGGTCGCCCAGCAACTCGACCTGCCGGTGAAGCTGCACGCCGAGCAACTGTCGTCGCTGCACGGCTCCAGCCTGGCGGCACGCTACCAGGCGTTGTCGGCGGACCACCTGGAATTCATGACCGAAGAAGACGCCATCGCCATGGCTGCCTCGGGCACCGTCGCGGTACTGCTGCCGGGTGCGTTCTACTTCCTGCGCGAAACCCAATTGCCGCCGATGGACGCGCTGCGCAGACACGGCGTGAAGATCGCCATTGCCAGCGACCTCAACCCTGGCACCTCGCCAGCACTGTCGGTACGCCTGATGTTGAACATGGCCTGCACCCTGTTTCGCATGACCCCGGAAGAGGCCCTGGCCGGCGCCACGCAACATGCGGCCACCGCCCTGGGCATGGGCGCCACCCATGGTTCGCTGGAAGTGGGCAAGGTCGCCGATTTTGTCGCCTGGCAGATCGATCGCCCGGCCGACCTGGCTTACTGGCTGGGCGGTGAGTTGGATAAACGCGTCGTGCGCCATGGCGTCGACGTCACTGTTTAAAGGAGTACCGTTGTGGATAAGGTTCTGAACTTCAAACAAGGCCGTGTGCCGCTGCTGATCAGCATGCCCCATGCCGGGCTGCGTCTCACGCCTGCGGTCGAGGCCGGGTTGATTCCCGAGGCACAAAGCCTGCCGGATACCGACTGGCACATTCCGACGCTGTATGACTTTGCCGAGGAACTGGGCGCCAGCACCCTATCGGCGGAGTACTCGCGGTTTGTCATCGACTTGAACCGACCCTCCGATAACAAGCCGCTCTATGCCGGCGCCACCACCGGTCTCTACCCGGAGACGTTGTTCGATGGGGTCCCGCTGTTTCGCGAAGGCCAGGTGCCGTCCGAAGAGGAGCGCGTCACCTACCTGCAAAAAATCTGGGGCCCGTATCACCGGCAGTTGCAAGAGGAACTCGCGCGTCTCAAGGCCGAGTTCGGTTACGCATTGTTGTTCGATGCCCACTCGATCCGCTCGGTGATTGCGCACCTGTTCGACGGCAAACTACCGGACTTCAACCTCGGCACCTTCAATGGCGCTGCCTGCGATCCGGAGCTGGCCGGCCAACTGGAGGCTATCTGCGCCCAGCATCCGCGGTACACCCATGTACTCAATGGGCGCTTCAAGGGCGGTCATATCACCCGGCACTACGGCAACCCGGCGCAGGATATTCATGCGGTGCAGCTGGAGTTGTGCCAGAGCACGTATATGGAGGAGTTCGAACCCTTCAATTACCGACCCGACCTGGCCGAGCCGACACGGGCCGTACTACAAGCGCTGCTCAAAGCTCTATTGCAGTGGGGCGAGCAACGACATGGAAAGTAAGGGCGGCGCGCTCGTCTTTTAAATCGAGTGCGATCCATTGTTGTTGATGCTGAAGTTTCCGCAGACCCTGAAGGAGGTCTTGTCAGGGTGTGCGGCGCGGAAGATGAACACCGCACTGAGGTTTTTATTACCGGGCGTCCACGTGTAGATAATGCTGCCGTCCAGGCTCGGGAATTGAAGGGTTGTGTCGATCTCATCGTCATTGTTTGCCGGGCTGTCCAGCTTATAGTAGCCCGCGCTGTCGGCACGCAGGTCAGGAGGGCGCAGTGCGGGGGCCAGTTCGGAGCGGCCGGTTGTATGACCCTTGGCCAAATGAATGCGCAAGGTATTGATTGTCCAGGTGGCGGTTGCGCTGTTGAGCCTGTCTTCGAACGCTTTGATCGTCCAGCAACGGATACCTGCAATGTCAGTGCTTTCTTGTATCTCTACGCGGTTTGCCTTGAAGGGCTCCACTTTATTGGCGAAATTCAGCGTTGCGGTAAACGTTTCAACGTAGCGTTGAGCGGATGAAGTGTTCATAAGATCGTCCTTGTCGCGGGTGTCCCTGGCCAATATTCATTAGGAGGAGGATGACGCCGGACATCTACTGTCATATGTGACAGTCGTTTATACCGTTTGGGCATGTACGTCGTTCGCGATAGAGCGTCTCTGCGGGTACGGCCGGGGGACGCGTTGACACAAGTCCAAGCGCTCAAGGGCATGCTCATTGCACCATTCGGGTTTATAGTGCCAGACGGCAGAATAAAAGACGTCCCCCCAGGGATGAACCCGACCCCCTACGGAGCGCGCAATGCAGACTTGGTACCCGCAGATCAAACCCTACGCCCGGCACGATCTGGCTGTCGATGACACCCATACGCTGTACGTCGATGAAAGTGGCTCCCCCGAAGGCTTGCCCGTCGTCTTCATCCACGGTGGCCCCGGCGCGGGTTGCGATGCTCAGAGTCGCTGCTATTTTGATCCAAACCTGTACCGCATCGTCACCTTTGACCAGCGCGGTTGCGGGCGCTCCACACCCCGGGCCAGCCTGGAAAACAACACCACCTGGGACCTCGTCGCCGATATGGAGCGCATTCGCGAGCACCTGGGCATCGACAAATGGGTGCTGTTCGGTGGTTCCTGGGGCTCCACCCTGGCCCTGGCCTACGCGCAAACCCACCCCGAGCGTGTGCTGGGGTTGATCGTTCGCGGCATTTTCCTGGCGCGCCCGCAGGATATCGAATGGTTCTACCAGGCCGGCGCCAGCCGCCTGTTCCCGGATTACTGGCAGGACTACCTCGCGCCGATTCCCGCGGACGAGCGCCACGACATGATCGCGGCCTACCACAAGCGCCTCACCGGCAACGACCAGATCGCCCAGATGCACGCCGCCAAGGCCTGGTCCGGCTGGGAAGGTCGCATGCTGGGCCTGTGTCCGAGCCCGCAGCACGTGGAGCGGTTTTCCGAGCCGCAACGCGCCCTGTCCATTGCACGGATCGAGTGCCATTACTTCACCAACAACTCCTTCCTGGAACCCAACCAGCTGATCCGCGACATGCACAAGATCGCTCACCTGCCTGGCGTAATCATCCATGGCCGCTACGATATGATCTGCACGCTGGATAATGCCTGGGAGCTGCACCAAGCCTGGCCGAACAGCGAGCTGCAGGTCATCCGCGAAGCGGGCCATGCGGCGTCCGAGCCCGGCATCACCGATGCATTGGTGCGCGCGACCGGCGAGATGGCACGGCGCCTGCTTGATTTGCCGCCTGAAGAAGCATGAAGGGCCTGTTGCAACGGGTGCGTGGCGCCCGGGTCGAGGTGGCGGGTGAAATTGTCGGCTCGATTGACCAGGGTTTGCTGGTGCTGGTAGCGGTCGAGCCTTCAGATACGCCGCAAAGCGCCGATAAGTTGCTGCACAAATTGCTCAACTATCGGGTTTTCAGTGACGACGAGGGCAAGATGAACCTGTCGCTCAAGGACATTGGCGGCGGTTTGCTGCTGGTGTCGCAGTTCACCCTGGCGGCGGATACCCGGAGCGGGCTGCGGCCGAGCTTCTCGACAGCGGCCCCGCCGGTCCTGGGAGCGGCGCTTTTTGACCACCTGTTGTTACAAGCGCAACAATTACATGGCAAGGTGGCTTCGGGGCGTTTTGGCGCCGATATGCAGGTGCATTTGGTCAATGATGGCCCTGTGACCTTTCTGTTGCAGACGTGAATGTATTAAAAACGACTTTTAATGCCTAAAAACGCAGGTTTTCGCTACAAATACTTCGTTGCCCCTGATGCGTTGTCTCGCGGGCTACTAGATAATCGCGCGCTACGGGGATCAGCGTTGTTTGGTCCATTTTTGATTTAGGTAGAGACTTGTCCGATATCTATTGGGGAATCATTTTGACCCAGGGGAGTCGGAACAATGCTCGCCAACCTGGCATATAGATAGCTGGCCGTTGGTT
This sequence comes from Pseudomonas lactucae, assembly GCF_036688725.1. Taxonomy (NCBI): domain Bacteria; kingdom Pseudomonadati; phylum Pseudomonadota; class Gammaproteobacteria; order Pseudomonadales; family Pseudomonadaceae; genus Pseudomonas; species Pseudomonas lactucae. The sequence continues at coordinate 327,291 of NZ_JAQQPT010000001.1, read as the reverse complement.
TTTTGATCTGTTTTCGGCGAGGGTTGCTCGTGATTGTTAGTCCCTGTAATGCACCAAAATTGTCTGCCAAACGGTTACGAAACGCACTGGTGACGGGCTCTGCCCTGTTTTGCCTGTTCGGCGCGGGTCAACTGTGGGCATTCAGTCTGGACGATGTGTCGGCCAAGGCAAAAGAGCTGGCCGGGCAGAAGTACGAAGCTCCGCGCAGCAATCTGCCGAACGAATTCCGTGAAATGAAATTCGCGGACTACCAGAAGATTCGTTTCCGCAACGAAAAAGCCGAGTGGGCCGACCAGAACACCCCATTCAAGCTGTCCTTCTATCACCAGGGTATGCACTTCGATACACCGGTGAAAATCAACGAAGTGACGGCTGACAGCGTTCAGGAAATCAAATACGACCCGTCGCGCTTCGATTTCGGCGACGTCAAGTTCGATCCCAAGGCCACCGAACAGCTCGGTTATGCCGGTTTCCGTGTGCTGTTCCCGATCAACAAGGGTGACAAGCAAGACGAAATCATGACCATGCTCGGCGCCAGCTATTTCCGCGTCGTCGGCAAGGACCAGGTGTATGGCCTGTCGGCCCGTGGCATGGCGATCGATACCGCGCTGCCGTCCGGCGAAGAATTCCCGCGTTTCACCGAGTTCTGGATCGAGCGTCCGAAGCCGGGTGACAAGCACCTGGTGATCTTCGCCCTGCTCGATTCCCCACGTGCGACCGGCGCCTATCGCCTGATCCTGCGTCCGGGCACCGACACGGTGGTCGACGTGAAATCCCAGATGTTCCTGCGTGACAAGGTCAGCAAGCTGGGCGTTGCCCCGTTGACCAGCATGTTCCTGTTCGGTGCGAACCAGCCTTCCAAGGTCCTCAACTACCGTCGCGAACTGCATGACTCCAGCGGCCTGTCGATCCATGCCGGCAATGGCGAGTGGATCTGGCGCCCCCTGAACAACCCAAAACACCTGTCGGTCAGCAACTTCAGCGTAGAAAACCCGCGTGGTTTCGGCCTGCTGCAACGCGGTCGCAACTTCAGCCACTACGAAGACCTGGACGACAACTACGACAAGCGCCCAAGCGCCTGGATCGAGCCTGAAGGCGACTGGGGCAAGGGTTCCGTCGACCTGGTCGAGATCCCGACCGCCGATGAAACCAACGACAACATCGTTGCCTTCTGGAGCCCGGAAAAACTGCCGGAAGTCGGCCAGCCCCTGGACGTGGCCTACCGCCTGCACTGGACCCTGGACGACGCCGCGTTCCACTCGCCGGACAGCGCCTGGGTCAAGCAGACCCTGCGTTCCACCGGTGACGTGAAGCAATCCAACCTGATCCGTCAGCCCGATGGCAGCGTTGCGTACCTGGTGGACTTCGAAGGTCCGTCCCTGAAAAAACTGCTGCCGGACGCCCCGGTGCGCAGCCAGGTGAGCGTGGGTGACAATGCTGAGCTGGTCGAGAACAGCGTGCGTTACAACGAGCACACCAAAGGCTGGCGCCTGACCCTGCGCATGAAGATCAAGGACGCGAGCAAGCCGACCGAGATGCGTGCGGCGCTGGTGCAGGACATTCCTCAGGCCGAGCCTGAGCATGTGTCCACCCAGGTGCTCAAGGCCGACAAGGTCCTGGCCAAGCAGCACGAGAAACAGGCCAAGAAAGACGCGAAAGACAAGGAAGCCAAGCAGCCAGAAGCTGCCCCAGCCACACCGGAGCCGATCAAGACCGAGCAAGTCCTGACCGAAACCTGGAGCTATCAGTTGCCTGCCGATGAGTAATTCTCAAGCCCGGCCAGAGACTCTGTCCGAGTACCTGGCGCACCTACCGATGACCGCTGAGCAGCGTGCCGAACTGGCAGGCTGCGCATCCTTCACCGAGTTGCACGAGCGGTTGTCGTCCAAGACCTTCGACGCGCCCATCGACGCCGCCCAGGCGTCGGTTGGCCGTCGGTTGACCCTCAACACGGCCGAAGAGCTGCAAGACGCCGAAATGCTCGCGCTCGACGCCAGCGGCCGCGTGTGCCTCAAGGCCACGCCGCCGATCCGGCGTACCCGCGTGGTACCGGAGCCGTGGCGCACCAATATCCTGGTGCGCGGCTGGCGCCGTATCACCGGGCGCAGCAACCCGCCGACACCGCCCAAGGATGAACGTGTATTGCCGGCCGCGCGCTGGCGTACCGTGGGTTCGATCCGTCGTTACATCCTGCTGGTGCTGATGCTCGGCCAGACCATCGTGGCCGGCTGGTACATGAAAGGCATCATGCCGTACCAGGGCTGGTCGCTGGTCGACTTCGACGAGATCCGCAACCAGACCCTGCTGCAAACCGCCACCCAGGTACTGCCTTACGCGCTGCAGACCAGCATCCTGATCATGTTCGGGATCTTGTTCTGCTGGGTGTCGGCGGGTTTCTGGACGGCGCTGATGGGCTTTCTGGAACTGCTGACCGGTCACGACAAATACCGCATCTCCGGTAAAAGTGCCGGCGACGAGCCGATTCCGCAAAACGCCCGCACCGCGCTGGTGATGCCGATCTGCAATGAAGACGTGCCGCGTGTGTTCGCAGGCCTGCGCGCGACGTTCGAGTCGGTGGCCGCCACCGGTGACCTTGACCGTTTCGACTTCTTCGTACTCAGCGACAGTAACGACGCCGACATTTGCGTGGCCGAGCAGCAAGCCTGGCTCGATGTGTGCCGCGAAGCCGGTGGTTTCGGCAAGATCTTCTATCGCCGCCGTCGCCGTCGCGTCAAACGCAAGAGCGGCAACCTTGATGACTTCTGTCGTCGTTGGGGCGGTGACTACAAGTACATGGTCGTGCTCGACGCGGACTCCGTGATGAGCGGCGAATGTCTGACCAGCCTGGTGCGCTTGATGGAAGCCACGCCGGATGCCGGGATTATCCAGACCGCGCCGCGCGCGTCGGGCATGGACACCCTGTATGCGCGCATGCAGCAGTTCGCCACGCGTGTGTACGGCCCGCTGTTCACCGCCGGCCTGCACTTCTGGCAGCTGGGTGAGTCCCACTATTGGGGCCACAACGCAATCATCCGCATGAAGCCGTTTATCGAGCACTGCGCCCTGGCGCCGTTGCCGGGCAAAGGCGCGTTCGCCGGTTCCATCCTGTCCCACGACTTCGTTGAAGCAGCGCTGATGCGCCGTGCCGGCTGGGGCGTGTGGATTGCCTATGACCTGCCGGGCAGCTACGAAGAACTGCCGCCGAACCTGCTGGACGAACTCAAGCGTGACCGTCGCTGGTGCCACGGTAACCTGATGAACTTCCGCCTGTTTCTGGTCAAGGGTATGCACCCGGTGCACCGTGCGGTGTTCCTGACCGGTGTGATGTCCTACCTGTCGGCGCCGTTGTGGTTCCTGTTCCTGGTGCTGTCCACCGCGTTGCTGGCGGTGAACACGCTGATGGAGCCGCAGTACTTCATGGCTCCGCGCCAGCTGTACCCGCTGTGGCCGCAATGGCACCCGGACAAGGCGGTGGCGCTGTTCTCCACCACCATCGTGTTGCTGTTCCTGCCTAAACTACTGAGCATCATCCTGATCTGGGCCAAGGGCGCGAAAGAGTTCGGCGGCAAGTTCAAGGTGACGATGTCGATGCTGCTGGAGATGCTGTTCTCCATGCTACTGGCGCCGGTGCGGATGATCTTCCACACCCGTTTCGTGCTCGCCGCGTTCCTCGGCTGGGCCGCGACCTGGAACTCACCCAAGCGTGACGACGACTCGACCACCTGGGGCGAAGCGTTCAAGCGTCATGGTACCCAGACCTTGCTGGGCTTCCTGTGGGCCCTGCTGGTGGTGTGGTTGAATCCCAGCTTTCTGTGGTGGTTGGTGCCGATCGTCGGTTCGCTGATGCTGTCGATCCCGGTCTCGGTGATCTCCAGCCGCGTGAACCTGGGCCTCAAGTCCCGCGACGAGAGCCTGTTTCTCATCCCCGAGGAATACAACCCGCCGCAAGCGCTGCAGTCGACCGAGAAGTACACCCACGAAAACCGCTGGCACGCCCTGCACGACGGGTTCGTGCGTTCGGTGGTCGACCCGCAGCAGAACGCCCTGGCTTGTGCCCTGGCGACTTCGCGTCACCGTGAAGCGGAGCCGATCGAGTACCTGCGTACAGAACGCGTGCGTCATGCGTTGAAGGTTGGCCCGACCGGCCTCAACAACGCCGAACGCGTCGCCTTGCTCAGTGATCCGGTGGCCCTGGGCCGCCTGCACGAGCAGGTCTGGAGCGAAGGGCATGCCGAGTGGCTGGCCGCCTGGCGTGACTCGATCAAGTCCGACCCGCACGCGCCGTTGCTGCCGCTGCAACCACTGTCGTCCCAGGCCCAACCGGCCTGATTCAGACACCCCCGAGGGCTCACCTCGGGGGTGTTTCAAACGCTGGTCCTACAGCGTTTTTCGCCTCTTCCCTGTTGTTCCAATCCCTGGTTATTTCGAAACAAAATACCCCCTTTCGAGGCGTATTGGCGTGCCCGCGACTGGGTTAGGATCGCCCCCCGAATTTGTCTCGGTCACAGGGGAGTTTCATGATCAAGAGGTATTGTCTGGCAGCGCTGATCTGCGTTGCCGCATTAATTCAACACAACCTGGCGCACGCGGGCGCAATTGATGATGCGGCGCGGCGCGGCGTGCTGAGAGTCGGCACCACACCCACCTACGTACCTTTCGAAATGACGGATAAACAAGGGCGCATCGTCGGCTTTGAGATCGACTTGCTGGCGAGCATGAGCCAGGCGCTGGGCGTAAAGCTTGAACTGGTTTCAGTGCCCTACACGGAGCTGCTGCCGGGGTTGATGGCGAAAAAATTCGACCTGATCGGCAGCGGCATGACCGTCACCCAGGAGCGCAACCTGAAGCTGAACTTCAGCGACTCCTTTATCGTGGTGGGCCAGACCGTGCTGCTGCACCCCAGCCTGCTTGGCAAGGTTTCCAGCGTGGAAGACCTCGACGATGCCGGCTACCGCATCGCCGTCACCGAAGGCACGACCGGCGAGGCGGTGGCGCAGCGGCTGCTCGGCGCGGCGCGTCTGTTGAGCTTTGCCACACCGGAAGAAGGCGTGCGCCAAGTGGTGCGGGGCCAGGCTGATGCGTTTATTTACGACGCGCCCTACAACCTGATCGCCCTGAGCCGGCCGGAGAACAGCGAGCTGCTGGCGCTGGAGCAGCCGTTCACCTTCGAACCCCTGGCGTTTGGCGTGAAAAAAGGCGATTTCGACAGCCTCAACTGGATCAACCATTTCCTCAGCCAGATCGCCCAGGACGGCACCTATGATCGGCTGCACGACAAGTGGTTCCGGGACACCGCCTGGCTGGCGGAAATCGACTGAAAGTCATAACTGCTTACACATCAATCCTTTGCAACTGCGTTCCGCGCACGCGTCTATCCCTGTGCTTGTGCGCAACGCTGTAGGGTTTTTCTGACATACCCCGACAACAATTCCCCCTGAAACCTTTGTGACAGGCAGCGAGTGGGTTAGGATCGCACCCCGAAATGGTGCAGCCCTTTTGCGCGCCGATCTTATAAGAATGGTTCAGGGGACTTGATGATGAAAAAGTATCTTTCGATGCTGCTGCTCGGCGTCACCGCGCTGGTTGCGGCCACTGCGGCCCAGGCCGGCGCCATCGATGATGCGGTCAAGCGCGGCACGTTGAAAGTCGGCATGGACCCGACCTACATGCCGTTCGAAATGACCGACAAACGCGGCGACATCATCGGTTTTGAAGTCGACATCCTCAAGGCCATGGCCAAGTCCATGGGCGTCAAGCTGGAACTGGTGTCCACCGGTTACGACGGCATCATCCCGGCCTTCCTCACCGGCAAGTTCGACATGATCGGCAGCGGCATGACCCTGACCCAGGAACGCAACCTGCGCCTGAACTTCAGCGAACCCTTCATCGTGGTCGGCCAGACCCTGCTGATCCGTAAGGAATTGGAAGGCACCATCAAGTCCTACAAAGACCTGAACGACGAGAAATACCGCCTGACCTCCAAGCTCGGCACCACCGGTGAGATGGTCGCCAAGAAACTGATCGCCAAAGCCAAGTACCACGGCTATGACAACGAGCAGGAAGGTGTGCTGGACGTGGTCAACGGCAAGGCCGACGCCTTTGTGTATGACGCACCGTACAACGTAGTGGCCGAGAAGAAAGTCGGCAACGGCAAGCTGGTGTTCCTCGACGAGCCCTTCACCTTTGAGCCATTGGCGTTCGGCCTGAAGAAAGGTGATTACGACAGCATCAACTTCATCAACAATTTCCTGCACCAGATCAAGAACGACGGCACCTACGATCGCATCCATGACAAGTGGTTCAAGAGCTCCGAGTGGCTCAAGGACATGGAATAAGGCTGACTTGTAGTGAGCGGGCTTGCCCCGCGCTGGGTGGCGTAGCCGCCCCAAAACCATACGCCTCGGTCTTTCTAAAACACTGCGGTGCCTGGATTTAGGGGCAAGCCCGCTCACTACACAAAGGTGCTTGCCTTCGACTTTTTTGGATGTTGAGTAATGAAACAGAAAAAAGCCCAATGGCCCTGGCACCTGCTGACCGTGGTCGTGCTGGTTGGCCTGGCGGGCGCCTTGTACTACGCCACGTCGCTGATGTCCTATGAATGGCGCTGGAACCGCGTGCCGCAATATTTCGCCTACCAGGCCGAAGAAGCCCAGCGGGCGGCCGATATCTCCACCGTCATCGAGCTGGCCCGCAAAGGCGACGTGGCCGAAGTGACCCTGCGCAATGACGCAGGCACCGAGCAAAAGGTGACGGTCGCCGACAACAGCCTGCAAGTCGCGCGTGGCGATGATGTGGCCGAAGGCGATGTCATCGGTGTCAATCGTCATTGGGCGTTGGGCCCGCTGATGTGGGGCTTGTGGACCACGCTATGGCTGTCGGGGGTGTCGGGCATCCTCGGCCTGGCGATCGGCCTGGCCACGGGGCTGTGCCGGCTGTCCAGCAACCCGACCCTGCGCGATCTGTCGACGATCTACGTCGAACTGGTGCGCGGCACACCGTTGCTGGTGCAGATCTTCATTTTCTATTTCTTTATCGGTACGGTGCTCAACCTGTCCCGGGAATTTGCCGGGATCGCCGCGTTGTCGCTGTTCACGGGGGCTTATGTGGCGGAAATCGTCCGCGCCGGCGTGCAGTCGATCACCCGTGGCCAGAACGAAGCCGCACGCTCCCTGGGCCTGAGTGCCGGCCAGTCGATGCGCCATGTGGTGCTGCCACAAGCGTTCAAGCGCGTACTGCCGCCGTTGGCCGGGCAATTTATCAGCCTGGTGAAGGACACCTCGCTGGTGTCGGTGATCGCGATTACCGAACTGCTCAAGAGCGGTCGCGAAGTGATCACCACCTCGTTCTCGCCGTTTGAAATCCTGTTCTGCGTCGCAGGCCTGTACCTGTTGATCAACCTGCCGCTGTCGAAGATGGCCAGCCGGCTTGAGCGGAGGCTCGCGCAAAGTGATTGAAGTCCGCGATCTGGTAAAAGTCTTCGACACCCGTGGCCAGGTGGTGCGCGCGGTGGACCACGTGACCACCCAGGTGGCCAAGGGCGAGGTGCTGGTGGTGATCGGCCCATCCGGCTCGGGCAAGTCCACTTTCCTGCGCTGCCTCAATGGCCTGGAAGCATTCGACTCGGGCTCGGTGAGCATCGACGGTCTGCAACTGGCTGATCCGAAGACCGATGTGAACGCCTATCGCCGCGAAGTCGGCATGGTGTTCCAGCATTTCAACCTGTTCCCGCACATGACCGTGCTGGAAAACCTGTGCCTGGCGCAAAAGGTCGTGCGCAAGCGCGGCAAGCAGGAGCGCGAAGCCAAGGCCCTGGCGCTGCTGGAGAAGGTCGGCATTGCGCAGAAGGCCAACGAGTTTCCTTCGCGGCTGTCCGGCGGCCAGCAGCAGCGGGTCGCGATTGCCCGGGCACTGGCGATGGAGCCCAAGGTGATGCTGTTCGACGAACCCACCTCGGCGCTGGACCCGGAAATGGTCGGCGAAGTGCTGGACGTGATGAAGACCCTGGCCCTGGAAGGCATGACCATGGTCTGCGTTACCCACGAAATGGGTTTTGCCCGCGAAGTGGCCGACCGGGTGCTGTTCTTCGACCATGGCAAACTGCTGGAAGACGCGGCCCCGGCCGAGTTCTTCGAGGCGCCGAAGGACCCGCGCGCCCAGGCGTTTCTGCGTCAGGTCCTGTAAAAACCGCTGAATGGTTTATGGGGTGTAAGCCTCAAAACCTGAACTTGCCGACCAGCGTCTGTAGATCCAGGCTCAAGCGCTCCAGATGAACACTCGCGGCCGCCGTTTCCTCACTGGCGGCGGCGGTTTGTTCGCAGACATCGCGCACCTTCAACACACTGCGATTGATCTCTTCGGCGACCGCGCTTTGTTCTTCGGCGGCAGCGGCGATTTGCGGGTTCATGTCCTGGATGATCGAGACGGTGCGCGCAATCGCCGCCAAGGCATCACCCGCATCGCGGGTCAGGTCCACGCTGACGTCGGTGAGCGCGCAACTGCCGTCCAGGATATCAGCTACCTGCTGCGTACCCTTGTTGAGGTCGCTGATCAACCCTTCAATCTCCTCTGCCGATTCCTGCGTGCGCTGGGCCAGGCTGCGCACTTCGTCGGCCACCACCGCAAACCCTTCGCCGGCGCTGCCCGCGCGCGCGGCTTCGATGGCGGCGTTGAGCGCCAGCAGGTTGGTTTGCTGGGACACCGACTTGATCACTTCCAGCACGCCGCCGATTTTTTCGCTTTCGCGCTGCAACGCCAGCATTGCCTGGCTGGAGCGTGCCATTTCATGAGCCAGGTGGCCGATGTGCTCAACGGCTTGTGTCACCACCTGATCCCCGCAATTGGCTTGCTCACCGGCCTCTGCCGCCGCGATGCAAGACTGTTCGGCGTGACGCGCCACCGTCTGGGCGGTGGCGAGCATTTCATTCATCGCGGTGGCGACCTGATCGGTTTCTTCCTGCTGGTGCCTGGCCCCCGTGCGGGTCTGTTCGGTCACGGCCGACAACTGGGTGGCGGCGCTGGCGATCTGCCGGGCGCTTTCACCGATGCCGCTGATCAGCGTGCGCAGATGGCGGGTCATGTCGCCAATGCTGTGCTGCAACAAGCCCAGTTCGTCACGGCGCCGGGTCTGGATGTCGTGGCTCAGGTCGCCCTGGGCGATGCGGTTGGCGGCTGCCAGGGCCTGGCGCAGTGGCACGGTGATTTGCCGCGTGATCCACCCGGCGGCCAGGGCGCCGAGCACCAGCGCCCCCAAGGTCACGCTGACCAGCAGGGTGCGGGTCTGGCTGGCTTCGCGGTCACGCTGGGTGATTTGCGCCTGGCTTAACAGGTCGCTGTGCTCCAGGAGCTGATCGAGTTGCTGTTCGAACCGATTCTGCACGGCTTCCGTATTGAGTTGCGCCTCCTTGAGTGTGATCGACTGCTCGCGATAATTAACCAGGTCACTGTCGAACCGGTCCGCATTCACCGGCAGGCGCATCACCGGCGACTGGGCAACGGCCAGTGCATCGAGCGCGGTGCTCACCCCTTCGGCATAGGCCTGGAGTGTGTCGGCGGCCCAGGCGGGGTTCTGGGTGCGATCGTCGACCTGTGCTATCGCCCGGCGCAGGTTTTCGATGGCATCAAGGGCAGGCTGGTCGTTCTGGTCGGGCAAGTCGCTGGCCAGTTGCGCCAGGGTGTCGCTGGCCTGCAGGGCGAGTTGTTCAAGGAGGCGTCGGGCGGTCTCACGGTTTTCGATCAAGGCCGGCAACTGGGCGAGCGCCTCTCGAAAACCTGCCGCCAGCTGTGTGGCCTCTTCCAGGCGTCGCCGGTCGGCAGGTGCGTTCATTCGGGTTGAAAGATCGGCCAGGTGCTGTTCGATTTTTTCGATCTGCAGGGTGATTTTGCCGCGACTGCCAGGGTCCGTCAGGGTGCGATACACGATGCGATCAGCGCGCATGGCCTCGGCGTCGGCGGTCAGTTGGCCCAGCGTCGTCAGGTTGGTTGAGCGCGAAAGCACGGCGTTGAGGGCTTGCCAGCCGGTCATGGCGATGACGAGGCTGAGGATCAACACTTGGCCAAACCCCAGGGCGAGCTTGACGCGGATGCTGGCATTGACCAGTAGACGGGTCAGTTGAGAAAACATGATGAACCTCCGAATCCGAACAGCGCTTAAACCAACGCTAAATCGATTCGGAGTGACGGCGGGCTGATAACTGCGTAGGAAATTTCACAAGTTGCTGCCGTACGACGGCCACGTCTGGCCGCCGTGAAGCGCGGGTCAGATCCGGAAGCGTCCGACCAGGGTCTGCAAGTAGTTGCCCAGGCGCGCCAGCTCGGCACTGGAGGCGGCGGTTTCTTCGCTGGCGGCGGAGGTCTGTTCCGACACGTCGCGCACATTCAACACGCTGCGGTTGATCTCTTCGGCTACGGCGCTTTGCTGTTCGGCGGCGGTGGCAATCTGCGAGTTCATTGCCTGGATGGTCGAGACCGTGCGGGTGATGTTCTCCAGGGCGCTGCCGGCGCGACGGGTCAGCTCGACGCTGCTGTCGGTGAGGCCGCGACTGTTGTCCATGATGGTCGCCACCTGCTGGGTGCCGTTCTGCAGACCGACGATCAGTTCCGCGATCTCCTCGGTGGACTTCTGGGTGCGCTGCGCCAGGCTGCGCACTTCATCGGCCACCACCGCGAAACCACGCCCGGCTTCACCGGCACGGGCTGCTTCAATGGCCGCGTTGAGCGCCAGCAGGTTGGTTTGCTGGGCCACGGATTTGATCACGTCGAGCACGCTGCCGATCTTGTCGCTTTCGCGCTTGAGGTCGCCCATGGCCGCGGTGGAATTTCCCACTTCGGTGGCCAGGCGTTCGATCTGGGCGATGGCTTCGCCGACCACTTTGTCGCCTTCGCGGGCCTGTTGGTCGGCGGCCACGGCTGCCTCGGATGCTTCCTCGGCGTTGCGCGCCACTTCCTGTACGGTGGCGGCCATCTCGTTCATGGCGGTGGCCACCTGGTCGGTCTCGACCTTCTGGCTGTTGACCCCGGCGCTGGTCTGCTCGGTCACGGCCGACAATTGCTCGGCGGCGCTGGCGATCTGGGTGACGCCTTCACTGATGCCCCCGATCAGCTCGCGCAGGCCCAGGGTCATGCTTTGCATGGCCCGTTGCAGTTGGCCCAGTTCGTCCTGGCGCAAGGACGTCAGGTTGTGGCTCAGGTCGCCCGAGGCGACGCGCTCGGCCACTTGCAGGGTCTGGTTCAGCGGGATGATGATCTGGCGGGTAATTGCCCAGGCGGCCACCAGGCCGAAGATCAGCGCCAGGATGGTGGCGATCAGCAACAGTTGTCTTGCGTGCGCGGCGTCGGTATCGCGCACTACCGTTTGTGACTTGGTGAGCTTTTCGCTGCGGTCCACCAGGATGTCGCCCTGGGCGCTCATGATTTTCAGGGCGGCGGTGCTTGCCACCTGGGAGTCGCGATACTGGCTGACGGCTGCGCGGTAGGCTTGCAGAGAAACGCCGGCCTGTTGCAGGTTGGACGAAAACTGCTCAGGCAGTTGGCCGGTCAGTTCGGCGATTTTCTTCAAGGCGTTGTCGATGGCGTCCAGTGCGGGCTGTTCAGCCTCGACCTTGCCGCTGTAGGTGTAGCCGCGCACCTGGAAGCGCGCCTGCTGGATCAGTTTGCTCAGGCTGACGATGCTGTTGAACTGGCTGACGCTGTCGCCCTGCAACAGGGTTTTTTCCACTTCGCCGACCTTGAGTACCGCATTGTCGGCGGTGTCGCCCAGTTTGCTGCGGGCGTTTTCGCGGTTGGCCCCGGCCTGGACCATGGCGTCGAATGCACGCTTGTATTGGTCGACAGCGGCGAGTTGGTCATCGATCAAGGCGATGTCGGCGGGTTGCTCGATCAGCGTGCGCGCGTTTTTCAGGCCGCTTTCCAGCTGGCCTAGGAAGCCATTGACCGCCGTCGGGCCCTGTTCGCCGCGACGCATCTCGAAGTCCAGGCGCGCGATGCGCAGGTCCTTGGTCAGGACGTTGAGGCTGGCGATATAGCCCAGCTTGTCGCCACGGCTGATCACGCCGGAGAGCCCGGTCCAGCCGGTGAACGTCGTCATCAACGTCAACAGCAGTACCAGGCCAAAGCCTACGCCCAGCTTGGTCTTGACGCTGACATTACCCAGCTTTTCGGCTAACGCACGGTACATGTTACAACTCCCCTGGAGCACGGCTTGGACTTATTGCAGGGGTTATCGGCATGAGCGCAGGATTCTATAGCCACACAAGTCAAGTGTGGGAGGGAGCAAGTCGAATCGTCGCACCGCCCCTCCCACAGGAGACCGCGGCGTTTAGAAGAGTCGGGCGAGCAGGGCGGTGACGGCGGTTTCAACCCGCAGGATGCGTGCGCCGAGCTGCACCGGTTGCAGGCCGGCCTTGGTCAGCAGGTCGACTTCGTAGGGAATCCAGCCGCCTTCGGGGCCGATCGCCAGCGTGACCGGTTCATCCAGGCCGCGAGGGCAGGGCGGGTAATCGCCGGGGTGACCGATCAGGCCCAGGGTGCCTTGGGTCATCGCCGGCAGGCGGTCTTCGACGAACGGTTTGAAGCGCTTCTCGATGATGATCTCGGGCAGCACCGTGTCCCGTGCCTGTTCCAGGCCGAGGATCAGTTGCTCGCGAACCGCCTCGGGCTCCAGGAACGGGGTTTGCCAGAAGCTTTTTTCGACCCGGTAGCTGTTGACCAGCACCACCTTCGGCACGCCCATGGCCGCCACGGTTTGCAGCACCCTGCGCAGCATTTTCGGGCGCGGCAGGGCCAGCAGCAGGGTCAGCGGCAGTTTGGCCGGCGGCGGTTGGTCGAAGCTCACTTGCAGCTCGGCTTCACGGGCTTCCAGGCGCAGCAAGTGTGCATTGCCCATCAAACCGCCAATGCGGCCGACGCGCAGGCTGTCGCCCACGCTGGCGCGGTGGACTTCCTGCATATGCACCAGGCGCCGATCACGCAGCACCACACGGTCGGCCGCGATAAAGTCGGCCTCCTCAAGCAGCAGCAGGTTCACGGCTGGGTCGCTGGCGGCTGGTCGTCGTCGGCGGGTTGGTCATCCGGGTGTTCGCCGCGCTTGCTGATCAGGCTGCTGAACAGGATGCCGATCTCGAACAGCATCCACATCGGCACGGCCAGCAGGGTCTGGGAGAAGATGTCCGGCGGGGTGAGGATCATGCCTACAACGAAGCAGCCGATGATCACGTACGGGCGGATCTTCTTCAGGTACTGCACGTTGACCACGCCGATCCACACCAGCAACACCACGGCCACCGGGATTTCGAAGGCTACGCCAAAGGCGAAGAACAGCGTCATCACGAAGTCGAGGTAGCTGGTGATGTCGGTCATCATCTCGACGCCGGCCGGGGTGGCGGCGGCGAAGAACTTGAAGATCAACGGGAACACCAGGAAGTAGGCGAACGCCATGCCGGTGTAGAACAGCAGGATGCTCGACACCAGCAACGGCACCGCAATGCGCTTCTCGTGCTTGTACAGGCCAGGTGCGATAAAGCCCCAGATCTGATGCAGGATCACCGGGATTGCCAGGAACAGCGAGACCATCATGGTCAGCTTCAACGGCGTCAGGAACGGTGACGACACGTCGGTGGCGATCATCGTCGCGCCGGCCGGCAAATACTGGCGCAGCGGCGTGGAGACGAAGGTGTAGATCTGCTGGGTAAAGGCGAACAGCCCGGCAAAGATGATGAAGATGGCCGCTACGCAACGCAGCAGGCGGGTACGCAGCTCGGTGAGGTGCGAGACCAGTGGCATGTGCTGGTCGTTTTCCGGTTTATCAGCGCTCATGGGGCTCGCGGCGGCAATGTAGGGTCATGGGGCGCGGGCGACGCAACGGACGTCGGCGCAGGCTCGGTTGGGGGCGGCGTGGCTGGCGTGGCGTCGATGGCCGGTGCGATGCTCTGCTCGGGCACCGGCGCCACCGGCTTGGCCGGCTCCTGCACCGGCGAGAGAATCTTGCGCGCCTCCTGCTCCAACGACAGGATATGTTCGTTGTGCAATTGCCGGCGGATCTCGTCGGCGCCAATTTCACGTTCAACTTCCTGTTTGATCGCATTGAAACTGCGTTTCAGGCGCCCGATCCACAGGCCGGCGGTGCGCGCGGCACCGGGCAGGCGTTCCGGCCCCAGTACCAGCAGGGCCACGAGGCCGACGAGCAGCAGTTCAGAGAAGCTGATACCAAACATTAGTCAGTGCTCACGAGTCTTTGCGGGTCGGCTCTTCGACTTTCTCAGCCTGCACGTCGAAGGTACGACGCTCGGTGATCGGCTGAGTGGCCTGAGGGTGCACAGGCTGGGCCGGCGGTACAGGATTGGCCGCAGGGTCGGCGGGTTTTTCGTCATCGTTCATGGCTTTGCGAAAGCCCTTGATCGACTCGCCCACGTCGGTGCCCAGGTTCTTGAGTTTCTTGGTGCCGAACACCAGTACCACCACCACCAGAATGACGATCCAGTGTTTCCAGTCAAAAATGCCCATGCTGCAAATCCTCGATAAAAGTTATTCAGGCGGACGGGCGCGAGGCCTTTTCAGCGTGCCCGGACAAGCCGAAGCGACGGTCCAGTTCATCCAGTACAGTCTGGGGATGCTGCCCCAGTTGGGCGAGCATGACCAGGCTGTGGAACCACAGGTCGGCGGTTTCGTAGATCACATCGCTGCAGTCGCCGCTGATTTGCGCGTCCTTGGCGGCGATGATGGTCTCGATGGATTCTTCGCCAAGCTTTTCCAGAATCTTGTTCAGGCCCTTGTGGTAGAGGCTGGCGACATAGGAGCTGTCGGCGTCCGCGCCTTTGCGGTCTTCCAGCACCTGGGCCACACGGTTCAGGGTATCGCTCATGGTCAGTGTCCTGCCGAATAAATGGCGTGCGGGTCTTTGAGCACCGGCTCCACGATCTTCCATTCGCCGTTCTCGAACACGCGATAGAAGCAGCTGTGACGACCGGTGTGGCAAGCGATGCCGCCGATCTGTTCGACCATCAGGATCACCACGTCGGCGTCGCAGTCCAGGCGTATCTCATGCAGGGTCTGCACATGCCCGGACTCTTCGCCCTTGCGCCACAGTTTGCCACGCGAACGTGACCAGTAAATGGCGCGCTGCTCAGCGGCAGTTAGGCTCAGGGCCTCGCGGTTCATCCAGGCCATCATCAGCACGCGCCCGGTCTTGTGGTCCTGGGCAATGGCCGGCACCAGGCCGTCACTGTCCCATTTGATTTCGTCCAGCCAGTCTTTCATGTTCGGCTCCGGCAATTTGCGACAGTGTATAACCGGATTGGCTATCGACGCACGATCAGATAAATACCCACGGCGACCATGATGCCAGCCGGCCAGTGGCCCAGCTGATTCAACGGGCCGCCAATCGCCAGCATGACCCCGCCCACCAGGTGCGCGGCGCCGAGCAGGCGCAGGAACCAATCGTCCTTGCGCCTGCGCCACGGTGGTTCCGGGTCCTTGGCGTGCGGCTGGGACATGCGCTCGAGCAGGTCGCGGGTCATGTTGGCCAGGTGCGGCAGTTGTTCCATCTGGCTGTGCAGGTTGCCCAGCACGGTCTTGGGGCTCATGCGCTCGCGCATCCAGCGTTCCAGGAACGGCTGCGCGGTGTTCCACAGGTCGAGGTCCGGGTACAGCTGGCGGCCCAGGCCTTCGATGTTGAGCAGGGTTTTCTGCAAAAGCACCAGCTGCGGTTGCACTTCCATATTGAAGCGTCGCGCGGTCTGGAACAGGCGCATCAGAACCTGGCCAAATGAAATATCTTTTAACGGCTTTTCAAAGATCGGCTCGCACACGGTGCGTATCGCCGCTTCGAATTCGTTGAGCTTGGTTTCCGCCGGCACCCAGCCCGAGTCGATGTGCAGCTGCGCGACACGGCGGTAGTCACGCTTGAAAAAAGCGAACAGGTTGCGCGCCAGGTAATCCTGGTCTTCGGGGGTGAGGCTGCCGACGATGCCGCAGTCGATCGCAATATACTGCGGACTCCACGGGTTGACGGTGCTGACGAAGATGTTGCCGGGGTGCATGTCGGCGTGGAAGAAACTGTCGCGGAACACCTGGGTGAAGAAGATCTCCACGCCACGTTCGGCGAGCATCTTCATGTCGGTGCGCTGGTCGGCCAGGGTCGCGAGGTCGGTGACCTGCACGCCGTAGATGCGCTCCATCACCAGTACCTTGGGGCGGCACCAGTCCCAATACACCTGCGGCACGTACAGCAGCGGCGAGCCTTCGAAGTTGCGCTTGAGCTGGCTGGCGTTGGCCGCTTCGCGCAGCAGGTCGAGTTCGTCATAGATGGTTTTTTCGTAGTCGGCGACCACGTCCACCGGGTGCAGCAGGCGTGCATCGGCGCTGAAGCGCTCGGCGGCGCGGGCGAGGATGAACAGCCACGCCAGGTCCTGGCCGATGATCGGCTTGAGGCCGGGGCGGATCACCTTCACCACCACTTCTTCGCCGCTCTTGAGCTGCGCGGCGTGCACTTGCGCCACCGAGGCCGAGGCCAGCGGCTCGACGTCGAAGCGACTGAACACTTCGCTGATCGGCTTGCCCAACTGTGCTTCGATCAACGCCATCGACTGCTTGGAATCGAACGGCGGTACGCGGTCCTGCAACAGCATCAGTTCGTCGGCGATGTCTTCGGGCAGCAGGTCGCGGCGGGTGGACAGAATCTGCCCGAACTTGATGAAGATCGGTCCCAGGTCCTGTAGCGCCAGGCGCAGGCGCGCGCCACGGCTCAGCTCCAGTTGTTTGCGGGGGAACCAGCGCCACGGCAGTACGTAGCGTACCGCGAGCAGGAACCACGGCAGGGGCAGGGCGAACAGCAGGTCATCGAGACGGTAGCGGATTACGACGCGCTGGATACGAAACAAACGGCGGACGGCGAGCAGCTTCATGCGTTATCGCTTGGATCAAGGGAACGGCTCAGGCGCTCGAAGCGCGCCTCAAGGCGTTCCAGGTCGATTTTGGCCTTGTCGAGTTCACGAAAGCGCGCTTGCGCTTCCCGCTGCCCGACCAGGGTGCGCGATTCTTCGCTCAGGTATTCGGCGAGGTTCTGGTTGAGGCTGGCGAACCCTTGCTGGTACCAGCGCGAGCGGCTGCGCAGGTGCCCGCTGATCAACTGAGTGGCGACGGGGCCGATCCAGCGTGACAGCTCGTATTCCCAATCCAGCTCCAGGTCCTGCAGCACGGCGGCCAGGTCCATCAGCACCGCGCTGTCGCCTTCCAGTTCCACTTCCGGGCCGTGCAGGATCGCGCTCTTGTTGCGGCTCAAGGCCAGGTGCAACAGGTTCGATGCCGGCGCGCGCAGGGTGCAGTCGGCGTCGGCGGCCCAATGGCTGGCGAGCAGCAGGCCTTCATCGCTGGGCAGGATAAACAGCTGCAAGGCGGGGCTGGTGCAGTCGACAACAATGATCTTGCCGTTCAAGTGCGCGAGCCGCGCCAGGGCGGTACTGTCCAGGCGCAGCACACGGTTGAGGCCGTGTTCGACGCTGGCGAGCAGGCCTTGCAGCAGCATCAGGGCTTGATGCCGCGGTGCAGGGCGACGATGCCGGAGGTCATGTTGTGGTAGGTCACGCGGTCGAAACCGGCCTCTACCATCATCGACTTCAGGGTTTCCTGATCGGGGTGCATGCGGATCGATTCGGCCAGGTAGCGGTAGCTCTCGGCATCGTTGGTGATCAGCTTGCCCATCAGCGGCATGAACGCGAAGGAGTAGGTGTCGTAGACCTTGGACATCAGCGCATTGGTCGGCTTGGAGAACTCCAGCACCAACAGGCGGCCACCCGGCTTGAGCACGCGCAGCATCGAGCGGATCGCGTCTTCCTTGTGGGTGACGTTGCGCAGGCCGAAGGCGATGGTCACGCAGTCGAAATGGTTGTCGGGGAACGGCAGCTTTTCCGCGTCGGCCTGCACGAATTCGATATTGCCGGCCACGCCTTTGTCGAGCAGGCGGTCGCGGCCGACCTTGAGCATCGAGCCGTTGATGTCCGCCAGCACCACCTGGCCGGTGGGGCCGACGAGCTTGGAGAACTTGGCCGCCAGGTCACCGGTGCCACCGGCGATGTCGAGCACGCGGTTGCCGGTGCGTACGCCCGACAACTCGATGGTGAAGCGCTTCCACAGGCGGTGCATGCCGCCCGAGAGTACGTCGTTCATCAGGTCGTACTTGGCCGCGACGGAGTGGAACACCTCAGCGACTTTTTCCGCCTTTTGGCTTTCCGGGACGTTCTTGAAACCGAAGTGAGTGGTGGGTTCGGCATCGCTGCCTTTGCGCTGATCAGTCATATCGCTGTCACCAAAAGAGAATGCGGGACATGATAATCCCCAGGGCCTGCTTTGTCTTGGCAAGGCTGCAGGTAAGATAGGTGCTTATCGAGACCTTTTGCCGCATCGAAGGTTTCCACGTCCCTTTAAAGAGGAGCCATTGCAATGGCCCGTATTTCCGTTGAGCGTGCACATTCCCTGGGTAAAGAAGGCGCTCGGGCGAAGGCCGACAAGTTGGCGCAAAAACTCAAGGATCAATATGGCCTTGAACCGTCGTGGTCCGGCGATACCTTGAACCTCAAGCGCTCCGGGGTTAAAGGCACGGTAACAGTGGCCGATGATTCGCTGCGCATCGATGTGGAACTGGGCCTGTTGATGTCGGCCATGAGTGGCACGATCAAGTCCGAAATCGAGAAGGCACTGGACAAGGCATTGGCTTGAACTGAAGGTCGTTAGGGTGCCGATTCTAATTTTTAACCCTACTTTGTGCCCAAGCCCTCAACTCCTGCGGGCCGTTCCTCCACCCTATCCTGCGTGAGGTGCACCATGGCCAACGTTATTTTGAAGAAAAAAATCGACGCTCAAACCACTGCCTTGAGTGACGTTAAACGCTATGCCCGCAAGATCTGGCTGGCCGGTCTGGGGGCTTATGCCAAGGTCGGCAGCGAGGGCGGCGAGTACTTCAGAGAGCTGGTCAAGAGCGGTCAACATGTTGAAAGTAAAGGTAAAAAAGTTGCCATTGAACAACTCGATGCCGCCAACAGTCAGATTGACCAAGTAAAGAGTAATGTCTCCAACGTCAAAGGTCTGGTAGAAGTTCAGTTGGATAAAGTTGAAAAAGCTTTTGACACGCGTGTTGCAAGTGCCTTGAATCGAATCGGCATTGCGTCTAAACATGACGTGGAGACACTCTCTGCTAAGCTCGAAGAGCTGACGGCATTGCTCGAACGTGTCGCGCGCAAACACTAAGGAGACATCGGGATGGCTGTTAAAAAGACTACTCAAAAAGAAGGCAGCTCGTGGGTCGGGGAAGTTGAAAAATATTCCCGCAAGATCTGGCTGGCTGGTTTAGGCGTGTATTCGAAGGTGAGCAGTGACGGCGGTAAATACTTCGAGACTTTGGTCAAGGACGGCGAGAAGGCCGAGAAGTTGACCAAAAGCACAGTCGGTAAAAAAGTTGAAGCGGCCAAGGCCACTGCCGGTTCCGCCAAGTCGAGCATTTCTGACACTTGGGGCAAGTTGGAAGAAACTTTCGACAAGCGCCTCAACAGTGCCATTTCGCGATTGGGCGTGCCCAGCAAAGCTGAATTGAAAACGCTGCACAGCAAGGTCGATACGCTGACCAGGCAAATCGAAAAACTCACCGGCGCCAAAGTGGCTCCGGCGAAAACCGCAGCGGCCAAACCGGCGGCCAAGCCCGCCGCTAAAACCGCAGCCGCCAAGCCCGCTGCGAAAACCGCTGCCAAACCCCTGGTGAAAGCGGCGGCCAAGCCGGCTGCAAAACCAGCGGCCAAGGCCCCTGCCAAAGCCGCCGCTAAACCTGCGACCAAGCCAGCAGCGAAAACCGCAGCGGCCAAACCCGCCACCAAGACTGCCGCCAAGCCTGTAGCCGCTAAAGCGGCTGCCAAGCCGGTGGCCAAGGCGGCGGCGAAACCTGCGGCCAAGCCAGCTGCCGCCAAGCCGGCTGCCAAGTCCGCCGCGAAACCAGCAGCCAAACCTGCTGCCGCGAAGAAACCGGCCGTCGCGAAAAAACCAGCGGCCTCCAAGCCTGCTGCCACGGCCAAGCCAGCGACCCCGGTCGCTTCGAGCGCCAACTCGGTGTCCGCGCCGACGCCTGCTGCTGTCACCCCGACTGCGACGCCGGTAACCCCGACGCCATCCAGTCAGTCCTGATCCTTTCAGGACGCACAAAAAAACGCCCGGCCTGTGAAGGTCGGGCATTTTTTTGCCAGCGTGAACCACTCAGTTATAGGTAATGTTCACGGTGGTAGTACTGGCCAGTGAGCCTTGGCGCACCGTGCCGGTCTTGAAATACGCAGCCCCCAGCGGCAACACCGCACGGTCGTTGTAAACCGCAACGGTGCGAGCGCTGTCGGTGCCGTCTGCGCGCAGGGTCTGGTTTGCTCCGCCAATGCGTGAGTACAGCCACAGGGCGATACCTGCGGCCGTACCGGTATTGGCGAAGCGCCAGGTATCGCCCACGGCAGGGGTGCCGGTAAAACGGAAGGTGACACTGGAGGCATTGCTGCAGTTGGCGGTTAAGTCAAAATTACGCGCACCGGCGGAAGTGGCATTTTGAAAGGCGCTGGCCTTCACGGAGTCGAGCGTAATGGTACGGCTGACGTCACCGGCCGCCAGATCGCACGTAGCGGCCGGATCGACGAAGCGTATCGCGTTATTGAGCTGTTTCAGAATACGCCCCCGACTCCCATCCAGCATCGAGTCCTGAAGACTTCCGCCAGGCAATGTTCCGGTGGTGACGGGGCCGGTTTTGTAGAACTCCGCCCGTAACGTTGTGATGAAGTGAGTGTAGGTACTGTTTGAGGGCCAGGTTCGACTGCCATTGCGCAATGACACGCTGTAGGCCGGCTCATAGTTGTCGCTTTGTATGATCCTCATGCCGATGCCGGGCACATTCGTGTGATAGATCTCTCCGCCCGGCGCGGACATGCTGGTTGAAAAGCGTCCGGTCCAGACCTGATACATGCCAGTGCCGCATCTGAATACAAGGTTTGGAAAAGGACCGTTGAACGCCTGGCTGGTGATCAGCCCGCCGACCGGAAGGGATTTCTGTACGGTGATGGTGCTGGGAAAGGACACGCCGTATTGGACATTCGGGTAGGCATTGCATAACGCCTTGGCGCTGATCGGCAGGCCGGTGGTCAGCAGTGCGGTTATCAATTTCAGGGTGGAATGCTGCATCTGTGGCTCCATGAAAACAGGGCGTTTGTTCGTTCGCGATGCACCGGCCTTGGCGGTCGCGCCAATCCTCCTAGTTATAAGTAATCGAAACAGTGGCAGTACTGACCAGCGTGCCCTGGCTCACGGCCGCGGTTTTGAAATACCCGGCGCCCAGCGGCAATATCGCGCGATTGCTGGACGTCGCAATTGTGCGCGTGTTGTTGGTGTTGTTGGCCCGAATGGTCTCGTTCACCCCGCCAATGCGCGAATACAACGCCAACGCTATGCCATTAGCGGTGCCGGTGTTGGCGAAACGCCAGTTGCTGATCGGGTCAGGTGTGCCCGTGAACCGAAAGATAACGTTGCGCAGATCCGATTCGCACTCGGCGGAAATCTCGAAATCAAACGCGCCGGCGATGGTGGCCGAATCGAAGTCCGACACCTTGACGGGCGGCAGGGTAATGGTGCGGTTCACATCGCCGGCAGCCAGGTTGCACGTGCCCGCGTCGATCCGGCCGGCAAACGTCAGGATGCCGGTGGTGGCGGCTTGGGTCGTGGTGGCGGCCAGGGTCGCAGTGATTGCCAACAGCAGAGGTAGCGTTCGAATGCTCATCAAAGAGTCCTCAGGTTTTTAGTTATAAGTGATATTGACGGTGGCGGTACTGGCCAGCGTGCCTTGGCGAACCGTACCGTTCTTGAAATACGCGGCGCCCAGCGGCAATACCGCACGGTTGTTGGACACCGCAACGGTGCGAGCGCTGTCGGTGCCGTCTGCGCGAATGGTCTGATTCGTCCCGCCAATGCGTGAGTACAACCACAACGCGATACCCTCGGCATTGCCGGTATTGGCGAAGCGCCAGGCATCGCCCACGGCAGGTGTACCGGTAAAGCGGAAGGTGGTAGTGGAGGCGTCGGTGCAGTTCGCCGTTAATTCAAAGTCGCGTGCGCCTGCGGATTGGGCATTTTCAAATGCGCTGACTTTTACAGGATCCAGTGTAATGGTGCGGTTGACGTCGCCGGCAGCCAGATCGCAGGTAGCGGAGGGTCTGATAAAACGTACTGAGTTTCCAAGCAGCAGGGTGAAACGCTCTGGGCGAATGTGATTGTCCATTCCGTCCACGCGCAGGGTTCCAGCAGGTACCACTCCGTCGGTTACGGGCCCGATTTTGTAAAACCTCAACTGCCCGGCGATGAAGCTGGGAATTATCCCGGTGAACGGGGCTTGTTGATTATGCATTGCATAGAAATTGCTTATCCCCCGGGCATCCGTGAGGTTAAGGCGTACACCGACACCTTGGACCTCGGTGCGATAGATCAGTGTGCCTGGCTGGGTTGTCTGGTAGCGCCCGGTGATAATTCTTTG
Organism: Pseudomonas lactucae; assembly: GCF_036688725.1. Taxonomy (NCBI): domain Bacteria; kingdom Pseudomonadati; phylum Pseudomonadota; class Gammaproteobacteria; order Pseudomonadales; family Pseudomonadaceae; genus Pseudomonas; species Pseudomonas lactucae. The sequence continues at coordinate 304,763 of NZ_JAQQPT010000001.1, read as the reverse complement.
CGTCCAAGTGGAGCAGTCCATAAAGAAGGCGGGGGCCGTACCGCTGAATGAACGGCTGATGATTTCACCGTTCACCGGGATACTGTCCGGCACGGTTATCGTGCTGGGTAGGTTGAGAGTAAGCGTGGCGTTCTGATACCTGTCACAGGCCGCTTGAGCCGTGATAGGCAGGCAGAAGACCGTCAGTGTTGAAATGAGTGTAATGACGTGTTTCATTTCAGTGCCGAACGAGGAGTAACCCCCCTTCTTCCTCAGTTGTAAGTGATCGCAACGGTGACGGTGCTGGCCAGGGTGCCTTGGGTAATGGCTGCACCGGTTTTGTGATACGCCCCTCTGAGGGGGATCACGGCCTTTTTGTTAGTCGTGGCAATCGTTCGACTGCGCTGGGCGGCGGTGCCGTTTGCCGGGATAACGTAGAGCGGGGATGAGCGATGCGCCAAGTAAAGGGCGATGCCACCCGAGGTGCCGGTATTGGAAAACAGTGCGGGATTGCCGGCGGATGCCGTACCAGCGAACAGGAAAATGACGTTGCGCAGATCCGATTCGCAATCAGCGGTGAGTTCGAAATCATGCGCGCCTGCGCTGGTGTTGGCATCGAAGTCGGAAATCTTGACGGGCGGCAGCGTGATGGTGCGGTTTACGTCGCCAGCGGCAAGGTTGCAGGTGCCGGCGTTGACCTGGCCGGTAAATCTCAAGGTGCCGGTGGTTGCCGCCTGGGCGGGTTGGGCGGCCAGTGCCGCAGTGGTTGCCAGCAACAGGGAGAGCATTGGAATTCGCATCGGAGCGTCCTCGGGGTTTCAGTTATAGGTGATGTTGACGGTGGCGGTACTGGCGAGCGTGCCTTGGCTGACCGTACCGGTTTTGAAGTACGCGGCGCCCAGGGGCAGGACCGCGCGGTTACTCGATACCGTGACGGAGCGAGCACTGTCGGTGCCGTTGGCACGAATGGTTTGGTTCGTTCCGCCAATGCGTGAATACAGCCACAGCGAGATCCCCCCGGCCGTGCCGGTATTGGCGAAACGCCAGGTATCCGCCACGGCGGGTGTGCCGGAGAAGCGAAAGGTGACATTGGAGGCGTTGGTGCAGTTGGCCGTTAACTCGAAGTCGCGGGCGCCTGCGGAACTTGCGTTCTCAAATGCGCTGACTTTGACGGTGTCGAGGGTGATGGAACGGTTGACGTCGCCGGTGGCCAGATCGCAGGTGGCGGTCGGGTTAACGAAGCGTATCGAGTTGTTGAGCAGCATCTGGTGGCGCCCTTGGATGCTATCCCATCGATGGTCATGAAGGTTCCCGCTGGGAACGGTACCCGTGGTAACCGGACCTATTTTATAAAATTGCAACTGTAGGCTGCGATAACCATAGGGAAAGTTCCCGGGGTGCATTGTCCAATCCATGCTCGCCAGCGTCGCATTCCCAATTTGCCCGCTAGGCAACGTCACCTGGATTTGCATGCCGATGCCAGGCACGTTGGTTTTATAAAGGTAGGGCATATTTGGGAGTGCTCCACCTCCCGCGCCGCCATATCTGCCGATGATCGTTCTCAGGGTCGGTGTGGGGCAGTTCATCTGAAAAGTTGGGAAAGGTCCGTTAAACACCGCGCTTGTAATCAGGCCCCCAACGGGCAGAGAGCTCGGCACGCTGACGGTGGTCGGAAACGAGACCCCGTTGGAAAAATTGGGGTATGGACTGCAAGCCGCCTGAGCGGTGATAGGCAGAGTTAAAATCAGCAGCGCCAACATCAACGTAGTGGATTGCTTCATGTGTTTTCCCCGTAAAAAATCAAGCGCATAAATAAGTATGGCGACGTCGGTGCCGATTGGGTTTTTCAGGCAGGCGCGTTGGCGCTATACGCCCTGCACGTCCCTGCATCCAACTGAAGCAACCGTTTGGCGGTCTCCGAGGAAGGCTTCGTACTTAAGTCATAACTCACCCGACATTTGGCATCGGCATGCGGCCCCCACTGGACCATCAGGTGCCCCTGGGACCGGGCCACGCGCACAAACGCTTTCCCGCCCTGCCCGACAATCCCGACGCTGGCCCCGTTTTCATCGAACACATCCGACCCAAACGGCAGCGGGCTACCGTCTTCGCGCAGCGCGGTGATCAACAGGGCCTGGCCGCTGACGGTCTCGAATTGCAGCTTCACCACCGAGCCGGCGCGCGGTGCGACGTTTTGTGCGGCGCTCTTGAGCTCCACATCGACGGAAAGGTCCTTGGGGTCCAGCTCGACCACGTTCTGGCGGTACGGCGTGAGGTGAGGCACCACGGCGAAGCCGCTTTTGCCTACTTGCGCGCTGTGGTTGCCGTTGATGCGTGCGCCCTGGGCATCGGGAGCCTGGACAATGCCGAGGGTGTCGCCCAGCTCCGGGGCGAAGGTCACGCCGCCGGCATGGGCGACGATGCCGCCGGTCATGCCCAGGGAGGTCGAGCGGTAAGCATTGCTCTGACCATAACTGGCCGATAGCACGCCGACACTGGCCTGGTATTTCACGTCGGCGCTGGTGGCGTTGCCATTGCCCTGGCTGCGGCTGGTATCCACGCCGTAGGTGAACTCGCTGCGCTCGCCCAGGCTGCCACCCAGGCTTACGCGTTCACCGCTGCTCTGGTTGCCGCGATAGGCACTGGTCGTCAGGGTGGGCGAACGTGGCGTGCTGCCCAGGGGCAGGCTGAGGGTCAGATCGATTTGTTTGTCGACCTGGCCACTGAGCAAATCATGGGTACGCTGGGCGCTGACTGTGTAGTGCAGGCCCTTCCAGGACGCGGCGTACCCCGTGGTGAAGGTCAGGTTGCCGCCTTTGCGGTTCCAATAATTTTGCGATGAACCGGTGAGGTAGACCGAACCGTTGCCCAGGCTTTGGTTGAGGCTGATGTCCATCCTGTCGCGCAGGCGTGAGACGTTATCCAGGCTGCGCCCGTCGAGGGCGAGGTCGCGTACGCGTGCGGCGTCGGCGACGCTCAGGAAGCCTTCGGTGGAGTAGCGGTAGGCACCGAGGGCAAAGTGGGTGCCGGTATCGGCGAAGTTCTTGCTGTAGCGCAGTTGCACGCTTTGCCCGTCACGCGAGCCATGCCCCGGAAGGTGAGCGCTGGAGCGGGTCAGGTCAAACGACAGCGCGCCCAGCGGCGTATTGAACGCGGCCCCCAGCAGTTGCGAGTTGTAATCCTGGCCCACGACCGTGCCGGTGTAGCCGGTCAGCAGGTTGCTCAGGCCGTGCTGGTAAGTCGCTTGCATCAGCGTGGGCGGATGGCGCAGGCCGATTTCATCCAGTTGGCCGACACTCAGCGCATAGCGGCGGTTGCCGGGGCGCAGCAGATTGGCGTTGGCGGCGAACGGCACGATAAATTCGCGCTGGCGCCCGTCGGCCTCGGTGACGGTGACGTTCAGGTCGCCGCCGTAACCGGTTGGGAACAAGTCGTTGAGCACGAACGGGCCCGGCGGCACCGACACCTCATCCAGCAGCACGCCGCGCTGGCGCACGGTGACCCGGGCGTTGGTCTCGGCGATGCCGCGCACCACCGGCGCAAAACCGGTCTGGGAGTCGGGCAGCATGCGGTCATCGCTGAACAGGCTGGCCCCGCGCAGGCGCACGCTGTCGAACAGCTCGCCGCCGGTGTAGATCTCGCCCGCCATCAGCTGGGATTTGAGCATGCCCAATTCGCGCTGCACATAGGTCGAGCTGCCTTGATAACCCGCACTGGTTTCGGCTTGGCTGTAGCTGCCGTTGTGGCGCCAGTGCCAGTCGCCCAGGTTGAGGCCGGCATTGAGGCCCAGGTAATGCGAGTCGAGCGAGCGACCGCTGGTGCGCGTGGTAAAGGTATTGGCGTTGTAGCGCACGAAGGCGGCGTCGATGCCGCTGTCCCAGTGGCGTGGGTCGACGTAGCCGCGCACCTTGCGTGACAGGAAGAGCTGCGGAATCTGCAGGTCCAGGCGGTTCTCGCCGTTGTCGAACAGGCTGATGGCACCGGGCAGGTAAGTGGCGATATCGGCGCAGCTGTCGAAGGGTAACGCCGGGGTAGTGTCGGCTTCGACGGAGCGTCGTTCGACGGCGTCCAGGTCAACGCCGAACCTGAGCAACGCCTCGCGTTCCAGGCACAGTTGCGCGGAGTCCTGGTCGTTCACTGCGACGAAGGTCAGACTTTCACGGCCGATCCACTGGCCATTGAGGTAAACCTCGGCACGGTAGCTGCCGGGCAGTACGATATTGCCCCGACTGAACTTTGAAACATCGACCTGCAGGCCGCCCGCGCCATCAGGAAAGAAGGCCGGGTTGAACTCGACGTCCTCGGCAGCCTGGACGCCCGCGACCTGCGCGACGCCGAGCAGCAAAAGGCAGCGCGTCGTCAGCGTCAGGCGACCACGTATCAGGGACCAGTTTCTTGCGCTGACGCGGATGTTCAGACTCATGTTTACCGTTTTCCAAATAGGTACTGTCCGAATGCGGGCGAACAGGGGCCCTGCCTCGATAAAAAGGCATCGATCGAACGGGTGTCATGCAGTGATTGACTCGCTCCGCCGGCTTGGCCACGTGCCGGTCGAGTGGCGCAACGCTAGGACGGGTGGTCGCGCATCCGGACGGTCATGACGAGACCTTCGCGCTGTGGGCAACCTTGAGGCCGAAATCGTCGAGCGTGTGGAACTCCACGGTCGTTGCGCTGTTGGGCGGCGATTTGAGGCTGGGCAGCTCAAAGCGGTTGCGGCTGCCGGGCATCACCATGTTGTCGCCGTCGGCCGCGCCGTTCTTGCGTGTATGGCGCTGCCCTGCGTCCACCACGTCGATCTGCTCGAAGGTCACGTGGTAAGGCGTGGGGTTATAGACTTCAAGCGCCTGGCCCTGCTCTGTGGCGATGCGACGCCATTGCAGTTTTGCAGGCGCATCCTCGACGGCGTACGGCAGGTTTGGCGGACGCAAAAACAGTTTGATCCGCGAGCGGAAGGCGAGCTGCAACTGGTTGCGTTCCTGAGCCCCTTGCGATTGTGAAGGCACCTCCAGCACGTTGAACCAGAACAGGCTTTCCTGCGTCGACGGCAGGGCCTCGCCCGTATAGGCCAGGCGCACCACTTGTTGCTTGCCCGGTTCCATGCGGAAGATCGGCGGCGTCGCAACAAAAGGGATCCCGCCCAGTTCCGGCGTCGAGTGCTCGTTGCCGTCGTCCAGCCAGGCCTGGATCAGCACCGGCGACTGGTTCTTGCTTTCCAGGCGCACCGTCACTTCCTTGGCGTTCTGCGGGTAGACGATCCGGGTGCTGTTGATGACGACGCTCGCGTGGACTGAGGCGCTGACGAACAGCGCAAGCGTCAATGCGATGAGCTTGGCGGGCAGGTGTGAAATCGAGGCGGCGTTCATGGGAGGCTCATCGTGCGTCTGAAAAGGGCAGGTCAACCGAATGGCGCACGCGGGCACCGAAGTCGCTGACGGTGGTGAACTCGACTTTGGCCGCGCGGACCGGGCGATCACGCAGCAGGGGCAGCGCAAAGCGTTTGACGTCGCCGGCCGGCATCAACAGGCTGTCGTTGGCCGCCTTGTTCGGCGTCTTGCTGAAGCGTCTGCCGTCACTGACCAGATCAACCGACGTCAGGGAGATGTGGTACGGCGTGGGGTTGGTCGCTTGCAGGGCAAACCCTTGGTCGTGGGGTACCAGTTTCCATTGCACTTTCGCCGGGGCGCTGCTCACCGAATAGGGCAGGGTTTGCGGACGCAGATAGACGCGCAGGCGGGTACGGAAGGCCAATTCGAGCTGGTTGTTTTGTGCTGCATCGGCTGAGCGTGGGGGCACTTCCAGCACATTCAGCCAGTACAGGCTTTCGCGGTCGGTGGGGGACGAACCGCCGATATGGCGCAGACGCACTGCCTGTTGCTGATTCGGCTCGATGCGAAAGATCGGCGGTGACAGGGTAAAGGGCGTTTGCGCGGTCGCCGGTGTCGAGTCCAGGTTGCCCGTATCCAGCCAGGTCTGAACCAGGGCGGGGCGGTCACCTTTATTCTCCAGGCGCACGACCACTTCCTGCTGTTCAGCGGGGTAGATCACACGTGTGCCGTAAATGATCACGCCGGCATGGGCGGGCAGCGCGTACATCAGCAACAACCCAAGGGCGCGGGTAGCGAAAGCGAGGCAGGCCATACTTTTCATCGTCTTCAGTGTTCTTCGAGTCCGGGAGAGGGACCTGCACGCCGGGTGCAGGTCTTTGCAGGCGGGGCCCGCCAGTGCGGGCCGTCGCTCCCTTTAGTCGGTGTACTGGACCATGAAGCCGACACGGGTTTTCACCGCACCTTCGGTGGAGGCTCCGCTGGCATACATTTGCGCTGCCAGCGGGATGACGGCCTGGTTGTCGGCGATCACCACACCTTCGGATTTTTCGGTGTAGACGTTGATCGGCGTGCCATCGCGGTTAGTCACTTCAACCTGGACATTCTTCGCGTTGGTGGTGTCGTTCGGGTCATCGTAACCGTCGATGTTCAAGCGCCCGGTGGCCACATCGATCGCCGCGCTGGTGGGGTCGAACGCAACCATCGCGGTACGGCCGTTGCTGCAACTGCCCTCGCCCGGCGCACCAATACGAATGGTGAAACCGGTCAGGTTGGCACGATCGCCGGGTTTGGCCAGGCGTGCGGCAGAGACGCCGCCCAGGTTGACGTTCTTGACCACAGAGCCCGACCCTGGCGGGGAGCCTTCAATGGTGCAGGTCACGTCGTTGACCTGACCGCTGAAGTTGATGGTGCCGTCGGGTGCGGCGTAGGTCGGTTGTGAAACACCGGCGGTCAGTACGACAGCGGCCGCTACGGCGGAGAGGGCATTGATTTTCATAGTATTCCTTATCGTGAGGTTGGCGGTTCCCGCCGCAAGTTAAGCGCTGCACTTGTATTTGTTGAAAAGCCAAATTTGGCGGGCGACGTAATGTGTCTCTAAAACACATTGACGCCTATAGATGGATAACGAATTTTGTCTCGTGATTATTCGAAAAGCGTCTAACTTTGCCATGGTTTTTAAAAGTAATTGTATTGAGTTTTTCTTGTAAGTTATGACTGTAGGAAAGCTCTGAAAGAGTGGCTGGTTGTTTTTCGGTGTTGATCCTCGGGGGTGGCTGCGATATACCGTGCTCGGAGCAACTAGGCATTGCTGGTAATGAGCGCCACTCACTTATGCGGGTTTTTTGATGCTTACTTCACATTCCACCCGGTATACCGTCATGCTGTTAGATAACCACGAGATGGTGCGGCAGGGTATTGAGTTGGGCCTTAACAAGGAGGCCGACATTGAAGTGATCGGCTCCTTCGGCAGCGGCAGGGAGTTGCTTGAGACGCTTGCCGTGCGGCTGGCGGATGTGGTGGTGATGGACTTTGCGCTGGGCTCGTCGGATATTGACGGCCTTAGCCTGATCCAGGCGCTGAATCGACGTTTCAAACAATGCCGGCCTATCGTCGTGTGTTCACACTACACCCCCGCGATTGTTTCATTGGCATTGAAAGCCGGAAGTTGGGGGGTGTTGGGAAAGAACGAAAAGTTGAGTGAATTGATTACGGCTATTCGAACGGCCGCGCAGGGCCGAGTTTACCTGCAGTCGTGCATGTTGTCGGTACTGCAAGGGCCGCAGTCGGTGTGTGAGGTGAAAAACCTAAAGTCGAAAGTTGAGGTTTCTACGCCGTTACAATTGAGCGCATGCCTCACGCCCAAAGAGCGGGAAGTATTGCGATGTTTTCTCGATGGTATGTCCGTGAGTTCAATTGCGGCAAAGTTTTCGCGCAGTACCAGTACCATTAGTACGCAAAAACAATCGGCATATCGAAAGCTGGGTATTAAAACCGATAGTGAGCTTTTCAAATTTACCCAGCACTTTAGAGGCGCGGGATGACGCAGCAACTATCAAAAATCGAGTATTAAACTGGATTGTCCAGATAACGCAGCGCCAACCGTTCGGTCGCCTCCCGCGCCGGCGGCAACAGGTGTGGCGCCACCAGCATCATGATCTGATAAACCACCACCTGTACCTCGCCCGCGCGGTCGAGAATCCGCTGGTAGTCGAGGGAAAACAGCAAGGTCAGGGTGATCTGTTCCACAAGTTGGCCCAGCGCCTGCGTACCACTGGTCAACTGCCCCGCCGCCTTCAGCCGTGCCAGCAATGACGCCAGGGTGCGCTTGAGTGCCGTGAGCAGGTGGCGAATGCCCTTGGCCAGTTTCGGCAACCGCCCGGCCAGGTTCGACAGGTCCTGGAACAGAAACCGGTAGTGGGCCATGCGCTCGATGATCAGGTGCAAGAACAGCCAGTAATCCTGTGGCTCCAGTTGCGCATCCGCCGGCGGGTCGAGCAAGGGGGTGAGCTCATGCTGAAAACGTTCGAACAACCCGAGTACCAACGGCTCCTTGCCATGGAAGTGGTAGTAGAGGTTGCCGGGGCTGATCCCCATTTCATTGGCCACCTCCATGGTCGACACATTCGGTTCGCCCTTCTGGTTGAATAACTGCAGAGCACATTCAAGGATACGGTCGCGGGTCTTCATCCAGTCTTCTTAATCTGATCGCTGAGCTCAGCGCACGCGCACGTAGGTGCCCGGCGCGGCTTCCATCGGTGGGTAATTCTGGTTGCCCAGGGCGGTGAGGGTTTCGCGTTGCGTGCCCGAGCGCTGCTGGATCCACTCCAGCCACTGCGGCCACCAACTGCCCTCGACGTGGTTGGCGTCGTAGTACCAGGCGCGCGGGTCGCTGCTCAGCCTGGGGTTCTCGACGTAGTTAGCCTTGGGGTTGCCTGGCGGGTTGAGGATGCTCTGGATATGCCCGCTGTTGGACAACACGAAGCGCCGGTCACCGCCGAGCAATTGCGTGGAGCGATACACCGCGTCCCATGGCGTGATGTGGTCGTTGATCCCGGCCACGCTGAAGCTGTCCACTGTGACCTTTTGCAAATCGATGGGCGTGCCGCACACCTCAAGGCCGCCGGGATGGCTCAGCGGGTTGTGCTTGAAGAAGTCCAGCAGGTCACCATGCAGCGCGGCGGGCAGGCGCGTGTTGTCGTTGTTCCAGTACAGAATGTCGAAGGCCGGCGGTTCCTTGCCCAGCAGGTAGTTGTTGATCCAGTAGTTCCAGATCAGGTCGTTGGGGCGCATCCAGGCGAACACCTTGGCCATGTCGCGGCCGTCCAGCACGCCTTGCTGGTAGGAGCGGCGCTTGGCGGCTTCCAGGGTCTGTTCATCGGCGAACAGCATGGCGGGGCCGTCGATCTGGCTGTCGAGCAGGCTCACCAGGTAGCTGGCGCTGGAGATGCGGCGCAGCTGACGCTTGGCTTGCAAATGGCCTTGCAGCGCGGCGATGGTCAGGCCACCGGCGCAGGCGCCCATCAGGTTGACCTCGCGAGCGCCGGTGATTGCCCTGCACACGTTGAGCGCTTCCTCCAGCGCCGCCACATAGGTGGACAGGCCCCATTCGCGATGGCGCACGTCCGGGTTGCGCCAGCTGACCATAAAGGTCTGCAGGCCGTTTTTCAGGGCGTACTGCACAAAGCTGTTGGCCGGGCTCAGGTCGAAAATGTAGTACTTGTTGATCTGCGGCGGCACGATCAGCAACGGCCTGGCGTACTGTTTTTCGCTCATGGGCCGGTACTGGATCAGCTCCAGCAGCTCGTTGCGAAACACCACTGAGCCGGGCGTGGTGGCGACGGTCTTGCCGACTTCGAACGCGTGCTTGCTCACCTGGCGCGGCAGGCCGTTGTTGTGCAGCAGGTCTTCGAACAGGTTGCTCACGCCGCGCACCACGCTGTTGCCGCCGGAGTTGAGCAGCTCCTTGACGGCCAGTGGGTTGAGCAAGGTGTTGGACGGCGAAACCGCGTCGTTGAACAGCGCAAACGCAAAGTGCGCTCGGGCGCGGTCGTCGTCGCTCAAGCTGCTGTCGTCGATCCAGTGGCGGGTTTGTTTCTGCCAGCTCAAATAGGCTTGCAGGCTGCGCCGGTAGAACGGGTTGAGCGCCCAGGTCGGGTCGCCGAAACGGCTGTCGCGGGGGTTGGGTTCATGCACCGTCTCCCCGAGCAGCACGCGACCCAACTGGCCGCCAAGGGCCAGGGCATGCCGGGCGGTATGCACCGGATTGCGCAGGCCGTGGGCGGCGACGCTGCGCAGCGTGGACAGCAAATCCCGACCGCGCAGGCCGGTGATCGCGTTTTGCGCATTGATGAACGCGGCCGGGGTGGGCGCCGGGTTCGTCACGGGTCTTTCTCGCATGAGCCAACACTCCTTCGTCAAGCCTTCAACAGGCACGCCAATTCAGAACCATAGTCGGTTCCTGGCAAGTTGCGCGGCGGTGTGGTCCTTACACCGCAGGTCTTGGGTGAATCACGGCGCGCAGGCGCTCCTCCTCCAGAAATTTCATGATGATCGGCGCCACGGCTTCGGCCCGGGTGATCAGGAACAGGTGGCCGTCATCGATGATGTGCAACTGTGCGTTGGGAATGCGCCAGGCGAGCATGCGCATATTGACCAGCGGGATCAGCGGATCATCGTCCCCGGCCAGCACCAGGGTCGGCTGGCGGATCTTGTGCAGCCAGTGGATGCTGGTCCAGCCAAGCCCCGCGAACAGCTGCCAGTAATAGCCGAGCTTGCCGGCCGAGCGCACTTTGCTGGCATGCTCGGCGGCCAGTTTGGAATCGCGGCGGAACGAGCCGCCATAAATCATCGGCGCGATGCGCACCACGTGGGACGGTTGGATATAACGCCGGGGGCTGGCCATCAGCCATAGCACCTTTGGCTTGCCCGGCACCATAAAGGCGCCGGCGGCGGTCGCCGCCAGGATCAGCTTTTTGCAGCGCTCCGGGTAGTCATAGGCAAACTGCTGCGCCAGCGCGCCGCCCCAGGAAACCCCCACCGCATTCACCTGGCCATAATCCAGGTAATCGAGCATGCGCGCGGTGAGTTTGGCCAGGCCGGGAAAGCGGTAGGGCCGGTTGGGTGTGGATGAACCGCCCACACCGGGCACATCGAAGGCGATCACTTCCAGGTCCGGGTCCAGGGCCTGGACGAACGGAAACACCAACTCAAGGTTGGCGCCGATACCGTTGAAAATCAGCAGCGGCGTCAAGTGAGGCTTGCCCGGGCGTACCGCCGTGCGGATGGTCTGGCCATCCAGGTCGATGGTACGGAAGATGAACGGTTGCGGCATGCTCAAGCCCTGTGAGATGTGACGGTTGGAATGCAGGCCAAATGTGGGAGGGGGCTTGCTCCCGATTGCAATTGATCAGCCAATGGATCAGCTGACTGACACACTGCTATCGGGGCAAGCCCCTTCCCACACTTGACCCCATTTCAATCTAGCGTTCGTGTACGTAAGTTCCTGGGGCTGCTTCCGCTGCTGCGTAGGTTTTGTTACCTAAAGCCGTCGGTGCCTTCTTCAATTTCCCTGCCCGCTCCGCCTGCCACGCCTGCCAGTGCAACCACCACGAGTCAGTGTGCTTGGTCGCATTCTCCTGCCACTCAAGCGGCTTGCCCGCCAGGCTGTCGCTGGTCTGGTAGCGTGCCTTGGGGTTGCCCGGCGGGTTGAGGATGCTCTGGATATGCCCGCTGCTGGACAGCACGAACTCCACCTTGCCGCCAAACAGCTGTGCCGACTTGTAGCATGACTGCCACGGCGTGATGTGGTCGTTGGTGCCGGCCAGGGAGTAGATATCGGCCGTGACCTGTTTGAGGTCGATGGGCGTGCCGCACACTTCCAGGGCGTTGGCGCGTACCAGTGGGTTGTTCTTGAACAGTTCGATCAGGTCGCCGTGGAACGCCGCCGGCAGGCGCGTGGTGTCGTTGTTCCAGAACAGGATGTCGAACACCGGCGGCTCGTTGCCCAGCAGGTAGTTGTTGACCCAGTAATTCCAGATCAGGTCGTTGGGGCGCATCCAGGCGAACACCTTGGCCATGTCGCGGCCTTCCAGCACGCCGGCCTGGTAGGAATGGCGCTTGGCCGCTTCCAGGGTCTGCTCGTCGACGAACAGCGCCACCTGGGTGTCCAGGGTGGTGTCCAGCACGCTCACCAGCAGGGTCAGGGCGTTGACCTTCTTCTCTCCCAGCGCCGCGTAGTGGCCGAGCAGCGCGGTGCAAGTGATGCCGCCGGAGCAGGCGCCGAGCATGTTGATGTCCTTGCTGCCGGTGATCGCCGTGACCACGTCCACCGCTTCCTTGAGCGCTTCGATATAGGTCGACAGGCCCCACTCGCGCTGGGCCTTGGTCGGGTTGCGCCAGCTGACGATAAACGTCTGCTGGCCGTTGCGCAGGCAGAAGCGCGCCAGGCTCTTCTCCGGGCTCAGGTCGAAGACATAGAATTTGTTGATCTGCGGCGGCACCACCAGCAATGGGCGCTCATGCACCTGCTCGGTGATTGGCTTGTACTGGATCAGCTCCAGCACGTCATTGCGAAACACCACGGCGCCTTCGGTGGTACCCAGGGTCTTGCCTACTTCAAAGGCGCCCATGTTGACCTGGCTCGGCATGCCGCCGTTGTGCACCATGTCCTTGGCCAGGTGCGACAGACCGTCGAGCAGGCTCTTGCCGCCGGTTTCAAAAAAGCGTTTGACCGCCGCCGGGTTGGCCGCGCTGTTGGTGGGGGCCATGGCTTCGGTCATCAGGTTGATCACGAAGTGGCCGCGGCTGATGTCCTGTGCAGACAGGTTGCTGTCGCCAATCCAGTCGTGCAGTTCCTTGCGCCACGCCAGGTAGGTTTGCAGGTAGCGTTTGTAGAGCGGGTTCTGGCTCCAGGCCGGGTCATGGAAGCGACGGTCGTCGCTCTCTGGCACCAGCGCGGATTTGCCGAACATCACATTCTTTAACTCGACGCCAAAATGCGCGACGTGTTTGACGCTGTGCAACGGTTGCTTGATGGCTTGGGTCAGCACCATCTTCGCCGAGGCGAGTAAATCCTTTTTGCGTAACGCGATGATCGGGTTCAGCCCCAGGGTGTTTTCCGAGGCCTGGCGTTTCAAGTCATCGTTGTTCTTGTTACTCATCTACGACGCTCCATTGTCCGGAAGACGAGTACCGGCTGGCGCTGCGCACCCAGTTTCGATACACAACACACCTCAGGTACTGCGACTCGGGTGACCGTTGATACCGCATCGTCAAATGCAGGGAACTTGCCAGTTCCATTGGTTACCCGAGTTTAATTTTTTTCGCAAGCGGGCCAATCGTTGACCACGCGACAGGGCATTCAAGCAAATGAAATTAGAAAATGCCCTCTAAAGCGCAAGAAGCCTTGGCTAGAGCATCAGCCGCACGACCGACTGACTCGGGTCGCGGGTTTTTCCGGCCGCCTTGAGCTCGGCAAGGTAATCGGCCCACAGCGCTTCCTGACGCACGGCCAGTTGGTAGAGGTAGTCCCAGGTGAACAGGCCGCTGTCATGCCCGTCGTCGAAGGTCAATTTCAGTGCGTACTGACCGGCCGGTTCTACCTTGGTCAATTTAACGTTGAGCTTGCCCAATTGCAGGATGGGTTTGCCGTGGCCCTGGACCTCGGCGGAGGGGGAGTGCACCCGCAGGAATTCGGCGGGTAGTTGGTAGGTTTCTTCGGGCCCGTAGGTGAGGCCGAGGGTATTGGAGGTTTTGTGCAGGTTTACTGCGGTAGGAAACTTGGCCATATGAGGTGCTCCTGAATAAACCGGCTTAAAAATGTGGGAGGGGCGGTGCAACGATTCGACTTGCTCCCGATTACAGTGTGTCAGTCAGCACATCTGATACTGATACACCGCCATCGGGAGCAAGTCGAATCGTCGCACCGCCCCTCCCACATTGAAGCAAAGCAGTTCGGTGTGAGGCTTACAGGATATACCGCGACAAGTCTTCGTTCTGCGCCAATTCACCCAGGTGGCTGTTGACGTAGTCGGCGTCGATCTTGATCGCTTCGCCATTCTGCGCCCCGGCCATGTCGCCGGCGCTGAAGGACACTTCCTCAAGCAAACGCTCAAGCAGCGTGTGCAGGCGACGGGCCCCGATGTTCTCGGTCTTTTCGTTGACCTGCCAGGCGATCTCCGCCAGGCGCTTGATGCCGTCCGCCTGGAACTCTATCCCCAGGCCTTCGGTTTTCAGCAACTCGCGGTATTGCTCGGTGAGCGATGCATGCGGCTCGCTGAGGATGCGTTCGAAGTCGCCCGGCGTCAGCGCCTTGAGCTCCACGCGGATCGGCAGGCGGCCTTGCAGCTCCGGCACCAGGTCGCTTGGCTTGCTCAGGTGGAACGCACCGGAGGCGATGAACAGGATGTGGTCGGTCTTGACCATGCCCAGTTTAGTGTTCACGGTGCAGCCTTCGATCAGCGGCAACAGGTCACGCTGCACACCTTCACGGGACACGTCGACGCCGCCGGAATTGCCGCGCTTGGCCACCTTGTCGATCTCATCGATAAACACGATGCCATGCTGCTCGACCGCTTCCAGGGCCTTGGCCTTGAGTTCTTCCTCGTTGACCAGGCGCCCGGCTTCTTCGTCGCGCACCAGCTTCAGCGCCTCTTTCACCTTGAGCTTGCGGCTTTTCTTCTTGCCCTTGCCCATGTTGGCGAACAGGTTCTGCAACTGGCTGGTCATTTCTTCCATGCCGGGCGGCGCGGAGATGTCCACGCCAGATACTTCGGCGACTTCGATCTCGATTTCCTTGTCATCCAGCTGGCCTTCACGCAGGCGCTTGCGGAACAGCTGGCGGGTGTTGGAGTCCGACGACGGCGCGGCGTCTTCGTTAAAGCCCATGCGTGCCGGTGGCAGCAGGGCGTCGAGGATGCGTTCCTCGGCGGCGTCTTCGGCGCGGTGGCTGACCTTGGTCACTTCCTGTTCGCGCAGCATCTTCAGGGCGGCGTCGGCCAGGTCGCGGATGATCGACTCGACGTCACGGCCCACATAGCCGACTTCGGTGAACTTGGTCGCTTCGACCTTGATGAACGGGGCATTGGCCAGTTTGGCCAGGCGCCGGGCGATCTCGGTTTTACCGACACCGGTCGGGCCGATCATCAGGATGTTCTTGGGCGTCACTTCAACGCGCAGTTCTTCGGGCAGTTGCATCCGGCGCCAGCGGTTTCGCAGGGCGATGGCAACGGCGCGCTTGGCATCGTCCTGGCCGATGATATGGCGGTTGAGTTCGTGGACGATTTCGCGGGGAGTCATGGACATAGTGTTTGGCGGCCTCAAGCGGGAATAAGCCTACGGCTTATTCGGCGAGGTCCTGCTCCTCAATGGTCTGGTTGTGGTTGGTGAACACGCAGATATCGCCGGCGATGCCCAGGGCGGTCTCGACGATTTCACGGGCCGACAGGTCGGTTTTCTTCAACAACGCGCTGGCCGCCGCCTGTGCGTAGCCGCCGCCGGAGCCCATGGCGATCAAGCCATGCTCGGGCTCAACCACATCGCCGTTACCGGTGATGATCAGGGACGCGTCTTTGTTGGCCACGGCCAGCATGGCTTCCAGGCGGCTGAGGGAGCGATCGGTGCGCCATTCCTTGGCGAGTTCGACGGCGGCGCGCACGAGGTGGCCCTGGTGTTTCTCAAGCTGGCCTTCGAAACGCTCGAAGAGGGTGAAGGCGTCGGCGGTGGCGCCTGCGAAGCCGGCGAGTACCTGGCCGTGGTACAGGCGGCGCACTTTTTTCGCGTTGCCTTTCATCACGGTATTACCCAGGGAAACCTGGCCGTCGCCGCCCATGACGACTTTGCCGTGGCGACGTACTGAAACGATGGTGGTCAAGAGGAGAGTCTCCACGCAGCGGGGCGAAAATGCCCTGATGGAAACTGATATGGGGGTAGTGGGGGTGATTTCAAGCGTAGAGGGTTATGGCGGACGAGTGGTGTTTATCGGTCCGACACCTATTTAAGAACACTACAAAACCAAATGTGGGAGGGGGCTTGCTCCCGATTGCATTGGGTCAGCTACAGATAAGCTGACTGACCCACCGCTATCGGGGCAAGCCCCCTCCCACATTAGTCCTGCTGTGTCTTCTAAGTCAGCGGCTCTGGCGTTGTTGTAGCAAAAGGTTGCTAAACCCGGCACCGGCCAATTGTTTCTGCGCCACGGTCAGTTGTTCACGGTTGCTGAACGGTCCCACCAGCACGCGATACCAGGTCGCATCCTTGACCGTGCCGGACTCCACCGTCACCGACTGCCCCAGCAGAATGATCTGCGCCCGCACTCGATCTGCGTCCGCCTGTTTGGGGAACGAGCCCGCCTGCAGGAAGAACTTCGTCACCGGCGCCGCCTTGGTCTCTGCCACCGGCGGTGCTGGCGGCGGGGTAATCCCGGCCAGCGCCGCCTGGGCGCGGGCGGTGTCGATTTTCGCCGCTTCCGCCGGCGTCACCGGGGTGGTCGGTACCTGCGGCGTCGGCAGGGTTTTCTCCGGCACGGCGTCGGGCGGCACGATCACTTCCGATTCCGGCAGCAGCGTGTAGAAGTCATATTTCGGCTTCACCGGTGCGGTCGGGCTTGGCGCAGTCTTGTTGGCTTCGGCAATTTTGCTGGCTTTCTGCTGTTCCTGCTTGACCCGTTTGACGTCATCGCCCTGGCCCGGATCCAGCTTCATCAGAAACACCACAAACGCACCGACCGTGAGGCCGATAGCCATCCACAACCAGCCTGGGATCGGCTTCTTCGCCGGGGCCTGGTAGCGGCTGGCGCCGCGCTTGGGTGCAGGTTTTTTCTTGGCAGCCAACTTACATACGCTCCAGAGTTTCCAGGCCCAACAGTTCCAGGCCTTGCTTGAGGGTCCGTCCGGCCAGTGCGGCGAGGCGCAGGCGACTCTGCTTTTGGGCTTCGTCGTCGGCGGTGAGGATCGGGCAGTTCTCGTAGAAGCTGGAGAACAGGCCGGCGACTTCATACAGGTAGGTGCACAGGATATGCGGCGTGCCTTTCTCGCCGACGCTGTTCAACACTTCGCCCAATTGCGCCAGTTTGGCGGCCAATTCCTGTTCGTGGGGCGCATCCAGCACGATCCGGCCTTCGACTTCGCTGAAGTCCTTGCCCAGCTTGCGGAACACACCGGCCACGCGGGTGTAGGCGTACAGCAGGTACGGCGCGGTGTTGCCTTCGAAGTTGAGCATCAGTTCGAAGTTGAAGCTGTAGTCGCTGGTGCGGTGCTTGGACAGGTCAGCGTATTTGACTGCGCCGATGCCCACCACGCGGGCGATGTTGCGCAGGTCGGCCTCGGCCAGTTCCGGGTTCTTTTCCTTCACCAGGTTGTAGGCGCGGTCCTGGGCTTCGTTGAGCAGGTCGATCAGTTTGACCGTGCCACCGTCGCGGGTCTTGAACGGGCGGCCGTCGGCGCCGTTCATGGTGCCGAAGCCCATGTGCTCCATGTGCATCGGGTGGGTGACGAAGCCCGCACGGCGCGCCACTTCGAACACTTGCTGGAAGTGCAGGGCCTGGCGCTGGTCGACGAAGTACAACGCACGATCGGCCTTGAGCACGCCGCTGCGGTAACGCACGGCGGCCAGGTCGGTGGTGGCGTAGAGGTAGCCGCCATCGGCCTTGACGATGATCACCGGCAGCGGTTCGCCGTCGGCGGTCTTGAATTCTTCGAGGAACACGCACTGCGCGCCGTTGCTCTCGACCAGCAGGCCCTTGGCCTTGAGGTCGTTGACCACATTGATCAGGTCGTCGTTGTAGGCGCTTTCGCCCATTACGTCGGCCATGGTCAATTTAACGTTGAGCAGCTCGTAGATTTCCTGGCAATGGGACAGCGAGATATCGCGGAAGCGGTTCCACAGCGCCAGGCATTCGGCGTCGCCGGCTTGCAGCTTGACCACCAGGCCACGGGCGCGGTCGGCGAAGTCTTCGGATTCGTCAAAGCGCTTCTTGGCGGCGCGGTAGAAGTTCTCCAGGTCCGACAGCTCGTTGCTGGTGATCGGGTTCTCTTGCAGGTACGCCATCAGCATGCCGAACTGGGTGCCCCAGTCGCCGACGTGGTTCTGGCGGATCACGCTGTCGCCGAGAAACTCCAGCACCCGCGCCACGCCGTCGCCGATGATGGTGGAACGCAGGTGACCCACGTGCATCTCTTTGGCCAGGTTCGGCGCCGACAGGTCGACGACCACGCGCTGCGCTTCGCCGGCCTTGCGCGCGCCGATTTTGGCGTCGGCCAGGGCGGCGTCCAGGCGCGACGCCAGGGCCTGGGTGTTCTGGAAGAAGTTGATAAAGCCAGGGCCGGCGATTTCGGCCTTGGTCACACTCTCGTCGGCCGGCAGTGCGGCAATGATTTTTTCCGCCAGGTCGCGCGGCTTCATGCCGGCCGGCTTGGACAGCATCATCGCGATATTGCTGGCGAAGTCACCGTGGGTCTTGTCGCGGGTGTTTTCCACCTGGATCGCCGGCGTCAGGCCTTCAGGCAACACACCTTCGTTGACGAGATGGGTGAGGGCTTGTTGGATCAGCTGGCGAATGGTGTCTTTCATGGTGTTCTCTTTCGACCGCAAGCGGCGGCGCGCGATGCGCAGGTGGAAAAACTGGGCATTATCCGTGGCGAGGGCGGGCTTGCCAACCTTCGTCGGATCTCTACAGACGATTAACCTGTGGCGAGGGAGCTTGCTCCCGCTGGAGTGCGAAGCGCTCCCAAAAACTTGGGGCCGCTACGCAGCCCAGCGGGAGCAAGCTCCCTCGCCACAGGGAAATTCAATACAAATCTACCGGGTCCACATCCAACGACCATCGCACCTGTCGCCCGCTGGGCATTTGCTCCAGAGCAAGCAACCAGCTACTTAATAACCGATGCAGCGGCGCACGCGAGGTGGCTTGTAAAAGTAGCTGAGCGCGGTACCGCCCGGCGCGGCGTTCCATGGGCGCGGGTACCGGGCCGAGGAGTTCGATGCCGCTCAGACCCAGTTCGCCGAGCAAACGTTCGGCGGCGCTGCATGCTTCATCCAGGAACGCTTCGGCCTGCCCGGGTTTATGGGCTTCGGCGCGCAGCAAGGCCAGGTGGGAAAAGGGTGGCAGGCCCGCGGCACGGCGTTCGCTCAATGCCTGTTCGGCGAAGGCAAAGTAGCCCTGTTCGGTCAGTTGGATCAGCAGCGGGTGGTCGGCCAGGTGCGTCTGGATAATCACCTTGCCCGGCTCTTCGGCACGCCCGGCACGCCCGGCGACTTGCACGATCAACTGCGCCATGCGCTCGCTGGCGCGGAAGTCGCCGGAGAACAGGCCGCCGTCGGCATCCAGGATCGACACCAGCGTCACCCGGGGAAAGTGGTGCCCTTTGGCGAGCATCTGCGTGCCCACCAATATGCACGGTTGGCCTTTCTGGATAGTGGCGAACAGTTGGTTCATCGCATCCTTGCGCGAAGTGCTGTCGCGGTCGACCCGCAGCACCGGGTAATCCGGAAACAGAATGCCCAGGCGCTCTTCGGCGCGCTCGGTGCCCGCGCCAACCGGGCGCAGGTCGACCTTGCCGCACTGCGGGCAGTGGCGGGGCACGCGCTCCACATGGCCACAGTGATGGCAGCGTAACTCGCCGTAGCGTTGGTGCACGGTCATGCGCGCGTCGCAGCGCTCGCATTCGGACATCCAGCCACAGTCATGGCACAGCAGCGTCGGCGCAAAGCCGCGACGGTTGAGAAATACCAGGACTTGCTGGCCGGCGGCGAGGGTCTGGCCGATGGCCTGTTGCATCGGCCCGGAAATACCGCTGTCCAGCGGACGGCTTTTTACGTCCAGGCGCAGGAAGCGAGGTTGTTTGGCGCCGCCGGCGCGCTCATTCAGGCGTAGGAGCCCGTAACGGCCGGTGTAGGCGTTGTGCAGGCTCTCCAGGGATGGCGTGGCCGAGCCCAGCACAATCGGAATGTCTTCCTGGCGGGCGCGCACCAGCGCCAGGTCGCGGGCATGGTAGCGCAGGCCTTCCTGCTGCTTATAAGAACCGTCGTGTTCTTCATCGATGATGATCAGCCCGGGATTTTTCATCGGGGTGAACAGCGCCGAGCGGGTGCCGATAATAATGTCGGCCTCGCCATCGCGTGCCGCCAACCACGACTCCAGGCGCTCGCGGTCGTTGACCGCCGAGTGCACCAGCGCGATGCGCGCATTGAAGCGCTGCTCGAAGCGCGCCAGGGTTTGCGGGCCGAGGTTGATCTCGGGGATCAGCACCAGCGCCTGTTTGCCGGCCTGCAAGGTTTCGCGGATCAACTGCAAATACACTTCGGTCTTGCCGCTGCCGGTGACGCCCGCCAGCAGGAACGCGTGGAAACTGTCGAAACCTGCGCGAATCGCCTCATACGCAGCGCGTTGCTCGGGGTTCAGCGGTAACTCCGGCTGGGCCAGCCAATGTTCGTGGCGCGGATCGGGAGCATGCTTGCGAATTTCAACCTGTACCAAGCCCTTGGCCAGCAGCAGGTCGAGGCTGTCTTTGCTCAGCATCAGCTTGCTCAACAGCTGATGCGCCACGCCGTGAGGGTGCTGGGCCAGGGTGGCCAGGGCTTCACGCTGGCGCGGGGCACGGGCGATGCGCGGGTCATCGAGGCTGGCGCCGGGCACGCTCGACCAGAACCGTTCCTGACGCGCTTCGGCCAGCTCGCCCTGGCGCAGCAGTACCGGCAGGGCCCAGCTCAAGGTGTCGCCGAGGCTGTGCTGGTAATACTGAGCCGTCCACAGGCACAGCTTGAACAGCGCGGGCGGCAGGGGGGGCGTGGCGTCGAGCATGGCCAGGGCGGGCTTGAGTTTATCGGCGGGCACTTCGCTGTGGTCGGCGACTTCGATCAGGATGCCGATCATTTCCCGTCGGCCAAACGGCACGCGCACGCGCATGCCCGGCTGCAATTGCGCCCGCAGCACGCCGGCCGGGGCCCGGTAATCGAACAGGCGGCGCAGGGGCGAAGGCAGGGCTAGGCGCAAAATGGCGTCGGGCACGCGGGGAGATCTCATAGTAAAGACAGGGGTGGCGCAGGGGCGCGAGACTAGCAGACGAGGGGAGTGTTGGGTATGCCACGGTTTTCTGATGAAAGGTGCTTTTATGTGGATACGAGAGAGGTGTCGCCGCTTGCGCGATTGAAAAGGTCTGGTAGAATCCGCGGCCTAATTACGTGCGGTATTCGACAATAGTGTCGAGTGGCGGCACGCTAGCCCGAGGAAGTGCCATGAAAGCCGATATCCATCCAGCGTACGAAACCATCGAAGTTACCTGCAGCTGCGGCAACAAGTTCGAAACTCGCTCGAACCTGTGCAAGCCACTGGGTACTGACGTATGCAACGAGTGCCACCCGTTCTACACCGGTAAGCAGAAGACTCTGGACACCGGCGGCCGCGTACAGCGCTTCGCAGATCGCTTCGGTGCTTTCGGCAAGAAGCCGGCTGCTGCTACTCCAGCAGAGTAAGGCTCGAAAGCCTTATGGGCTTTTGCCAGCTGTTAAAAAAGGCGTCCCTTGCGGGCGCCTTTTTTGTGCCCGCGATTTGGCTGTCGGCCGCCCAGGCCGAAGTATTTTGCCCCGCGCCTGCTGGCCTGGCCCAGGTCGAGGTGCAGCGGGTGGTGGATGGCGACACGGTGCGCCTCAAGGATGGCCGCAGTGTGCGCATGATCGGGCTCAATGCGCCGGAAACCGGCAAGAAAGGCCGTACCGACGAGCCTTTTGCCGTCGCCGCCCGCCAGCGTCTGCAGGCGTTGGTGCAGGCCAGCGGCGGTCGCGTGGGATTGTTGCCGGGGCGGGAGCGTCAGGATCACTACGGGCGCACCCTGGCCCACCTTTATGGCGCCGATGGCGAGAACCTGGAGGCGCAATTGCTGGCCGAAGGCCTGGGATTCCAGGTCGGCGTCGCTCCCAATGTCGACCTCGCCACCTGCCAGCAGGCCGCTGAAGACAGCGCCCGCTCGGCGCGCCTGGGCGTATGGCGGCAATCGCCGGTGCAATCCGTGGCGCAGCTGCGCCAGTCCGGCTTTGCCCTGGTCAGCGGCCGTGTGAGCCGTATCGAACGTAATCGCGGCGGAATCTGGATCGAATTGCAGGGCGCAGTGGTATTGCGCATTGCGCCCGACCTGGCCCGTCAATTCGACAGCGGCCTGCTCAATGGTCTGCAAGGCAAGAAAGTCGAGGCGCGTGGCTGGGTGCAAGATCGCGCCAAACGCGGTGGCCGCAAAAGCGACCAGGCGCGTTGGTTGCTGCCGCTGACGGATCCCGGCATGCTCAAATCGATAGATGAATAAAAAATTGTAGACATTTTTTTATTCGATTGTGAACAGTTAAGCCCTTGTATCCCGTGGCCTTAGACCAAAGTACGGCGCTGCGGGGCCTTGACACCTGTGACTGCCCAGTCTTGTAGGGGCTTTACGACACGCGTATCCTCGGCGGTCCGTCGACCAACAGTAAAAGCGGAATGCCGATATGTCTGATTTGAAAACTGCCGCTCTCGAATATCATGCCCATCCTCGTCCAGGTAAGCTGAGTGTAGAGCTCACCAAAGCCACTGCCACTGCTCGCGACCTGTCGCTGGCCTACAGCCCTGGTGTTGCCGAGCCCGTACGCGAAATCGCCCGCGATCCAGAACTGGCGTACAAGTACACCGGCAAAGGCAACCTGGTTGCAGTGATTTCCGATGGCACCGCGATTCTCGGCCTGGGCAACCTCGGCCCATTGGCGTCCAAGCCAGTCATGGAAGGTAAAGGCGTGCTGTTCAAGCGCTTCGCCGGCATTGACGTTTTCGACATCGAAGTCGACTCCGAAAGCCCACAGGCTTTCATCGACACCGTCAAGCGCATCTCCATCACCTTCGGTGGCATCAACCTGGAAGACATCAAGGCACCTGAGTGCTTTGAGATCGAAAAGGCCCTGATCGAGCAGTGCGACATTCCGGTATTCCACGATGACCAGCACGGTACTGCAATCGTTACCGCCGCCGGCATGATCAACGCACTGGAAATCGCCGGCAAAACCCTGGCTGACGCCAAGATCGTCTGCCTGGGCGCCGGTGCTGCCGCGATCTCCTGCATGAAGCTGATCGTGAGCATGGGCGCCAAGCTTGAGAACATCTACATGGTCGACAGCAAGGGCGTGATCCAGTCCGAGCGTACCGATCTGAACCAGTACAAGGCGATGTTTGCCCACCCGTCGTCCAAGCGCACCCTGGCTGATGCCCTCAACGGTGCAGACGTGTTCGTCGGCCTGTCCGGCCCGAACCTGCTCAGCGCCGAAGGCCTGAAGTCCATGGCGGCCAACCCGATCGTGTTCGCCTGCTCCAACCCTGATCCGGAAATCGCCCCGGAACTGGCCCACGCCACCCGCGACGACGTGATCATGGCCACCGGCCGCTCGGACTACCCGAACCAGGTCAACAACGTTTTGGGCTTCCCGTTCATCTTCCGTGGTGCCCTGGACGTTCGCGCCAAGCGTATCAACGAAGAGATGAAAGTCGCTGCCGCCAATGCCCTGCGCGAACTGGCCAAGCTGCCGGTGCCACAGGACGTGTGCGACGCCTACGGTGGCGCCAAGCTGGAATTCGGTCGTGAGTACATTATTCCGAAACCGATGGATAAGCGCCTGATCACCCTGATCTCCGACGCCGTGGCCAAAGCCGCGATCGAGACCGGTGTGGCCACCCTGCCGTATCCGAAGAACTACCCGCTGCAAAGCGTGGATGATGTGTTCAACGGCTAAGCCGTAGACCCATAAAAAAACCCGGCTCGGAACGCCGGGTTTTTTTATGGGGAGTTTCAAGCTGCAAACGGCAAGTTCAAGAGCAGCACATCACCGTTCTCAACTCGCCGCTTGTAGCTGACAGCTTGCCGCTCTCTAAAAGAGATCGATCGGCGCGGCCTCGTCCGCCGGCAACGGGCTGCCCGGTACCGCGCCATTGCCCAATTCATTGACCGACGGCGGCGTGTCTTCGCTCTTGAACAGTTCGAAGTACGCGTTCGGCGTGCTTGGAGAGGCTGCACGGCCACTCACCGGGTCGATTCGCAGGCTGAGGATGCCTTCCGGCTCCGGCTGAGTGTGCAGCGGCTTGTCCTTCAGGGCTGCGCCCATGTAGCTCATCCAGATCGGCAGTGCGACGGTGCCACCGAATTCACGGCGGCCGAGGCTTTCCGGCTGGTCGTAACCGGTCCACACGGTGGTCACGTAGTCGGCGTTGTAGCCAGAGAACCAGGCGTCCTTGGATTCGTTGGTGGTACCGGTCTTGCCTGCGATATCCGCGCGGCCAAGGGCCAGGGCGCGGCGGCCGGTGCCTTTCTTGATCACGTCTTCAAGGATGCTGTTGAGGATATACGTCGTGCGGCCATCCACAATGCGCTCGGCAACGGCCGGTGCTTGCGGTTCGGTCGGGGCGGCCGCTGTGGTCGGCGCGGTACCTGGCGTCGGCTCAATGGTAATGCCGCCATTGCTCGGCGCCGCCAGGCCATCGGTGGCCGCCATGCCGTTGACCACATCGCCCGGCACCCGTGGCGGGTTGGCGGTGAACAGGGTATCGCCGTTGCGGCTTTCGATCTTGTCGATCAGGTACGGCGAGATCTTGTAGCCGCCGTTGGCAAAGGTGCTCCAGCCGGTGGCGATTTCCATCGGCGTGAGCGTCGCGGTGCCCAGGGCCAGCGACAGGTTCGGCGGCAGGTCCGACTTGGCGAAGCCAAAGCGCGTGATGTAGTCGATGGTCTTGCCTACGCCCATCGCTTGCAGCAGGCGGATCGACACCAGGTTACGCGACTTGTACAGCGCCTCGCGGATGCGGATCGGGCCGAGGAAGGTGTTGGTGTCGTTCTTCGGACGCCAGACCTTGTCCAGGTACTCATCGACAAACACGATGGGTGCATCGTTGACCAGGCTGGCGGCGGTGTAGCCGTTATCCAGCGCCGCGCTGTAAATGAACGGCTTGAAGCTCGAACCCGGCTGGCGCTTGGCCTGGGTGGCGCGGTTGTAGTTGCTCTGCTCGAAAGCGAAGCCGCCGACCAGGGCACGGATCGCACCATTTTGCGGGTCGAGGGAGACCAGTGCGCTCTGGGCCATTGGCACCTGGCTGAATTTGAGGCTGTCGTCCTTCTGGCGTTGCACGCGGATCAAGTCACCCACTTGGGCGACGTCAGCCGGCTGCTTGGGCATCGGGCCCATGCTGTTGGTGTTCAGGAAGGGGCGGGCCCACTTCATGCTGTCCCAGGCCACACGGGCTTCGCCGGTGCGGGTGAGTACTTGCACGCCGTCTTTGTTCACCTGGGTCACGATGGCCGGCTCCAGGCCACTGATTGCGCGCTGCTTGCCCAGTTCGGCGGTCCAGGCGCTGAGGGTCTTGCCCGGCAGGCGTGATTCCGGGCCGCGATAACCGTGACGCTGATCGTAGGCGATCAGGCCGGAATGCACCGATTCATTGGCGATTTCCTGCAGGTTGCTCGGAACGGTGGTGGTCACACGGAAGCCTTCGGTGTAGGCGTCGCTGCCATAGCGGCCGACCATTTCGGCGCGGGCCATTTCAGCGATATACGGCGCGTTCACTTCCGGCGTCGGAACGTGATAGCTGGCATTCAACGGCTCGGCCACGGCACTTTCATAGGCGGCCTGGTCGATCTTGCCCAGCTTGTACATGCGCCCCAGGATCCAGTCGCGCCGCTCTTTGCTGCGCGCCGGGTTGGCCAGGGGGTTGAAGCGCGAAGGGGCCTTGGGCAGGCCGGCGATCATCGCCATCTGCGCCAGGCTGGCGTCGCGAATGGACTTGCCGTAGTACACCTGGGATGCGGCTTCGATGCCATAGGCGCGGTTACCCAGGTAGATCTTGTTGACGTACAGCTCAAGGATCTCGTCCTTGGTCAGCTGGCGTTCGATCTGCAGGGCCAGCAGGATCTCGGTGGCTTTGCGCGAAAAACTGCGCTCGCTGGTGAGGAAGAAGTTCTTCGCCACCTGCATGGTGATGGTGCTGCCACCGGACTGGATGTGTCCGCTCTTTACCAACTGCGTGGCGGCGCGCACCAGGCTGCTGGGGTCGACGCCATAGTGGTTGGCGAAATTATCATCTTCGGCCGACAGCAGGGCGCTGATGAAATTGGGCGGAATGTCGGCAAAACGGATCGGTGTGCGGCGCATTTCGCCGAACTCCGCGATCAGCTTTTCATCGCTGCTGTAGACCCGCAAAGGAATCTGCAACTGGATACTTCTAAGGGCCTCTACCGAGGGCAAACCCGGACTAAGGTAGAGGTAGGCCCCGCTGAGCACGAGCAGCAGCCCGCAGACGATGGCGACAATGGAGTACCCGAAAAACTTCAGCAGACGAATCAAGGCTTTTGGATTTCCAGAGAAAAGAATGGGTTAGGCGTCGGGGCATGCATGGCGAACGATGGATCAACCCGAGCTGCAGATAAAAAGCGGGAAAAAACGCTGGGCATTAAAGCATTTTCGGCTCGGGGCGTCATGCATGGCTCCCCGACATGTCGACCGAATGCACGGTGCCGGCGGCAATCAGGCGGTATGACAGGGAAAGGGTTAGGGAGTTTTATGGTAAAGGGATTTTTCAGGCGAAAAGCCGATACCTTGCTGGGTATCGACATCAATGACACCAGCCTCAAACTGGTCGAACTCGGGCGTTCAGCTGCGGGTTACAGCATCCAGGCCTATGCGACGCAGGATCTGCCGGCCCATTCGGTGGTCGACGGCGCAGTGCTCGACATCGACGGGGTGGCGCGCGCGCTGACCGCTGCTTTGTCGAGGCTGCAAAGCCCGGCGCGTGGTGCGGCGGTAGCGGTAACGGGGCCTTCGGTCATCACGCGAGTGGTCGAACTGCAGGCTGGGCTCAATGACGACGAGATGGCCTGGGTGATCCAGATGGAGGCTGAGCAATACATTCCTTACGCGTTGGATGACGTGGCCATCGACTTCCAGGTACAAGGACGCTGCGCCCAAAACCCGGCGCGGGTCGAGGTATTGCTGGCGGCCTGCCTGAAGGCACAGGTCGAATCCCGCGAGGCGGTTTTGGCGCTGGCGGGGCTGGTGCCGCGGGTGGTCGACATTGAAGCGTTTGCATTGGCGCGCGCGAGCGGTCAGGATTTCGTCAGCTTCACGCCGGGCCGTCGAGTTGATAGCGCACAGTGGGCCGTGGATATACAAGGGATGGGAGTTGCGTGCGGGCTGGCCCTGAGGAGTTTCGCTTGAAGACACGAATCAATCTTTTGCCCTGGCGCCAGGCGCTGGCGGAGCGGCGGCGCAAGTACTTTCTGGCGTTGTTGCTGGCGTTCGCCTGTGTGGCGCTGGCGGCGGTGTGGCTGGCGGACCAGGTGATCGATCGGGCGATTGACCGGCAAGTGACGCGCAACGACCATTTGGACAGAGGGGTCGCCACGCAGGACCAGCGCATCAAGACCATCGATGACTTGCAGGAGCAGAGCCAGCAACTGGCCGAGCGCATGAAGGTCGTGCAGGATCTGCACGATGCCCGTTCCTCCGGTGCCCAGCTGTTGGATCAATTGGCGCGAGCGGTACCCGATGGCGTGCATCTGCACGAAGTGGTGGCCAAGGGCGACACGCTGAGTATCAGCGGCAGTGCCGAATCCAGCCAGGATATCGCGCAGCTGATGCGCCGCCTGGAAACTGCGCAGGGGCCAGGTGCCGCCCAGCTGCGGCATGTCCGAACCGAAGCGGCGCGCGGCGGCAATGAATTCCAACTGATGGTGCGCCATGGAGAATCCGCCGAGGCCCAGCCATGAGCCTGCCCAGGCTCTACTTTTCCGCGCTTGCTCACAACGCTTCACAATGGCCCTTGCCCGGCAAGGTTCTGGCCGGCTGTGCGCTGGCCGGCCTGGTGCTGCTGGTGGGTGATCTGGCGTACCTGAGCCCTGCGCGCGAGCGCTTGCACCAGGCACAAGCGCGGGAAATGACGCTGCAGCGCCAACTCGCGGAAAAAACGCTCCAGGCGGCGGGTCTGGAGGCGCTGGCTCGTCAGCTACAGCTGATGCAGGGCAAGTCCGACGGGCTGTTGCAGCAGTTGCCCGGCAGGTCCGAAATGCCTCGTCTGCTCGAAGACATCGCGCGGTTGGCGTTGGCCAATGGCGTAGTGGTCGAAAGTGTCACGCCGCTGGATGAGCAGCCTCGGGCGCTGTACGTCGAGCAACCCGTGCAGGTCAACGCTAGCGGCGCCTATCACGACCTGGCAATGTTCGTCAGCGGCCTGGGTGGTCTTTCCCGGATCGCCACGGTGCATGACGTTGCCCTGCGCACTGAGGGCACGTTGCTTCGGCTTGAACTGGTGACCAAGACCTATTGGCATACGCAACCGGTTGCCCGGCTGGGCGAGCCGGCCATGCAGGGGCAGCGCTTTGTCTATGCGGCTGGCGGTCTGCGTGACCCGTTCCAGCCACTTGCCCTGCAGGTGGTGCATGCCCTTGGGCGGCCGGCCCGCGCGCCGGACCTCTCGCGTACGCGTGGAGCCCTGGAAAACCTGGCGGTGGACCGTTTCCAAATGGTCGGCACGCTGTCACGTGGGGCGCGCGCCTATGCACTGTTGCGCGCGGCATCAACGGTACACCGCCTGGCGGTCGGTGATTATCTGGGGCCTGATCATGGCCGCGTCACCGCCATTCATGATGGCCATATCGAACTGGTCGAATCGTTTCCCGATGAACAGGGCGCATGGCTGGAGCGCTCGCGAATCCTCGTGTTAAACGTCAACTCTTAACGGAATCAAGCAAATGAAAAGGACTTTCCTGTCCTTCGGTGTGGCGCTATGGATAGCGTTCACGGCACCGATGGCTGCCGCTGTGCCCAATCGTGTGGATCTGATCCAACTGCCGGCCCCCGGCCGTGCGATGTCGGACGGCTATGCCGGCGACACATTGAATCTCAATTTCCAGAACATCGAGTTGCGCGCCGTATTGCAACAGATTGCCGATGTCGCGGGCCTCAACCTGGTGGCCAGCGATGATGTGCAGGGGACGATCACCTTGCGTCTGAAGGACGTGCCCTGGGACCAGGCGCTGGATCTGGTGCTGCAGGCCAAGGGCCTGGATAAACGGGTGAAGGCCGGTGTCTTGCTGGTGGCGCCCGCCGAGGAACTGGCCGCTCGCGAACTGCTGACATTGGAAGCACGCAAGCAGATGGCCGACCTGGCGCCGTTGCGCCGGGAGCTGTTGCAGGTCAACTACGCCAAGGCGGCGGACCTGGCCAAGCTGTTTCAGTCGATGACAGGGTTTGAAGGCGCCACCGACGAACGCGGCTCGGTGGCGGTGGATGACCGCACCAACAACATCATCGCCTACCAGACCAGTGAGCGGCTTGAGGAGCTGCGGCGGATAGTGGCGCAACTGGATATCCCCGTGCGCCAGGTGATGATCGAGGCGCGGATCGTCGAGGCCAATGTCGACTATGACAAAAGCCTGGGCGCACGCTGGGGCGGCGCGATCAACCGTGGCAACTGGGCCGCCGGCGGTATCCGCAAGCCTGTGCCGGACGGTGAGGCGCCGCCGGAAAACCTGCCCAGCTCGCCGTTTGTCGACCTGGGTTCGCTCACCGGCACCTCCGGCCTGGGCATTGCCTACATCACTGACAACCTGCTGCTGGACTTGGAACTGACGGCCATGGAGAAAACCGGCAACGGTGAAATCGTCTCGCAGCCCAAGGTGGTCACCTCCGACAAGGAGACCGCACGCATCCTCAAGGGCACCGAAATTCCCTATCAGGAGTCCACCTCCCAGGGCGCCACCTCCGTGTCGTTCAAGGAGGCCTCGCTGTCCCTGGAGGTTACCCCGCAAATCACCCCAGACAACCATGTGATCATGGTGGTCAAAGTCACCAAGGATGAGCCTGACTACCTGAACAAACTCAACGATGTGCCGCCGATCAAGAAAAACGAGGTCAACGCCAAGGTGCTGGTCAAGGATGGCGAAACCATCGTCATCGGCGGGGTTTTCTCCAATACCCAGAGCAAAG
The DNA here is from genome assembly GCF_036688725.1 of Pseudomonas lactucae. Classification (NCBI taxonomy): domain Bacteria; kingdom Pseudomonadati; phylum Pseudomonadota; class Gammaproteobacteria; order Pseudomonadales; family Pseudomonadaceae; genus Pseudomonas; species Pseudomonas lactucae. Next base: position 274,983 of record NZ_JAQQPT010000001.1, on the reverse strand, counting down.
TGGTAGATAAAGTGCCATTTTTGGGCGATGTGCCGTATCTTGGCCGCCTTTTCCGGCGCGATGTGCTGGCGGAGAAAAAATCCGAGCTGCTGGTATTCCTGACTCCGCGTATCATGAATAACCAGGCGATTGCTGTGAGTCGTTGATTCTGTGCGAAATTTGATTCTTGTAGGGCCGATGGGGGCTGGAAAAAGCACCATCGGCCGTTTGCTGGCCAAAGAGTTGCGCCTGCCGTTCAAAGATTCCGACAAGGAAATTGAATTGCGCACGGGTGCCAATATCCCATGGATCTTCGATAAAGAAGGCGAACTGGGCTTTCGTGACCGCGAGCAGGCGATGATCGCCGAGCTGTGCGGCTGCGACGGCGTGGTATTGGCCACTGGCGGTGGCGCGGTAATGCGCGATGAAAACCGTCGGGCGCTGCATGCCGGCGGACGGGTGGTCTACCTGCATGCGTCGGTCGAACAACAGGTGGGCCGCACCGCCCGTGATCGCAATCGCCCGTTGTTGCGCACGGCCAACCCGGAAAAAACCTTGCGCGACCTGCTGGCGTTGCGCGATCCGCTGTATCGGGAAATCGCCGATCTGGTGGTGGAAACCGATGAGCGGCCGCCCCGGATGGTGGTTCTCGATATCCTCGAGCGTCTGCAACGGCTGCCACCCCGTTAAAGCCAGGCCCGAAATGCGCTATTCTCGGCGGCGCGCCATGACCCTGTGAGGTGTGGCGTAGAGCCATCAGGCAGCGGACGTTGCCGACCGTCAACTATCTCTAACGCGGGGACACATGCAGACACTTAAGGTCGATCTAGGCGAGCGTAGCTACCCGATCCACATTGGCGAAGGTCTGCTGGACCAGCCCGAGTTGTTGGCGCCGCACATTGCCGGGCGACAAGTGGCGATCATTTCCAATGAAACGGTCGCGCCACTGTATCTTGAGCGTTTGAGTCGCAGCCTGGCGGCCTACTCGGTGATCTCCGTGATTTTGCCCGACGGCGAAGCCCACAAGAACTGGGAAACCCTGCAACTGATTTTTGATGGCCTGCTGACGGCACGTCATGACCGGCGTACCACTGTGATCGCCCTGGGCGGCGGTGTGATCGGCGACATGGCCGGTTTTGCGGCGGCTTGCTACCAGCGTGGCGTAGACTTTATCCAGGTGCCGACCACCCTGCTGTCCCAGGTCGATTCGTCGGTGGGCGGCAAGACCGGCATCAACCACCCGCTGGGCAAGAACATGGTCGGTGCGTTCTACCAGCCGCAGGCCGTGCTGATCGACACCGCGACCCTCAACACCCTGCCACCGCGCGAGCTGTCGGCCGGTCTGGCGGAAGTCATCAAGTACGGGCTGATCTGCGATGAGCCGTTCCTGACCTGGCTCGAAGAGCACGTGGATGCGCTGCGCAACCTCGACCAGGCGGCGCTGACCGAAGCCATTTCCCGCTCCTGCGCCGCCAAGGCGCTGGTGGTGAATGCAGACGAACGGGAGTCCGGCGTACGGGCTACCCTGAACCTGGGGCATACCTTCGGCCATGCGATCGAAACGCACATGGGCTATGGTGTGTGGTTGCATGGTGAGGCCGTGGCGGCTGGCACGGTGATGGCATTGGAGATGTCGCACCGCCTGGGCTGGATCAGTGCCCAGGAGCGTGATCGTGGTATCCGCCTGTTCCAGCGCGCCGGCTTGCCGGTTATTCCGCCGCAGGAGATGACCGAGGCGGACTTCCTCGAGCATATGGCGATAGACAAGAAAGTGATCGACGGTCGACTGCGACTGGTGTTGCTGCGCCACATGGGCGAAGCGGTGGTGACCGACGATTATCCGAAAGAGATTTTACAGGCCACGCTGGGAGCGGATTACCGCGCCCTGGCCCAGCTTAAAGGTTAATAAGATCGCGATGACTAGTTTGCATGCCGACGAGGCGTTCCTCGGCCATTACCACCTGAGCCACGACCCTTTTGCGCCACGGGTGCCTGGCTTCAAATTTTTCCCGGCCCAGCGCAAGCCAGTGCTGGGGCAACTGCATCACCTGGCGCGCTACAGCCAATTGCTGCTGGTTGTGACCGGTCCGCTGGGCAGCGGCAAGACCTTGCTGCGCCAGGCCCTGGTGGCCAGCACCAACAAGCAGTCAGTACAGAGCGTGGTGGTGTCGGCCCGTGGCGTCGGTGATGCGGCGGGCGTATTGGGCCAGGTTGCCCAGGCTCTGGATGTGGCCAATGCCGAGCCGAATGCGATCCTCAAGCAAGTGGTGCAACTGGGCCTGACCGGCCAGGAAGTCTACCTGCTGGTGGATGACGCCGAGCAGCTCGACGAATCGGCCCTGGAAGCGCTGCTGGCGCTGGCGGCGGGTACGCCCGAAGGCCGTCCGCACGTATTCCTGTTCGGTGAATCATCGCTGATCGCCGATCTTGAGCAATTGAGCGGCGATCAGGAGCTGTTCCACGTCATCGAATTGCAGCCGTACGAAGAGGACGAAACCCGCGAATACCTGGCTCAACGCCTCGAAGGCGCCGGGGCCGGTATCGAACTTTTCTCCGCTCAACAGATCTCTGATATTCACGACAGCGCAGGCGGCTGGCCCGGCACCATCAACCAGGTTGCCCGCGATGCGATGATCGAAGCCATGATTGCCAGCCGCTCTGCGGTCAAGCGTCCAAAGATGGGGTTCACTATGCCTAAGAAGCACGTATTGGCGATTTCCGCTGTTGTCGTGGTCGCTGTAGCCGCTGCCTGGTTGATCCCGGGTCGCAACAAGGCACCGACCACCGCCGGCGCGCCAACCGAACAGGCGCAGTTGCCACTGGGCAAGCCTACTCCTAACGTTGAGTTCGCCAACTCCGGCCAACCCACCAACCTGCCAATGGTCGGCCAGCCGGTGATGCGCGGCCCGCTCGCCGAAGAAGCCGGTGGCATCGCCGAGGGCGACGACGGCGTGCCGGTGGAAGGCTCCAGCGCCACCCCGCCGACCGTGACCACCACCGCGCCGCCTGCGGGCGTGCCAGCGGGTCAACCGGCCGCCAAGCCAGTGCCGGCGCAGACACCTGCACCGACGGTCGCGACCGCCAAGCCGGCACCGGTTGCCAAGCCTGTGGCACCGGCTCCCGCCGCCAAACCGGCGCCTGCGGCCAAGCCTGCGGAAAAACCGGTCACCGTCGCCAAGGCCGGCGCTGCTGGCGGTAGCTGGTACGCCAGCCAGCCAAGCGGCAACTTCGTGGTGCAGATCCTCGGCACCAGCTCCGAAGCCAACGCCCAGGCGTTCGTGAAAGAGCAGGGCGGCGAGTACCGTTATTTCAAGAAAGTGCTCAACGGCAAGCCTCTCTACGTGATCACCTACGGCAACTTCGCAAGCCGCGCCGCCGCCGATTCTGCGATCAAAGCCTTGCCAGCGAAGGTTCAGGCTGGTAAACCTTGGCCTCGCACTGTCGCCAGCGTTCAACAAGAACTCGCGACAACTCGCTGAAGATCCGGCGGCCTTACCCAGGCCGCCCTCCCGGCACCTCAAAATTAAAACCGCAAGTGCGTGCGACCTCTACAGGCCGCGCGCTTTGTGGTGTCTGCGTCATAGTAGCTTTTGAGTCGTAGCGGTCAGAATTAAAAAAGTTTTGACTAGCACAGCATATCGCTTTAAACCTTTCATAAATGCGACATAGATTTGCGACATTTCGTCGCTAAATTTGTGAGCCTCTGTGTCGGTGTGTACAATGACCTCCCTTTTGCCCCCGCTAAGCCGGCGTACGTTCGGCGTGGAAGGTAACCGGTTGAATTGAAAAGAAATTTGCCTCGTTATAAGAGGCAGCCTGGTGAGAAAGTGTCTATGAAAGCAGGTCTGTACCAACCCGATGAATTCAAGGATAACTGCGGTTTCGGCCTGATAGCCCATATGCAGGGCGAGCCCAGTCATACCCTTTTGCAAACGGCCATCGAGGCCCTGACCTGCATGACCCACCGCGGTGGGATCAACGCCGACGGCAAGACCGGTGATGGCTGCGGCTTGCTGATTCAAAAGCCCGACCTGTTCCTGCGCGCAGTCGCCAAAGAGCATTTCGCGATCGACCTGCCCAAGCAGTACGCCGTGGGCATGGTGTTTTTCAACCAGGACCCGGTCAAGGCCGAAGCCGCTCGCGAGAACATGAACCGCGAGATCATCGCTGCCGGCCTGCAACTCGTCGGCTGGCGCAAAGTGCCGATCGACACCAGCGTCCTCGGCCGCCTGGCCCTGGAGCGCCTGCCGCAGATCGAACAAGTGTTCATCGCGGGCGACGGCCTGAGCGATCAGGACATGGCGATCAAGCTGTTCACTTCGCGTCGTCGCTCGTCCGTGGCCAACGCCGCCGACACCGACCACTACATCTGCAGCTTTTCCCACAAGACCATCATTTACAAAGGCCTGATGATGCCGGCGGACCTCACCGCCTTCTATCCGGACCTGAGCGATGAGCGCCTGCAAACCGCGATCTGCGTGTTCCACCAGCGCTTCTCCACCAATACCCTGCCGAAATGGCCGCTGGCCCAGCCGTTCCGCTTCCTCGCCCACAACGGCGAGATCAACACCATCACCGGCAACCGCAACTGGGCCGTGGCCCGTCGCACCAAGTTCGCCAACGATCTGATGGACCTGGAAGAGCTCGGCCCGCTGGTCAACCGCGTGGGTTCCGACTCCTCCAGCATGGACAACATGCTCGAACTGATGGTCACCGGCGGCATCGACCTGTTCCGTGGCGTGCGCATGATCATTCCGCCTGCGTGGCAGAACGTCGAGACCATGGACCCGGACCTGCGTGCCTTCTACGAGTACAACTCGATGCACATGGAGCCGTGGGACGGCCCGGCCGGCGTGGTCATGACCGACGGTCGCTACGCGGTGTGCCTGCTCGACCGTAACGGCCTGCGCCCGGCGAGATGGGTCACCACCACCAACGGCTTCATCACCCTCGCGTCGGAAATCGGCGTGTGGAACTACCAGCCCGAAGACGTGATTGCCAAAGGCCGTGTCGGCCCAGGCCAGATCCTTGCCGTGGACACCGAAACCGGGCAGATCCTCGACACCGACGCCATCGACAACCGTTTGAAGTCACGTCACCCGTACAAGCAATGGCTGCGCAAGAACGCCCTGCGCATCCAGGCAACCATGGAAGACAACGACCACGGTTCGGCCTTCTACGACATCGACCAGCTCAAGCAGTACATGAAGATGTACCAGGTCACGTTCGAAGAGCGCGACCAGGTGCTGCGTCCGCTTGGCGAGCAAGGCTACGAGGCGGTCGGCTCCATGGGCGACGACACGCCGATGGCCGTGCTGTCCCAGCGCGTGCGCACGCCGTACGACTATTTCCGCCAGCAGTTCGCCCAGGTGACCAACCCACCGATCGACCCGCTGCGCGAAGCCATCGTGATGTCCCTGGAAGTGTGCCTCGGTGCCGAGCGCAACATCTTCCAGGAATCGCCTGAGCATGCTTCCCGCGTGATCCTCAGCTCGCCAGTGGTTTCCCCGGCCAAGTGGCGCTCGTTGATGAACCTGGATCGCCCAGGCTTCGACCGCCAGATCATCGACCTGAACTACGACGAGAGCCTCGGCCTTGAGGCCGCGGTGCGCAACGTCGCCGACCAGGCCGAAGAAGCCGTGCGCGCCGGGCGTACCCAGATCGTGCTGACCGACCGCCACATCGCGCCGGGCAAGCTGCCGATCCACGCCTCGCTCGCCACTGGCGCGGTGCACCACCGCCTGACCGAAAAAGGCCTGCGCTGCGACTCCAACATCCTCGTCGAAACCGCCACCGTCCGCGACCCGCACCACTTTGCGGTGTTGATCGGCTTCGGCGCTTCGGCGGTGTACCCGTTCCTCGCGTACGAAGTGCTGGGTGACCTGATCCGTACCGGTGAAGTACTGGGCGACCTCTACGAGGTGTTCAAGAACTACCGCAAGGGCATCACCAAGGGCCTGCTGAAGATCCTGTCGAAGATGGGCATCTCTACCGTTACCTCGTATCGCGGTGCGCAACTGTTCGAAGCCATCGGCCTGTCCGAAGAAGTCTGCGACCTGAGCTTCCGTGGCGTGCCAAGCCGCATCAAGGGCGCGCGTTTCGTCGACATCGAAGCCGAACAGAAAGCCCTGGCAGCCGAAGCCTGGAGCGCGCGCAAGCCGATCCAGCAAGGCGGCCTGCTCAAATTCGTGCACGGTGGCGAATACCACGCCTACAACCCGGATGTGGTCAGCACCCTGCAAGCCGCTGTGCAGCAGGGCGACTACGCCAAATTCAAGGCCTACACCGCGCTGGTGGATAACCGCCCGGTGTCGATGATCCGCGACCTGTTCAAGGTCAAGACCTTGGACACACCGTTGGCCATCAGCGAAATCGAACCGCTGGAATCGATCCTCAAGCGCTTCGACTCCGCCGGTATTTCCCTGGGCGCCCTGTCGCCGGAGGCACACGAAGCCCTGGCCGAAGCCATGAACCGCCTGGGTGCGCGTTCCAACTCCGGCGAAGGCGGCGAAGACCCCGCGCGCTACGGCACCATCAAGAGCTCGAAAATCAAGCAGGTCGCCACCGGTCGTTTCGGTGTGACCCCGGAATACCTGGTCAACGCCGAAGTGCTGCAGATCAAGGTCGCCCAGGGCGCCAAGCCCGGTGAAGGCGGCCAGCTGCCAGGCGGCAAGGTCAACGGCCTGATCGCCAAGCTGCGTTATGCGGTGCCGGGCGTGACCCTGATTTCGCCACCGCCGCACCACGACATCTATTCGATCGAAGACTTGTCGCAGCTGATTTTCGACCTCAAGCAAGTCAACCCGCAGGCGCTGGTCTCGGTGAAACTGGTGGCGGAAGCCGGCGTGGGCACCATTGCCGCCGGTGTGGCCAAGGCCTATGCCGACCTGATCACTATCTCCGGCTACGACGGCGGCACCGGCGCTTCGCCGCTGACCTCGATCAAGTACGCCGGTGCGCCATGGGAACTCGGCCTGGCCGAGACCCACCAGACCCTGCGCGGCAACGACCTGCGCGGCAAGGTGCGGGTACAGACCGACGGCGGCCTGAAAACCGGCCTCGACGTGATCAAGGCTGCGATCCTCGGCGCCGAAAGCTTCGGCTTCGGCACCGCGCCGATGATTGCCCTGGGCTGCAAATACCTGCGCATCTGCCACCTGAACAACTGCGCCACCGGCGTCGCGACCCAGAACGAGAAGCTGCGCAAGGATCACTACATCGGTACCGTCGACATGGTGGTGAATTTCTTCACCTACGTCGCCGAAGAGACCCGTGAGTGGCTGGCCAAGCTGGGTGTGCGTTCCCTCGAAGAGCTGATCGGGCGTACCGATCTGCTGGAAATCCTCGAAGGCCAGACCGCCAAGCAGCATCACCTGGACCTGACGCCGCTGTTGGGCAGCGATCACATCCCTGCCGACAAGCCGCAGTTCTGTGGCGTTGAGCGCAACCCGCCGTTCGACAAAGGCCTGCTGGCCGAGAAGATGGTCTCGATGGCCGGTTCCTCGATCAGCGACGCCAGCGGTGGTGAATTCGCCCTGGATATCTGCAACTGCGACCGTTCCATCGGCGCACGCGTCTCCGGCGAAATCGCGCGCAAGCACGGTAACCAAGGCATGGCCAAGGCACCGATCACCTTCCGCTTCAAGGGCACTGCGGGCCAGAGCTTTGGCGTGTGGAACGCCGGCGGCCTGCACATGTACCTGGAAGGCGACGCCAACGACTACGTGGGCAAGGGCATGACCGGCGGCAAGCTGGTGATCGTTCCGCCTAAAGGCAGCGTGTACAAGACCCAGGACAGTGCCATCATCGGCAACACCTGCCTGTACGGCGCCACCGGCGGCAAGCTGTTCGCCGCCGGTACCGCCGGTGAGCGTTTCGCCGTGCGTAACTCCGGTGCCCACACCGTGGTGGAAGGCACTGGCGATCACTGCTGCGAGTACATGACCGGGGGCTTTGTCGCGGTACTGGGCAAGACCGGCTACAACTTCGGCTCGGGCATGACCGGCGGTTTCGCCTACGTGCTCGACCAGGACAACACCTTCGTCGACAAGGTCAACCACGAGTTGGTCGAGATCCAGCGCATCAGCGGCGAAGCCATGGAGTCCTACCGGAACCACTTGCAGCACGTGCTGGACGAGTACGTCGAGGAAACCGGCAGCGAATGGGGTCGTAACCTCGCCGAGAACCTCGATGATTACCTGCGTCGTTTCTGGCTGGTCAAGCCCAAGGCTGCCAACCTGAAATCGTTGCTTTCCAGCATCCGTGCCAACCCGCAGTGATATGCGCCTGAAGAGTTTGATGAGGTTTTAACATGGCTGAACGTCTGAATAACGACTTCCAGTTCATCGATGTCGGGCGCAAAGATCCGAAGAAGAAACTGTTGCGTCAACGCAAGAAAGAGTTCGTGGAAATCTACGAACCCTTCAAACCCCAGCACTCGGCCGACCAGGCCCACCGCTGCCTGGGGTGCGGTAACCCGTATTGCGAATGGAAGTGCCCGGTGCACAACTTCATTCCCAACTGGCTCAAGTTGGTGGCCGAGGGCAACATCCTCGCGGCCGCCGAGCTGTCGCACCAGACCAACACCCTGCCGGAAGTCTGCGGCAGGGTTTGTCCCCAGGACCGTCTGTGCGAGGGTGCGTGCACCCTCAACGACGGCTTCGGCGCGGTGACCATCGGTTCGGTGGAGAAGTACATCACCGACACCGCGTTCGCCATGGGCTGGCGCCCGGACATGTCCAAGGTCAAACCGACCGGCAAGCGTGTCGCAATCATCGGCGCAGGCCCTGCCGGCCTGGGTTGTGCCGACGTGCTGGTGCGCGGCGGCGTGACCCCGGTGGTGTTCGACAAGAACCCGGAAATCGGCGGCCTGCTGACCTTCGGCATCCCCGAGTTCAAGCTGGAAAAAACCGTACTGAGCAACCGTCGTGAAGTGTTCACCGGCATGGGTATCGAGTTCCGTCTCAATACCGAAATCGGCAAGGACATCACCATGGAGCAACTGCTCGCCGAATACGATGCCGTGTTCATGGGCATGGGCACCTACACCTACATGAAAGGCGGTTTTGCCGGTGAGGACCTGCCGGGCGTGTATGACGCGCTCGACTTCCTGATCGCCAACGTCAATCGCAACCTGGGCTTTGAAAAGTCGCCGGAAGATTTCGTCGACATGAAAGGCAAGAAGGTCGTGGTGCTCGGCGGTGGCGACACCGCGATGGACTGCAACCGCACCTCGATCCGCCAGGGTGCCAAGTCGGTGACCTGTGCCTACCGTCGTGACGAAGCCAACATGCCCGGCTCGCGTAAAGAGGTGAAGAACGCCAAGGAAGAAGGCGTGAAATTCCTCTACAACCGCCAGCCGATCGCGATTGTGGGTGAAGACCGCGTCGAAGGCGTGAAGGTGGTCGAGACCCGTCTCGGCGAACCGGATGCCCGTGGCCGTCGCAGCCCCGAGCCGATCCCGGGTTCCGAAGAGATCATCCCGGCCGACGCCGTGGTCATCGCCTTCGGTTTCCGCCCAAGCCCGGCGCCGTGGTTCGAGCAATTCGAAATCCAGACCGACAGCCAGGGCCGCGTCGTCGCCCCGGAACAAGGCCAGTACAAGCACCAGACCAGCAACCCGAAAATCTTCGCCGGTGGCGACATGGTGCGCGGCTCTGACCTGGTGGTGACGGCGATCTTCGAAGGCCGCAATGCCGCCGAAGGGATCCTGGACTATCTGCAAGTCTGACCCCGATCCCGGGTTGAAATGGGTTTAAAGTGTGGGAGGGGGCTTGGCCCGATAGCGGTGGTTCAGTTAAAGATACTGAGACTGACACACTGCAATCGGGGGCAAGTCGAATCGTCGCACCGCCCCTCCCACATTTGATTTGCAGCGCTTTCATGTCCGCGACAAATTGACCCGATAGACAAAAGGCACGGCTCACTCCGTGCCTTTTGCGTCGCGCTCTGAGAAAATGCCCGCACTTTTTTTGCGGATGCCGACATGACTGCCCTCAAGAACGACCGTTTCCTTCGTGCCCTGCTCAAGCAACCCGTAGACGTCACGCCCGTATGGATGATGCGTCAGGCCGGTCGCTACCTGCCGGAATACCGCGCCAGTCGCGCCCACGCCGGCGATTTCATGAGCCTGTGCATGAATCCGGAGTTCGCCTGCGAAGTCACCCTGCAGCCGCTGGACCGCTACCCGCAGCTGGACGCGGCCATCCTCTTCTCCGATATCCTCACCATCCCTGACGCCATGGGCCAAGGCCTGTACTTCGAGACCGGCGAAGGCCCGCGTTTCAAGAAGGTCGTCAGCACCCTGGCCGATATCGAAGCCCTGCCGATTCCCGATCCGCACAAAGACCTCGGCTACGTGATGGACGCCGTGAGCACCATTCGCCGCGAGCTGAACGGCCGCGTGCCGCTGATCGGTTTCTCCGGCAGCCCCTGGACCCTGGCCACCTACATGGTCGAAGGCGGCTCGTCGAAAGACTTCCGCAAGACCAAGGCCATGCTCTACGACAACCCCCAAGCCATGCACCTGCTGCTCGACAAACTGGCCCAGTCGGTCACCGCTTACCTCAACGGCCAGATCATGGCCGGCGCGCAAGCCGTGCAGATATTCGACACCTGGGGCGGCAACCTGTCGGCGGCAGCGTACCAGGAGTTTTCCCTGGCCTACATGCGCAAGATCGTCAGCGGCCTGATCCGCGAACACGAAGGCCGCAAAGTGCCGGTCATCCTGTTCACCAAGGGCGGTGGCCTGTGGCTGGAGAGCATTGCCGACGCGGGTGCCGATGCACTGGGCCTGGATTGGACCTGCGATCTGGGTGAGGCCCGCCGTCGTGTCGGCAACCAGGTTGCGCTACAAGGCAACATGGACCCGACCGTGCTCTACGCCAAGCCGGAAGCGATCCGCGCCGAAGTCGGGCGCATCCTGGCCAGCTATGGCAAGGGCACCGGGCATGTGTTCAACCTGGGTCATGGCATTACGCCGGAAGTGAACCCGGAGCATGCGGGCGCGTTCCTGCGTGCGGTGCACGAACTGTCCGCGCAATATCACGAATAAAACACTGATCAAAAATGTGGGAGGGACTTGCCCCCTCCCACATCAAAAGCAAAATCGCGTCAGGCCTTCACATGCCCCAACGGCGGCAACTTCGCCAGTCTCAACGCCACCATCAGCGCGCCAATCAACAACGCCACGATAAACCCGCCAATCCCATTCCACCCGGCCAAGTGCCAGAAAAATCCGCCCGCCGTCCCGGCAATACTCGACCCCGCGTAATAGCTGAACAGGTACAACGATGACGCCTGCCCCTTGGCTTTCAGCGCACGGCGGCCGATCCAGCTGCTGGCTACCGAGTGGGCGCCGAAGAAGCCGAAGGTGAACACCAGCATGCCGGGTATCACCAGCCACAACGGCGTGAAGAGGGTCAGCGCCATACCGCAGAGCATCAGCACGATGGTCGCCCACAGCACGCGACGGCGGCCTAGGCGGTCGGCGAGGGAGCCGATCTTGGCTGAGCTGTAGATGCCCGACAGGTACACCAACGACAGCAGGCCGACCGCGGCCTGGCTCAGGTCGTAGGGGGCGGCCAACAGGCGATAGCCGATGTAGTTGAACAGGGTCACGAACGCGCCCATCAGCAGGAAGGCTTCGAGGAACAGCCACGGCAGGCCCGCGTCCTTGAAGTGCATGACAAAGCCGTCCAGCAGGCTGCGCGGCTTGAGGCTGCGAGCGCGGAAGTTGCGCGATTCGGGGAGGATCTTCCAGAACACCGTGGCCGCGATCAGCGCCAGCGCGCCGATGATCAGCATTGCGGTGTGCCAGCTGACGAAGTCGATCAATACACCGATGATCAGGCGGCCGCTCATGCCGCCAATCGCGTTGCCGCCGATGTACAGGCCCATGGCCAGGCCGATGTGTTGCGGGTGGATCTCTTCGCTGAGATAGGTCATCGCCACGGCAGCCAGGCCGCTGAGCGACAGGCCCACCAGTGCACGCATCAGCAGGATTCCTTCCCAGGACGGCATCAGGCCGCTGGCAATCGTGGCCAGCGCTGCGCAGAACAGCGCAGCGACCATCACCGGTTTGCGCCCCAAGGTGTCGGAAATCGGCCCGGTGATCAGCAAGCCCAGGGCCAGCATCGCAGTAGCCACCGACAGAATCAGGCTGCTTTGCGCCGCATTGATGGCAAACTCGTGGGACAGCGCGGGCATCATCGGCTGCACGCAATACAGCAGGGCAAAGGTGGCAAAACCGCCGGAGAACAGCGCCAGCACGGTACGCATGAACATCGGCGTGCCTTTTTCGATGAACTCGTCATTGAGCTGAGCCACCACCTCATCCAGTGCGGTGGGCGGGACTTCTTGAGCAAGTGAAGCGGCGGCAGATTTCACGGGGACCTCGGGAGCAAAGCCTGGCAGGGCTGGCAATGCAAAAAAGAATATAGCTGGCTAATGATTCTTTCCAATATATTGTTCGACCTGTTTGATAGCTTTTGCGACCTAATGGGGTTTACATGGAATTGCGTCATCTGCGGTACTTCATCGCCGTCGCCGAAGAGCTGCACTTTGGTCGCGCCGCGCAGGTGCTGGGCATTTCGCAACCGCCACTGAGCCAGCAGATCCAGGCGCTGGAGCAGGAGGTGGGTGCGCGGTTGTTCGAGCGTACCAATCGTCGGGTTGAGCTGAGTGAGGCAGGGCGCCTGTTCCTGCACGAAGCGCGGTTGGTGCTGGCCCAAGTGGATAAGGCGTCGGATGTAGCGCGGCGCGCACAGTTGGGTGAGTTGGGGGAGTTGAAGATTGGCTTCACCTCTTCCGCACCGTTCAACGCCAGTATTCCCCAGGCGATCTTTGCGTTTCGCCAGGCCTTCCCGGCGGTGCACCTGAACCTTCAGGAAATGAGCAGCACCCAAGTGGCTGAGTCGCTGGTGGATGAGTCGATCCAGGTGGGGTTGATGCGGCCATTGCCGCTGCCGGATTCGTTAAGTGTGATCGAGCTGATGCGCGAACCCTTGGTCGCCGTATTGAACGCCGGTCACCCGCTGGTGGAAGGCAGCGACGGTGGCCTGTGTCTGCGGCAGTTGGCTGACGAGCCTTTTGTGTTTTTCCCACGTAGCTACGGTAGCGGCCTTTATGCCCAACTGCTCAGCCTGTGCCGCGACGCTGGCTTCAGCCCGCACTTCGCCCAGGAAGCAGGAGAGGCGATGACTATCATCGGCCTGGTGGCGGCGGGGCTGGGCGTGTCGGTGCTGCCGGCCTCTTACCAGCGCATTCGTATTGATGGGGTGGTGTATCGTACTTTGCTGGACCCGGAGGCGGTGACCTCGGTGTGGCTGGTACAGCGCAAGGGCGTTCAGACGCCGATGGCGAAGGCGTTTGTGGAGTTGTTGACGCGTAAGGCAGGGGTGTAGGCATCGTCACATATCAGGTAACGCAACCGGCTTAGTTATTCGCTGGAAACTTGCGCAAAATCGCCTTTTTACAAGCGAGTGATATGGATGGCACTTCTGTATCAGCCCAAGGAGGGCAGCGTGTCGATTTGTGATTTCCGAGGCTATGAGGTCCCGGAAATCATCAAGATCCGGCCGGTTATTGTGATACGTAAGCACCGAACCAATAAGTTGCTGGTGACGGTTGTTCCTCTGAGTACGACTGCTCCGCAAACGGTGCTGGCGCATCATTTACAGCTCGACAGTCATCTTCAAGGCGCGAGCCCGATCTGTTGGGCGAAATGCGACATCGTAGCGACCGTTAGTCTGGGGCGACTCGATAGAATTAAAAGCAAAGACCGGCAGGGCAAACGAACTTACAAAATTGCGGAGCTTTCCCATGAGCAGTTTTCAGCCGTAAAGGTGGCAGTACGTAGTGCTTTGGGGGTGTGATGAGCTGAGCGGTGCACGAACGGCACTTTGCCACGTGTTGCAGGAGAGCTGATTTCAGGCATACTGCCCGAGTTCCCGAAAGGGGCTTGTGAGACTCTGAGGATCCTGGGCAACCAGCCGTCGCAGAGCCAGGCAGGAGGCGGCGATGACAAGCCAACCTGTTTGTGAAGAGGGCGCCGAAAGGCGCCCTTTGTCGTTTCTGAAGGATTGAACGCCTCAGTTCTGCTTGGACGTCCCGGTCTGCTCAAACAATTGCGCCGCCGAGCCCTGCTCGCCACTCACGCCATTGCTGCGCAAGCCGGCCATGATGTCGCTGTCCAGGTTGTTCACCCAGCGGTTGTAGTTGCGATGGATCTTGCCGTCCTTGTAGCCCAGCGCACGGCTGTCGCGGTAGGTGATGGCATAGCTGTTGCGGGTATAGCGGATGTCGATGGCCGCGTAGTACTGGTTACGCACGGTGATTTCGGCCTGCACCAGTTGCGGGCTCAGGCGCTGTACGGTCCACTCGCGTTTTTGCAGGGCGTTGACGATGACCTGTTTCATTTTTTCTTCGCTGACCTGGGTGTCGGCCTGCAGGTCGTGCTGGGTGTTGAGCACGGGTTTGCTGGTGCAACCGGCTGCGGTCAGCAGGGCCAGGGTGATCAGGGTGGCGCGTAGCAAGGAAGACATTCCGTATTCTCCAATCGATTAAAAAGTCAGGACCAGCGGCGGAAAATCAACGAGGTGTTGACGCCGCCAAAGGCAAAGTTGTTGTTCATCACGTAATCGTGGTGCATCTGGCGAAACCCACCTTGCAGGTAATCCAGCTCACCGCATTGCGGGTCGACTGAATCCAGGTTGAAGGTGTGCACGTACTGGTCGCGGTTCATCATCTCGATGCTGAACCACGACTCCAACGCCCCGCATGCGCCCAGGGTGTGGCCGAGGAAACTTTTTTGCGAGCTGATCGGCATATGGGGGCCGAACAGACTGCTGGTGGCCAGGGTTTCGGCGATGTCGCCCTGGTCGGTGGCGGTGCCGTGGCCATTCACGTAGCCGATGGCGGACGGCTCAAGCCCGGCATCTTCGAGGGCCAGCTCCATGGCGCGGCGCATGGTTTTCTGTTCCGGACGGGTGGTGTGTTGGCCATCGGCGTTGCTGCCGAAGCCGACAAGCTCTGCGTGGATATGCGCACCACGGGCCAGGGCATGCTCCAACTCTTCCAGCACCAGCATGCCGCCGCCTTCGCCGATCACCAGGCCATCGCGGCCGCTGTCGTAGGGGCGTGGGCTGGTCTGCGGTGCGTCGTTTTTCAGGCTGGTGGCGTAGAGCGCGTCGAACACCATGGCTTCGGTGGGGCACAGTTCCTCGGCGCCACCGGCGAGCATCAGCGGCAGGCGGCCGAACTTGATCGCCTCGTAGGCGTAACCGATGCCCTGGCTGCCGCTGGTGCAGGCGCTGGAGGTGGGGATCAAACGTCCGGTCAGGCCAAAAAAGATGCTGATATTCGCCGCCGTGGTGTGCGGCATCATGCGCACATACGAGTTGGCGTTGAGCCCCTCGGCCACCGAGTTGAGCAACATATTGCCGAAGGCCTTGATCTCGTCGGTGCTGCCGGTGGACGAACCACAGGCCACGCCCATGCGCCCGTCCTTGATCGACTCGTCACCGAGCAAGCCGGCGTCCTGCAACGCCCGCTCCGCCGCCCACACCGCCAGGCGCGAGACACGGCCCATGCTGCGCAGTTGCTTGCGCGTCCAGTGCGCCGGCACCACGAAATCATCGATCGGCCCGGCCAGGCGCGTGTTCAGTTCGGTAAACCGATCCCACTCGTCCATGCGCCGAATGCCGCTGCGGTTGGCGCGAAAGTTGGCCGAGATGGTGGCCCAATCGCCGCCCAGGGAGGTGATGCCGGCCATGCCGGTGACGACTACGCGCTTCATCAGCACAGGCCCCCATTCACCGCCAACACCTGGCGAGTGATATAGCCGGCTTCGGCCGACATCAGGAAATTCACCGCACCGGCGACTTCTTCCGGGGTGCCCATGCGCTGCGCCGGGATCATCTTCATCAGTTCTTCCACCGGTACGTTTTCATCCAGCATCGCGGTATCGATCAAGCCGGGTGCTACGCAGTTGACGGTGATCTTGCGCTTGCCCAGTTCGATGGCCAGGGCCTTGGCGGCGCCGATCAGGCCGGCTTTGGAGGCGCTGTAGTTGACCTGGCCACGGTTGCCGATCAGCCCGGAAACCGACGTGATGCACACGATACGCCCTGCGGCACGACGCCGAATCATCGGCATCATCACCGGGTGCAGTACGTTGTAGAAACCGTCCAGGTTGGTGCGCATCACCACGTCCCAATCGTCGTCCGACAAGGCCGGGAACGCGCCGTCGCGGGTCAGGCCGGCGTTGAGCACTACGCCGTAGTAGGCGCCATGTTGCTCCACATCAGCCTCAAGGATTTCTCTGCAAAGGGCGCGATCCGCCACGTCGAATTGCAGCACCCGCGCCTGGCGTCCCAGGGCCTCGATTTCGACCTGTACCGCGTCGGCTTCGGCGCGCCCACTGCGGCAGTGCAGCACGATGTCATGCCCGGCCTGGGCCAGGCGCAGTGCGATGGCGCGGCCGATGCCACGGCTGGAGCCGGTGACCAGTACGGATTCAGTCATGACGTTTGGTCCTTCGATTCAGCTAAATAGTTGGCCGCCTGGGGCGGTCGAAATACGTTCAAGCGCGCACTGGCCTGGATACCGCTGCCGGTGAGGTGGCATTCGAACACACCCATGCCGTTGTCGTCTTCCAGGGAGCGCAGGCCGTGGATGGTCAGCTCGGCGCCGGCGGGAAAGTGCGCCACGTTGCACTCGAACTTGCGGGTGCCCAGCAGGAAGCCCAGTGCCACGGCTTCGCCTTTGCGGCGCGCATGGCAACCGGCGTAGGCGGCGACACTTTGCGCCATCAACTCGATGCCGACCCATGCCGGCAGGCTGCCGTCGGCGGCGTTGAACAGGCCGCCGGGCTTGATGGTGGTGCGGGTGCGGATCTGCTCTTCATCGAACGACAGCACCTGGTCGATCAGGATCATGTCGCCCGCATGGGGCAGCAGTTCGGCGAGTGGCCAATCGATCATGGGGCCTCTCCGATAATCAGGCTGACATTATTGCCGCCGAAGGCAAACGAGTTGCTCATCAGGCAGGGTTTTTCCAGGGTGTCGCCCAGGCGCGCCCAGTGCAAGGCGGGCAGCGCGGGGTCGGGCTCGCCGTCCCACACGTGGGGCGGCACCCGGCCGTGGGCCAGGCTCAGCCAGCAGAACGCCGCCTCCAAGGCACCGGCCGCGCCCAGGGTATGGCCGCTCATGGGTTTGGTCGATGAGCAGGCCACGCCGTCGGGGAACAGGCTGGCGACGGCCAGGCTTTCCATGGCGTCGTTGTGCTGGGTGGCGGTACCGTGCAGGTTCAGGTAGCCGATCTGCCCAGGCACCCGGTTCGCGCAGGCCAAGGCCTTGCGCATCGCCTGCAACGCGCCCTTGCCGGTGGGCTCGGGCGCGGAAATATGGTGAGCGTCACAGCTGGCGCCACCGCCCAGCAAGGCCACGGGCGCCGGCTCGCGGCTCATCAGAAACAGGACCGCCGCTTCGCCGATATTGATGCCATCGCGGTTCGCCGAAAATGGATTGCAGCGCGTGTTAGAGACCGCATCCAGTGCGGTAAACCCGTTCAGCGTGAGCTTGCACAGGCTGTCGACGCCGCCGCAGATCACCGCGTCGCACACGCCCAGGTCGAGCAGGCGCTGGGCGCTCATCAAGGCACGGGCGCTGGAGGTGCAGGCGGTGGAGATCACATAGGCCGGACCGCTCAGTTGCAGCCAGTCGGCGAGGAAGTTCGCCGGGGCGCTGAGTTCCTGTTGCTGGTAATCGTAGCCGCCAGGGAACCGCTGTTCCCGCAGGTACTGGGCGATGCCGCGACTGGCTTCGTCGATGCCCGAGGTGCTGGTGCCCAATACGACGCCGACCCGCGAGGCACCGTAGGTGTGGATGGCCTGGCGAATCTGGCCCTCGATCTGCAGCGCAGCCTCCAGCAGCAACTGGTTATTGCGGCTGCTCTGCTGGCCAAGCTCCGGCGGGATGGTCGCCAGTTTGCCGTGCACGCCGGCCACCGGCAGTACGCGCTCCGGCACCCAGCCACTTTCGGCGCGCATGCCCGAGCAATCGCCGGCAAACAGGCTGCGGCTGACATCCGCCTGGCCACGGCCGAGTGCGCAGATCACCCCAAGGGCATTGAGGTACGCGGTCATCGGCTGGCCCCAAGCGGTGTAATGCGATAACGCAAGGGCTGCCCGGTCATGTTCACGCTGAACACTTCTGAGGATTGGTAAACGATCTGCCAATGGCCCGGCAACGTACGCGTCAGGTCCATCGCCTGGGCGCTGGGGTAAAGCGCGCGTACCTCATCCGCCGAGGTCAGGGCAAACAGCAGCGCGGCGAACAGCTCGCGTGCCTGGGGGTTGGGCGGCAGCAAACCGTCTGCTTGCCACTGGCCATCGACCAGCTTCTGCCGGGCCTGGGGGATGCCCAACGGGTCCATCATCGACCAGCGGACCGCGCCATCTTCGCGCTGGATCACCAGCAGCCAGTCCTGGCTCTGGCCGTCCGCCAGGCGCTGCACATGCAATTGCATCGGCAAGGCCAGGGCCGGTGTTCTTTGCGGCAGAGGCGGCTGGCTGGCGCAGGCGCTCAGCAGCAACAGGCAACCGAGCAGCAACCCGCGAGTCATGGTGCGGCGCTCCGCAGGGGTTTGCGCGCTACGCAGTTGACCAGGGTTTCCTCACGCTGGCCCACCGGTTTTGGCTGACGCAGGCCCCAGCGCTCGAGCAGGCCGAAATCGGTGGCGCGGCTCCACCACAGATACGGGTATGAGACGTTCTGCGCGGCGAACTCAAAGCCCTGCTCGCGAAGCATCTGCAGGTACGCTTCGGCGCTTTTCTGCACATGCATGGGGTGACGGAACAGCCAGCGAATCACCCAGGTGTCGATATAGGCTTCGGTGGACTCGGCAAACAGCAAGTAGCCGCCGGGCTTGAGCACCCGGTAGAACTCCTGCAATGCGCGGTGCTGCTCGACCAGGTGGTGGAAGGTCTGGTGACAGAACACAATGTCGACGCTGGCATCGGGCAGGTCCAAGGTGGCGCAATCGCTGCCGATCAGCTCGACGGCCAGGTGTTGGCGGGTCGCTTCCTCCCGGCTCATCTCCAGGCTGTGCGGGTCGGCGTCCACGCCGATCAGGCGCCCAGGCGCGAACACCTGCTGCAGCAGCTTGAAGGACTTGCCCTGGCCGCATCCGGCGTCCAGCAGCGCCGGCGCGTCTGGCAGGGGCTCGCTGAACAGGCTGCGCAGGTCGTTGATCGCCACGCGCAACACATGATGCTGCCAGGTGTGGCTGCGCAGGAACCAGAAGCCGAATCGGGTTTCTTCGACGTAGTTTTTACTCAGGTACCGGGACGTCATACCGGTTCACTCGCACAAATCTGCGACAACATCCGCAGCCGCCGCTTGGGCTCGCTGACGAACGGATTGCGTTCGTCCCAGGCGTAGCCGGCGAGGATCGAGCTGATCATGGTCTTGATCTCTGGCGAGCCGCCTATATGGAAAATCACGTCCTGGAAGGTGCCCGCGTACCAGCCTTCGACGTAGCAGCGGAAGGTGTCGACGCCGCGTTTCAACGGCTCGGCAAACTCGGTTTGCCAGTCCACGGTTTCGCCTTTGAGCTGACGGTCCAGCAGGCCCGCGGCCATGCTCGCCGAACGCATGGCGATGGTCACGCCGGACGAGAACACCGGGTCGAGGAATTCCGCCGCATTGCCCAGCAGCGCGAAGCCCGGGCCATGCAGGGTTTTGACGTTGGCCGAGTAGCCGCCGATGGTGCGCGCCGGGGTGTCCCACACAGCATTTTGCAGCACGCCGGCCAGGCTCGGGGTTTCGTCGATAAAACCGCGCAGGCAGGCGTCGAGGTCGGTGTCACGACCGTCGAAATGCTCCTTGGCCGCGACCACCCCCACCGAGCAGCGGCCGTTGCTGAACGGGATGGTCCAGAACCAGATATCGCGCTTCGTCGGGTGAGTGGTGACAAGAATCTTGCTGCGATCGAAGCCCGGGTGTTCGATGCGGTCTTCAATGTGGGTGAACACCGCCTGGCGTACCGGGAAGTTCGACGGCGCTTCCAGGTCCAGCAGGCGCGGCAGCACGCGGCCGTAACCGCTGGCGTCGAGCACGAACTTGGCCTTGAGGTGGTACTCGCTGCCGTTCTCACGGCGCACGTGCAGGTAGCGGGTTTCGCCCTTGAGGTCCACGCCGACGATGGTCTGGCCGTAGCGAATCTCCACGCCTTGCAGCGCGGCCTGGTCGGCCAGCAACTTGTCGAACTCACCGCGCTGCACCTGGAAGGTCGTCGGCTTGCCGTTACTGAAGGTGTCGCTGAAATCAAAGGCGTTGTAACGCTCGCCCCAGGCGAACGCCGCGCCGGTTTTTACCTGGAAGCCCGCCGCCTGCACAGCGTCGAGCATGCCCGCTTCTTCGATAAAGTCGATGCAGTGGGACAGCAGGCTTTCGCCGATCGAGAAGCGCGGGAAATGCTGGCGCTCGATGATCAATACATCATGCCCTTTACGCTTGAGCAGCGCGGCGGCGATGGCGCCGGACGGACCGGCACCGATCACCACGACCTGGCGGCGTTCCATTTCAACTATGGGCACGAGGGCTCCTTGCCGCATGGGCGATAATCAGATTCATAAGGCGTGTTTGCGATGACCGGCCCAGGGCGCCAGCATAAAGCTGAACGCCAGGCCCAGGCTCACCGATAAACCGAAGTTACTCACCGCCGGGGTAGTGGACACCGCCAGCAGGCCGAACGACAACCACGTCGTCAGCGCCGCCAGCAGCGTCCCCAACAGGCTGACAGCAGCGCCGCCAATCTGTTCACGCATCAGGATCGCGTAGTCGACGCTGATCGCCGTGACCAGCAGTAAACCGAACAGGCTGAACAACGTCAGCGGCTGGCCCAGCCAACCCAGGCTCGCCAGGCTGCACAGCGCGGCCAGCAAGGGCAGGGCAACGATGCGCAAGGCGCCGCTGAAGCCAAACGGCAGAATCAACAGCAGCACGATCAACCCACACGACATCAGTTTCAATTCGGCGGCGCTGATCTGCGTGGCGGCGAAGACGCGGTTCAAATCACCGAGGCGATCGACCAACTGCACGCCGGGCAAGTCCACCGCCTGCACGCGCAGCAGCGCCGGGTTGTTCAAACCTTGCAGGCTGACCATTGCCGCCACGCCGCCGTCCACCGGGCCGAGCCACAGCGTGCGCCAGGGTTCGGCCAACGGACCTGCCAGCGCGGCGTCGATGTCTTCGGTGGGCAACGCTTGCAGATGTGCGACTTCGGCTTGCAGGGCGCTGGCCGGTACGCCGAGGTCCAGCAACGGCTGCCAATGCGGCGCGAGTGTGTTCAGGGCATCGCGCAGCTGTTGCTGCTCGGCCGGCAGGTTGACCAGTTGAGTGAGCGCCAGGTAACCCTGGAGCTTATCCATGTTCACCAATTGATCCAGGCGCTGGCCCAAGGCACGTTGGCGCTCCAGCAACTGTTGCGGGTTCTCGGCGCGCACCAGGAAGAACTGGCTGGTGGGCTGGAACCCGGTAATGCGCGCCACGGCCTGGGCTTCTTGCAGCAATTGCGGCGGTGCGCCGATCCACTGGCGGATATCGTTTTTGCTGTTCAACTGCCACAGGCCACCGGCGCAGAACAGCAGCACCAGCGCCAGCAACACCGGGCTGGGGACGCGCTTGAGTAAGGCCTCACGCAGCAACCACAGGCATTCGGCGATACGCAACGGCCATTGTGCCGGGCGCAGTTCGACACCCTTGAGCAGCGCCGGCAACAGGCACACGGCGCACAGGTAGGCACCGGCCAGGCCGGCGGCGGAGAACACGGCGATTTGTGTCAGCGCCGGGAACGGCGTCCAGGCCAGCGCCAGGTAACCGATGCAACTGGTGGCCAGGCTCAGGCTCAGCCCCGGCAGGGTCAGGCGCAACGCCGGCCAACTGCGCCACGGCTTGAGGCTCCAGCTTTTCGACAGGTAGTGCAGCGGGTAATCCACCGCCACGCCGATCAGGCTGGAACCCAGCACCAGGGTCATCACATGCATATGGCCGAACAGCGCCACGCAGGCCACCGCGCCAAACAGCATGCCCACCAGCACCGGCACGAAGGCCAGCAACACCCGCCAGCGGCGGAACGCCAGCAGCAGCAATACCAGGATGCCCACGGTCGCGCCGCCGCCGACCCAGGTCATTTCCCGGGTCGCCTGCCGCTGACCGTTGGCCGCGTAGAGCAAACCGCTGGCCGCCAGCAGCTGTGCGCCTTGCTGGCCGGCTTGTTCGCGACTGGCCTGAAGCAAATCCGCCACCTGCAGCGGCAGTTTCATATCGAAGGCATTGCCGGTGGTGCGCGCGCGCAACAGCACCCAGCTTTTGCCGTCGGCATCGGCGATCAATGCACCGCTGCCGATATCCAACTGCACCGCGCCGCGTTGCGGCTGGCTGTTCTGGATGCGCCCGGTCAGGCCCAGCCAGTCCTCCTGGCTCGGCACCAGGCTGAAGCCGGTGAAGGGGTCGAACAATGACTGTACGCGTTGCTGGATAAACGCGTCGGGCTGTTCGATCAGTTGCTCGCGGTCCTTGGCCGAGAGCATTGCCAGGCGGCCGCGCAGCAATTGTTCGCGCAGTGCCGGCAGGTCGGCCTGCAGGTTCCACTGCACCTTTTCAAACACGCCACTGGCCTGCCAGCGCTCACCCAGTTGTTGCGCCACGGCCACCGCTTGCTGGCGGTCGGTGTGCCCCACCAGCACCAGCATCTCGCGGTTGAGCGGCTCCTGCATGCGCTGTTCGGCCAGCAGCTCCAGGGCATCCGGCGTGCTGCCCGGCACCAGCTCCATCAGGTTGGCCGACAGCGGCGCGCCATGGCGCCATTGCCAGCCGGCCAGGGCCAGCACCGCCACCAGCAGGATCAGGAACAGGCGCGGCAACAAGCGCTCACTGGGCAAAGTCGTGTTGCTCCGCTTCACTTAACGGTTGCTCGGCGGTGCTGTCCTGCATGCGCAACAGGGTGCTGTCGCCCTGGGTTTCCAGCAGTTCGATACTGTGCACCAGCGCGCCACCGTCGATATTGATCTGGTTGAACACCTGTTTGAGCAACATCGAACGCGGGATCAGCGTGAGCTTCCACTGCGTGGCCTCGCCCTGCAGTTGCAGTTCGAAGTCACGCTGCAAGCCGCTGCTGTCGCCCTGCAGCACGGCGAGGAACAAACGATTCTGCTCGGCCCCGGCGCTCTTGTTCGGCAGCAGTTGCCAGCCGTTGGCGTCACGGCGGGCGATACCCTGGGCGCTGATGCGGTAGTCCTGTTGCAACGGGGTCTTGAGCAACCACAGCAGGCCGTGGTCCTTGGCGAGGACAAAGGTGCCCTTGCTGACCAGCGGCTGCGGTAGCGCGCGCAGGTGTTTTTCCTGGGTGAAGCTGCCGTGGATGACGCTGGGTTTGGCTAACTGGTCGCTCAGTTGTTGCAGGTCGAAGGCCTGGGCTTGAAGTGACAGCAGCAGTGCGCCGAGGAAGGTGATCAGTTTCATGACAAGGCCCTTTCGACGGCATCGATGAACACTTTGGGCGAGGCCAACTGCATCTCGCGGCTGGCGATCTCGACCGCCACTTGCACGGTGCTGGCGCGTGTCAAGCGTTCGCCGCTGGCCAGGTCCGTAATCAGGTAGTTGACCTTCAAGCGGTTCTCCCACTCCACCAGACTGGCGCGCACGTTGATCGTCTGGCCGAAGGTGGCGCCGCGCACGTAGCGCAGTTGCATGTCGATCACCGGCCAGGCGTAGCCGGCTTCGAGCATCGCCGTGTAGTTGTGGCCGATCTTGTCCAGCAGCGCGCAGCGCGCCACTTCCAGGTATTTCACGTAATGCCCGTGCCACACCACGTTCATGGTGTCGATATCAAAAAACGGCACGAGGATTTCGGTGTCGCTGTGCAATACGCCTTGGCTACGCATGCAGCCTCCAGTGTTGGTCGGCGATGCGTTGCAGGCACAGGCGCAGTTCGCCTTCCAGGGCGCGGTCTTCGATCACCGGTGGGAAATCCTTGGCCAGTGCTGCGTGCATTGCGGCCAGTGCGGGCGGTAACGGGCGCGGGTCCTCGGCCTGGGCGCGTAGCCACACACCCTGGTTGGCGGCGAGCAAGGTGGCGGCGGCGACCTGCTCGGTCAACTCCAGCACGCGGATCGCATCGCGGGCGGCGATGGTGCCCATGCTGACTTTGTCCTGGTTATGGCACTCGGTGGAGCGCGAGAACACGCTGGCCGGCATGGTGTTTTTAAGGGCTTCGGCAGTCCAGGCACTGGTGCCGATCTGCACGGCCTTGAAGCCGTGGTTGATCATTGCGCGGTCGGCCGGGGCGCCCGACAGGTTGCTCGGCAGGCCGTGGTTGTAGCGCACGTCCACCAGCAGCGCGAGCTGGCGATCCAGCAGGTCGGCGACGTTCGCCACCAGGGTCTTGAGGCTGTCCATGGCAAAGGCGATATGCCCACCGTAGAAGTGCCCGCCGTGCAGCACGCGCTCTTCTTCAGCGTCGATGATCGGGTTGTCGTTGGCGCTGTTCAATTCGATCTCAATGAAGGACCGCAGCCAGTTCAGGCTGTCAGCCAGCACACCGAGCACGTGGGGCGCGCAGCGCAGCGAGTAGCGGTCCTGCAAGCGGTGCAGCGGCGCGGTGGGCGCGTCGATGGCCAGGTCCTGGCGCAGCCACGCGGCGACTTGCATCTGCCCCGGGTGCGGCTTGGCGGCGAACAGGCGTTCGTCGAAATGTTCCGGGTTGCCTTGCAGCGCCACCACGTTGAGCGCGGTGATGCGTGTGGCCAGTTGCAGCAGGTAATCGGCGCGGGCGAAGGCCAGGCAGGCGAGGCCGGTCATTACGGCGGTGCCATTCATCAGCGCGAGGGCTTCCTTGGGGCGCAATACCAGCGGCGTCCAGCCGAGTTCACGGTGCACATCCGCGGCCTGGCGGCGCTCGCCACGGAACATCACTTCGCGCTCGCCGGACAGTGTCGCGGCCACGTAGGACAGCGGCGTCAAATCACCGCTGGCACCCACCGAGCCCTCTTCCGGGATCAGCGGCAGTACATCATGCTCAAGGAAGGCATGCAGACGCTCCAGCAGTTCCACGCGCACCCCGGACACGCCGTGGCACAGCGACTGCAACCGCGCGGCGAGCACGGCGCGGGTGGCTTGGGCATCGAGCAGCTTGCCCAACCCGCAGCCGTGGAAGGTGTACAGGTGACGCGGCAACGCTTCGACGTGCTGCAACGGCACCGCCACCACGCACGAGTCGCCGTAGCCGGTGGTCACGCCGTAGATCACGCCTTCCTTGTCCAGCAGTGAGTCGAGGAACTGCGCGCCCTTGGCAATGCGCTGGCGATACGCGGCATCGCCCTGCAACTGCGTGGGCGCCTGACGGTTGGCCAGGGCCAGCACGTCTTCGATGCGCAGAGGGCGTTCGCCAAAGGTTACCGGCTCAAGATGCGTCGTCATCGGTCTTCCAGAAAGGGTAAAAGTTGAACCATTGTTGAGGCGCTTGCAGGCAGAACTGGCCCAGGCGAGCGGCGTAGCGCGCGGTCCACTGAGCGATCACCTGTTCGCGGGTGCTGCGCTTCCATTCGATCGATTCGGCAAACGGCTCGATGGTCAGGTGATAACGGCCCTGCCGCTTGAGGCACATCAGCAGGTTCACCGGGCATTTGAGCAGGCCGGCGAGCAGCCACGGCCCTTGGGGGAACGCCGCAGCATGCCCGAGGAAATCCACGCGCACCGTGCGACCGCCATGCAGCGGCACGCGGTCACCGGCAATCGCCAGCCATTCGCCGTCGTCCAGGCGCTGGCTGAGCAGCAGCATGGTGGCCGGGTCCAGCTCGCTGACCTGGATCAGGCGTAAATGGGTCGCGCCGGCTTCACCGAGCAAGCGGTTGAACCGTTCGGCATGCTTGGTGTGCACCAACACATTCATGGTCACTTGTTCGCCGATCTCCGCCAGCGCACGACACACTTCGAGATTGCCCAGGTGTGCGCCGACCAGCATCTGCCCGCGCCCGCCACGCAGTTGCCCGCGCAATTTGGCCGGGTCGTTGATTTCGATCTGCTCGATGCGCAGCTTGCCGTTCCATACGTCGAGCTTGTCGAGCAGGGTGTCGGCGAAGGCCATGAACTGGCCGAAGACTTTGCGCTGGTTCGGGCGCAGCTCGTCGCGCCCGCTCCACTCGGCCAGGCGCCGCTGGTAGTCCCAGGCGCTCTGGCGCGCGGCACGGCCGAACAGGAAAAAGTACAGCACGATGCCATACAGCACCGGGCTCAGCAGCCGGCGGCCGAGGACCTTGGCGGCCACGGCGGTGAGCTTCATCAGCAGGTAGCTGCCGCGTTCTTCGCGGTCGGCCCAGTGCTTGGTGCTGTCGTTCATGCCTGCCACCGTCGCCACAGGATCATCGGCGCGCGGATCAGCATGCCGAAGAACAGCCGAGTGTGCATGGCCGAGATGCGTACGTTGTCGCGCAACAGCCGGAAATGCGACAGGCCGTCGGCGGGGTAGTGCACCTGCGTCGGCAGCCAGCGCATCGGCTGATTGCGCCAGGCCAGGCGTACCAGAATGTCCGAGTCGAAGTCCATGCGCGTGCCGATGTAGGCCGAGTCCATCAGCGCCAGCACCGGCACCAGCGGGTACACGCGAAAGCCGCACATCGAGTCGCGGATCTGCAGCGAAAGCGTGTTGATCCACACCCACACGTGGGTCAGGTAGCGCGCGTACAGGCGGCCTTTGGGCACGCTGTCGTCGTATTCGGGATAGCCGCAGATGATCGCGTCGGCGTGTCGGCGCGAGGTGTCGATAAAGGTCTCGACTTCGCGCAGGTCATGCTGGCCGTCGGCGTCCACTTGCAAGGCGTGGCTGTAGCCCAGGCGCGCCGCTTCGCGAAAACCGGCCATTACGGCGGCGCCCTTGCCTTGGTTGTGGGGCAGGGTCAGCAGGGTGACGTTATCCAGGGTTGCCAGTTGCGCCAACACCGCCGCGCACGCCGGGCTGCTGCCGTCGTCCACCAGCAGGCACGGCAAGCCACTGGTCAACAGGCTGCTGACCACGGCGGGCACGGAGGCCTCGTGGTTGTAGACCGGGATCAGGGCGCAGGGGTTATGCATGATGGACCTTCTCAAGATTACCGCTCACCTTGTGGCGAGGCAGCTTGCTCCCGCCGGGCTGCGCAGCAGCCCCCATGCAGGCGACCGAAATACTCTTGGGAAGATGCAGTGCCTGGGTTGGGAGTGCTGCGCACTCCAGCGGGAGCAAGCTCCCTCGCCACAAGAGCTTATGCATGCGCGGTCACCAATTGGATCCGGCCACTGGAGCAGGCGGCAACGCCGTTGCGGTAGGCGAAATACAACTTGCCGCGTTCGCGGTCGAAGCGCAGGTGCAGTTCAACGGTGTCGCCGGGGCGCACCAGTTGCTGGAACTTGAGCACTTCCATGCCGGCAAAGGTCGTGGGCAGATCAAGCAGTTGCTGGCCCAGGTTGAACGCCCATTCCACCTGCACCACGCCCGGCAGCACCGGGGTGACCGGGAAGTGCCCGCTGAAGTAGGCCAGGTCCGGCGGAACGCTGAGTTGCAAGGTCCATTCGCCATCGGTTTCGGCCTGCTCCAGCACTTCCGGCGCCTTGGGCCGTGGTGCCAGCAACAGGGCTTCGATATCGGCCTGGGGCAGTTTGCCCTGGGCATTCAGCGGCAGTTGGCGCAGCAGACGCCAGCGACGCGGCAGCGCCAGGGCTTCGCAATGTTGGCTCAGGTGCTGGCGCAGGGACTGGGTGAGGCTGCGCCGGCCCTGGTTGCGCAGCGCATGCAGGCCTGCGGCGCTCAATACCACCAGCGCACCGAGGGAGGCGCGGTTTTCCTGCACCACGCCCAGGCGCGTTTCAGCGACCCACGGGTGAGTCATCAGCGCCTGTTCGAGCATGGGCAGGGAGATGCGTTTTTCTTCCAGCTTGACGATGCGATCCAGGCGGCCGAGCAGTTCGAAGCGGCCATCGGCATGGATGCGCGCCGCATCGGCGGTGTGCTCGATATGCCCGGCGGGCAGGTAGGGCGAAGCGATGCGCAGGGCGCCGTCGGCATCCTGGCTCAGTTGCACATCGGCAAACGGCTGCCAGGGTTGCGCGCCTTGGCGCCAGGCGATACCGCCAGTTTCCGAGCTGCCGAGGATTTCCGTCGGCCATTGGTGCAAGCGATCATACAAGCTGCCGGCCGCTTCGATCGGCAGCGCGCCACCGGAGGAAAACACCCGTGACACCTGGCTCAGCGCGGGCCAGTCGAGGTTGTCGCCCATGCGCTTGAGCAGCGCCGGGCTCGCCACCCAGGCGAACTGCGCGTGCTCGCGGCTGGCGCGTTGCAAATCTTCGGGGAAGGCCAGTTGCTTGCGCACGAAGGTGCGCCCGGCACATAGCGGCCACAGCACGCGGAACAGCAGACCATAGATATGCTGGGTGGCGACACTGCCGATGATGCACGCATCCTTGAGGTCGGCGCCCCACAGCGTCTCAAGGGCTTGAACTTCGTTGGCCAACTGGCGCAGGGTCTTGTCGATGCGCTTGGGTTCGCCGCTGGAGCCGGACGTACACAGGCTTAGTTGGCAAGTGTCGAGGTCGAGCGCGGCCGGGCTCAAGGGGGCTTGATACAACACCTCCAGGTCTGCCGTTTCCGTCAACCAGGCGTCGACGGCATCGGCCCAGCGTTGGCGGGTTTGCGCTTGCAAATCGGCGGGCAGCAGCACGCTGACCCCGGCCCGCCAGGCCCCCAGCAGGGCGATCGCCAGGCTGCCGGCATCTTCCAGGTACACCGCCAGGCGCTGAATGCCGCGCGCTTGCAGGCCGGCCGCCAGGCTCAGGGAATATTCCCACAGCTGGGCGTGATTCATCGCAGGCTCGGTCGTGACCCTGCGTTGTTGCAGCGGCTCAAGCAGCAGGTGCTCAAGTTTCAACCCATTCATACGCGGCCTCGAACCCTTTGTCGTACCAGCCATTCCACGGCAAACAACAGCCCCATCAGCCCGTAGGCGATCAGGCCGTTGTACAACGTCCACCAGCTCAGCGGCGCCCACAGGGTCAGGGCGGCGGCGAGCAGGCCATTACACAGAAAAAATACGCTCCACACCACGGTGACCCGGCGCGTATACACCACCGCATTCGCAGGCAGGTTCGGTTCAGTCATGCGGGCCAGGCGTTCGACCATCGGCGGGCCGTATTTCAGGCTCAGCCCAAACAGCGCCAACATGAACGCACTGACCAGGCTCGGGTACCAGCGCAGCAGATGCGGGTTATCGAACCAGGCCAGCAACAGGCAGAACACGATCACCGCCAACGCCATCCAGCGGCTGCCGGGGCGGCGTGCGCCGGTGAAGGCGCGCAACAGCCACAGGCTGCCCAGCAACAGGCCGAATTGCCATGGCGCAAAGTGTTCGGTGCCGTAATACACCGCAAAGGGGTACAACAGCCCCGCCAACAACAGGCCAAGGCCGATCAGCCGGCTCATGCGGCGGGCTGGACCAGACGGTACACCGCCTCAACCACGTCGTTCACAGTGCGCACCGCCTTGAACTCTTCGGCGGCGATTTTCTTGCCGGTCTGGCGCTTGATATGGTCGATCAGGTCCACGGCATCGATGCTGTCGATTTCCAGGTCCTGGTACAGGTTGGCGTCAAGGGTGACGCGCTCCTGGGGCAGTTCAAACAGTTCCACCAAGGCATCGCGCAGGGTGTTGAAAATATCGTCACGAGTTTGCATGGTCCGGTCTCAAGCTGCCTGTCTGGCCGTGACGAACGCCGCAAGGCTGGCCACGTTGGTGAAGTGATTGCGTGTGTCCTTGGCGTCGGCATCGATCTTGATGCCGTACGTTTTCTGGATTGCCAGGCCCAGTTCCAGGGCGTCTACCGAATCCAGGCCCAGGCCTTCGCCGAACAGGGTTTGGTCGCTGCCGATGTCGTCGGGGCTGATGTCCTCCAGGCCCAGGGCCTCGATGATCAGCATCTTTATGTTGTGCTCAAGGTCAAGGCTGTGTTGGTCGCTCATCTTCGGCGAGCTCCTTAATAAAATAGTCATGCAGGTAATCGTTGAGCTTGCGTGAGGCCTGGGGCGCGGGCCCCAGTGTTGCGAACGCCTGTGGTTCTATATCGGCACCCACGCGCAAACTGAAGTGAAAACGGCGTTTGGGGATGCGATACCAGGGTTCGGCCTTGGTCAGCGTGGTGGGGCTGACCTTGATCACCACGGGGGTGATGATTGTCGCACCCCGCAGTGCAATGGCGGCGCCACCGCGATGAAAGGCAGGCGCCGCGCCGGGTGTGGTGCGAGTGCCTTCGGGGAAAATGATCAAGGTCTGGCCCGCGCGCAGGGCGTCTGCAGCGGCATCGAGCATGTCCGCGCTGCCGTCATTGCTGATGTAGCCTGCGTCGCGCACCGGGCCACGCATGAATGGGTTTTGAAACAGGCTCTGCTTGACCACGCAGTTGGTCTGGCGCATCAGGCCGATCAGGAACACGACGTCGATCAGCGATGGATGGTTGGCGATGATCATCTGGCCGGGGCGACCGAGCTTTTGCGCGCCTTCAACGCTGTAGGTCAGCACACCGGCACGAAACATCATGCGGATAAAGAACCAGAACAGTTTGCTGATGGTGTGGCGGACACGCCGTTGATGTTTTTCCGCGCTGCCCGGCAGGCAACTGAGTAATGGAAATACCAGCAAACGCAGGCACAGCCCACCGAAGCCGAACAGCGTGAAGCTGGCGGCGGTGGCGAACAGGCGCCAGTAATAGGCGTCCCGTGGTTTGTCGGTCAGGCCTTGCGTTGCCAGTTCCATACGCGGTTCTTCCAGGCATGTTGGCAGGCGCCCTGTTCGGTGAGCAGGGTGCGCAGCAGGTTCAGGGCGTGGGGCCACTGGGTTCGAGTGGGTTGGACAGTGCCGGGGGTGAGTTCCAGTTGCCACTCGTCGCCTGATGTCAGCAGCAGGCCAAGGGCGTAGGGGAAGGGCACATCGACGATCCAGTTGGCATAGGCTTCGGGTGGTTGTTCTTCGGTGATCACCAGCAATACCGCGGGCGCGCCTTCGTTGAGCAGCGCCGCGGCCTCAAGCACGCCGTGTTCCAGGCCGTCGCCGGCGGCGGCGAGGGCAGTCATTTCGCTGGTTTCATTGCGCAGGATCGACCACAGGCCAATCACCGCGTTGTGCACCGACAGGCTGAACTGGGTCGGCGACAACGGCTGGTCGTTGGCCAGATCGCTGAGGATGTCGAGGGTGCGCGGGGTTTCGCCATGCCGGGAAATAAACACCAGCGGCAGATCCGCCAAGCCCTCGGCCAGCGGCCAGCCCACGCTGAAGGCCATGCGCGCCAGACGGCTCAGGCGGCGGCGCTGCATGGCTGGCAAGAACGACACGTCGGGCGAGGCTTCGCTGGCGGGCAGCGACACCGGGGCCTGGCACCAGGCGTGCCAGTCGTCCGCACTCTCCAGGCCAGGGGCCCAGGCGCGCCATTGGGCGATGTTGAAGTTGATCACTGAGAAGTTATCCCGCCCCTGCGGGCTTCCATGTGCAGCGTTTGGCCCCGAATACCGGGACAGGGAGCAATCGCCGAATGGCGCGCATTATCCCGGTGCCGTGGGGTTCTAGCAAACTTTGGTAAATAATTGTTCACGGCTGATTACAAAATAGTGGGAGGAATTTACAGATTGTCCTTTACCCAAGGTCGGGTTGGATTGTCGGACCGTTCCTGTTCACCTGTACGTGACCTGACTTTATTGCAGCGATGCATCGATGAACGAGGTAGCTAACAGGCGCTTTTGCCCTCTACACTCGGACAATTATTGATACACGGAGGTTTTTCCATGCGGCGTGTGGTGTTCAATCAGAAAGGCGGCGTGGGCAAGTCCAGCATCGCCTGCAACCTGGCGGCGGTCAGCGCCAGCGAAGGCTATCGAACCCTGTTGGTGGACCTCGATGCACAAGCCAATTCTACCCAGTACCTCACCGGGTTGACCGGCGACGACATCCCCATGGGGATCGCGGATTTTTTCAAGCAAACCCTGTCTTCCGGGCCGTTTTCGAAGAAGAACAAGGTGGATATCTACGAAACGCCGTTCGATAACCTGCATGTGATTACCGCCACGGCGGAATTGGCTGACCTGCAACCCAAGCTTGAGGCCAAGCACAAGATCAACAAGCTGCGAAAGCTGCTCGATGAGCTGGGCGAGGATTACGACCGAATCTATCTGGACACGCCTCCAGCGTTGAATTTTTATGCGGTTTCGGCGTTGATTGCCGCTGATCGCGTGTTGATCCCCTTTGATTGCGACAGTTTCTCGCGCCAGGCGCTGTATGGCCTGCTGGCGGAAATCGAAGAGTTGAAGGACGACCATAACGAAGGCCTGGAAGTGGAAGGCATCGTGGTCAACCAGTTCCAGGCCCGTGCGAGCCTGCCGCAACAGATACTCGATGAACTGATTGCCGAAGGCCTGCCGGTGTTGCCGGTGTACCTGGCCAGTTCGGTGCGCATGCGCGAGTCGCACCAGGAGAGCAAGCCGCTGATCCACCTGGACCCACGGCATAAGCTGACGCAGCAGTTTGTGGAGTTGCATAACCTGCTGGAAAACGGCTGATTTGGCCGACGACACAAAAACCTGTGGGAGGGGAGATGGATTTGTCCCACAGAAGCTGTAGGAAGGGTCTGGCAATAGACCCTGTGCCTTGTCTCAATGCCTACAGCTAAGCCAGAATCGGCCGGCTTGTGCGTCTGGATGGGCTTCTCTTAAGGTTCTCCGGTCACTGAATGTTCAGTGATCGGGTTTAGTAGCCCTTCAGACAAAGTAGGTGCACAGCTTGATGGTGGCTGTGCGCAGGGCACTTGCGGGTGCGCCGGTCTTTGCTTTGTTCTCCGGTCTACTAACCTGCGTACAGCCGCCACCCTTTGTTTAGTAGCAAAAGGTCGAGGCCCTATCAGAGAACAAAGAACATGTTTGAAGCTCATTCGAATCTTTTCACCGTTGCACCCAACCTCCCCACCGAAACCCTCATCCTCAACAGCTACGAAACCTTCTCTTCCGTGAGAACCCTATTGCTCAACCTGTCCAACGACCTCAGCGGCGAACACCGCGATGTGGCCTTGGCCATCCACCAATTGAGTGAGCTGGGCATCATGCTCGTCGGCCAGATGATGGACCGCGAAACGCCGCTATCCCCACGGTAAAACGCGGTCAAAATGTGGGAGGGAGCTTGCTCCCGATGGCAGAGTGTCAGGCACTTATGTGTCACTGATACACCTATGCCGGGAGCAAGCCCCCTCCAGCACTGTTCTCAGGGTCCGGGTTACACGCCCTGGCTACGCAACCAACTCATCAACTGCGGCAACGGAAACGCCCCGCTCTGGCGCGCCACTTCGCGGCCATTCTTGAACAGAATCAAACTGGGGATCGAACGAATCCCCAATTGTCCCGACAACTGCTGGTTGGCCTCACTGTCGAGCTTGGCCAGCCGGCACTTGCCCGCAAGCTGCCCAGCCGCCTGTTCAAACACTGGGGCAAACGACTTGCACGGCCCGCACCAGTCGGCCCACACATCCACCAGCAACGGCAGGTCGCCCTTGATCTGGCTGGCGTAGTCGCCTTGTTTCAATTCAAAAGGTTTGTTCAGCAACACGGGTTGCTTGCAACGCCCGCACTTGGGCGCGTCACCCAGACGTTCGTCGGGGATGCGGTTGAGGCCGTTGCAGTGAGGGCAGGGGATTACAAGAGGTTCGGACATCCGGGGCTCCTGGGGGTGGCCAATGGATTCAATCTGGAGTCGACAACAAGATTTATCAAGATCAGATCAAAAGGATGAAGCATGAACGACGATCTAAAACTGGCTATTGAATACTGGCCCTTTGTTTCTCCGTTGTTAAGCAGGCCTCGAACTGAGCACGACTATGACGCTTTGGTCGCGGCACTCGATAAATTACTGGATATCGTGGGCGAAGACGAAGCTCACCCACTAATGGGGCTGGTGGATATTATTGGTGACTGGATTGAAGGCTACGATCATGAGCACTGGCCGATGCCGGTTGCCAGTGGTGTCGATGTGTTGCGTTCAATGATGCGAGAGCACGGTCTGACCCAGAGCGATTTGCCGGGAGTTGGTCCGCAGTCCGCTGTTTCTGAAATCCTTAGCGGTAAACGTCGACTCAACCTGCATCAGATTCACTGGCTGGCTGAGCGCTTTGGAGTGTCAGTGGAAACCTTTATCTAGATGAGGCGCCTGTGAATAAATAAACACAGGCGTCGTCCACTACCCCTGCGTTATCGATCTGTGTATTGGAAAGCACCGCCTCGTACTCAAAACCGCAACGTTGCGCCACCTTGAACGGTTTTGAAGTTATCCACAGCCGTTTGCATATTGGCGCGGGCATCTTCCAAGCGGTTGCTGCCGTTGGCCCACGCCAGAAAGTCGGTATGGGGCTGGCTGAAGTAGACGATCAGCCGGTGCATGTCAGCGGCTTTATCCAGCACCGGCGCCAGGAGGCGCAAGCGGGTGTCGCTTATTAGTTTTGTCGGGATGTCGGAACATTTCATGGTGCGGCTCCTTGCGAAGGACAATTCGATACACCGGGGTGAATAAAATTGAGCAGTAGGAGCCCCAGTGCGCATACACCCAGGACAAGCATCAATATAAAAAATAATGACGCATGCATCTGAGCGCCCAACCCTGTGGTCAATCCAGCGGTGGCGACTGTGACGCTTCCAAACACAGCCGAGGCTCCAGCTTGCTGCGAAGGTGCTACGTCTAGTGCACGGGCAATGGTTAACGGCAGCAGAATGCAAAAGGCGAAACTGGTCGACGCAGCGGCAAACAGGTACAGGCTCAAATCGTATTGAAACCATGCCGCAACCATTCCTATGGCACCTAGGCCCTGAACGAGCAAGCCCACTTTGAGACGCTGCGCCTCGGTAAAATACGCGACCGCTTTGCCTGCGGCAAAAAATGCCGAAGCAACCAGCGCTGCCCAGGCTGAAAGGATCGCCCCAATGGTCGATGTAGATAACTGAAATACACCGTCAAGGATGAATGCCTTGCTGAGGTTTAACGGGGTAAAGGCGCTTTGAATCAATATGCCCATCAGCAATGCGCTGACGAACCTCGACTGCCTCCAAAGGGCGGTAGCTGCAGTTGAGCCGAGTGGATTCCTGGGCTCTTCTGTGCGCTGGAAGAAAAGCCAGAGGCTGACAACTAGAAGCCCTCCCGCCAGCGTGCCCATTACCCCTCTCCAACCCCAGGCTGAGGCTGAAAGCATCAGTACCAGCGGACCCAACGCAGCAAGTACGCTGATGCCGACGTACAGGTAAGCCGTCGTACTTTGAAATTTCGTCTGACCCAGGTGCTGGTGAAGCCATAAGCGCGAGGCTGTAGTTGCCAGGGCGTTGGCCGCAAACATTGCAATAAGGGCGATTGAAAGCATCGAGCGGCTTGCGGTGAAAGTCGTCGCCAAGCATAAAAGCGCAACCAGTGTTGAGCCGGTGGCTAGACTGAGTGAGGCGCCTGCTCGGTTGATTAAAGGCGTTGAGAGCAACTGACTCAAGGCGAAAACAGCGAGGCAAAGAGCGAGCATGCTTTGAAAGTAAGCCGCCGACACATTCAGGTCTTGGGCTATAAACGGGGAAAGAGGGACCAAAGCATCGAATACAACAGCGCTGATCAGTGTTCTGGCCATTACTACTTTAAGGGCTGTTGTCACTGGGTGATGCTCCAATCCCTCCGTGTCATTGCTACGTGTTCACTGCGCGTAGAGTAGTGATTGGCTCGTTAGCCTCAGCTCTGGCCTGGCTGCCTTCGAGCCATAGCGTTATCACTTCCCTGTGCTGTGGGTATCGCTCGATCAAAAACAGCTCAAGTTCCTTCCAAGCGCGCTGCTCCAGCCAATGGTTGACTTGGGACAGCTCGCGATGAGGAAAGGACAGGTCCATATGTAGACGAACAGCGGAATATTTATCGGGTGTAGCGTGATCGCACACCGATTCCAGGTTCGGAACATCGACGCCCATGACGCACCTCCGTATTTCATATCTGCTTAAGGTTTGTTGCGTGGTTGCAACAAGGCGACCTTAAGGCGAAGCGATGTTCAATGATGTCAGGCGCGTCCGGTTTTTATTTCTGGATATTTCCCGTCACGACGAACAACTAATCTCCAAATGCTTGCCCCAATCCGGCGGCCGCTGTGCGTATTGCTCCATTCCCGCTTGTTCCTCAAACGGCTTGGAAAGGACCTCATGCAACCGCCGCACTTCGCTGTAATCGCCTGACTCAGCAGCGGTGATAGCGTTCTGTGCCAGGTAGTTGCGCAGGATGTACAACGGGTTGACCGCGTGCATCCGCTCACGGCGCTGCACTTCGCTGTATTCCCCGTCCCGTGCGACACGTTCCTTGTACTGCTCGGCCCAGGCATCAAACCCGGCCCTATCGACAAAGTCATCGCGCAGCCGTGCCACGGCCAACGCCGCCGATTCATCCCCCAAACGGCGGAAGAACAGCGTGTAATCCACGCCACTGTTCTGCATCAGCTTGAGCAGGCGCTCCACCAATTTCTGGTCGTCTTCTTCGGCCGTGGTCAGCCCCAGGCGGCGGCGCATCAGGTCCAGGTAGTGGGCCTGGTAGAACGGCAGGTACAGGCCAAGGGCTTCCTTCAAGGCGTCGACGCTGATAAACGGCGTGAGCGCCTGGGCCAACGCGCTGAGGTTCCATTGGCCGATGGGCACCTGGTTGCTGAAGGAGTAACGCCCCTCGTGATCCGAATGGTTGCAGATGAAGTGCGCGTCGAAATCATCCAGAAACGCATACGGCCCGTAGTCGAAGGTGATGCCGAGGATCGACATGTTGTCGGTGTTCATCACGCCATGGCAGAAACCGTAGGCCTGCCACTTGGCGATCAGTTCGGCGTTGCGCTCGACGATTTCGCGGAACATCGCCAGATACGGCTCGGGCTGTTCGCGGCATTCGGGGTAATGCAGGTTCAAGACGTGTTCGGCCAGTTCGGCCTGCTGTTCGGATTTCTTGGTGTAGTAAAAATATTCGAAATGTCCGAAGCGGATATGGCTGGGCGCCAGGCGCAACACCATCGCGCCGCGCTCCTGTTTCTCGCGCCATACCGGCGTGCTGGAGCCGATCACGCACAAGGCGCGGCTGGTGGGAATACCCAGCGCATGCAGCGCTTCGGAGGCGAGGAATTCACGAATCGAAGAGCGCAGCACCGCGCGGCCATCGCCCATCCGCGAGTACGGGGTCATCCCGGCGCCCTTGAGGTGCAGGTCCCAATGTTCGCCGGCTTCGTTATACACCTCGCCCAGCAGCAACCCACGGCCATCGCCGAGTTGCGGGGTGTAGCCGCCGAATTGATGCCCGGAATAGACCATCGCGCGCGGCTCGGCTTCGGCCCACAGTTTGTGACCGCCAAACAGCTCGGCGAATACCGGCGTTTCAGCCACCGCCGGGTCGAGGTCGAGCAGGGCCATGGCGGCCTCGCTCGCCACGACAAGGCGCGGCTCATCGAGGGGGTCGGGCAGGACGTGGGTTGAGAACGCGTCGCCCAGGCGTGCGAAGCGGTTGTCGAAGGTCAGTTCGTCGAGGGCTTTCACCGGCCATCTCCAGCAGAATGTCCGAGCATTCTGCTGGGGATAGGCGCGTTAGTCGAGTTTGCTCGGTGGTGGCTCCGGTGCATCCGCGACTTTTCCGGCAGGCGGTTCGGGTGCGTCCTGCTCCTGGGTGGGGCCGGCGATGGTCTTGCGATCATCCTCGACCGGGACCAGTTTGTACTCTTGGCCGTGCATGTTCTTGAGGTACACCTCCATCTGTCGGAACGAGATGTTGATGTGCTGCTTCTTGAATTCACGGTTGATGTAGCGGTTGACCTCGTCCAGCACCGGGTTGCGGTCACCCAGGTCACGTACGTGCATGCGCAGTTCGTGGTCGAGGGTGCTTTCGCCGAAGTTGAGGAAGTACACGTGAGGCTCGGGGTCTTTGAGCACCCGTGGGTTTTCCCTGGCAGCCTTGAGCAACAATTCCTTCACCAGGTCCAGGTCGGAGCCGTAATCCACGCCGAGTTTGAGGGTGACGCGGGTGATGGTGTCGGTCAGCGACCAGTTGATCAGTTGCCCGGTAATGAACGTCTTGTTCGGGACAATAATGTCCTTGCGGTCGAAGTCGGTGATGGTGGTGGCGCGGATGCGGATCTTGCTCACCGTGCCCGACAGGTTGCCGATGGTGATGGTGTCGCCGATACGCACCGGGCGTTCGAACAGGATCATGATGCCGGAGATGAAGTTGGCGAAGATCTCCTGCATGCCGAAGCCCAGGCCCACCGACAGCGCGGCCACCAGCCATTGCAACTTGTCCCAGCTCACGCCGAGGGTGGACAGCGTGGACACAAAACCCACGCCGGCAATCACGTAGGACAGCAACGTGGTGGTGGCGTAGGCGCTGCCCTGGGCCAGGTCGAGCTTGGACAGCACCAGCACTTCCAGCAAGCCGGGCAGGTTGCGCGCCAGGGCGAAGGTGATGCCGATGATGATCAGCGCGCCCAGAAAGTCGCCGATGCTGATGGGCACCATGCTGATATTCGCACCGGTACCGCTGGTGTATTCGTACAGCGTGACGTTATCCAGGTAGGAAAACACTGAGATCAGGTCCGACCACACCCAGTACAGCGCGGCGATAAAACCGCCGAGCAGGGCCAGGCGGATCAGGCGCAAGGATTGTTCATTGACCTTTTCGATGTCCAGGGTCGGTTCTTCAACCACTGCTTCACCTTCACCGGCTTCCTTGGCTGCCTGGCGTTTGGCCAGGGCGCGCGCGTAGGCCAGGCGCCGTGCGGCGACGCTCAGCCAGCGCACGAAGGTGGCTTCGGCCACCAGCCAGAACATCAGCAGGTACAGGGTGTTGATCAGACGGTCGCTGAGCTTGAGAGCGGTGTAGTAGTAGCCGAAGCACACGGCGATAAACAGTGCGACGGGCAGCGCGGTAAACAGCAGGCCCATGGCTTTACGAAACAGTGAGGCTTTTTCGTGGGTAGGGCTGTTCAGCAACAGGCGGCCCAGCAGCCAAGCCATCAGCGCATAACAGGTCAGCACCACGCCGATGCCCAGCACGTCATCGGCCAGCGCCGCCGGCTGATGCTCGGCAACCGCCACCACGGCGACCAGGGCCAGTACCACCAGCCCGAGCTTGCGCACCCAGCCCTGGAGGAATTCAACCTGGGGTTTTTCCCAGCGAAAATGCAGTTCGGCCACGCCACCTGGGGCGAGAATCCGGTAGGCGGTGTAGAACACCAGCCACGCCTGGGCCAGTTGCAGCAGGGCGGAACCCAGGTTGGCGTTTTGCCCGCGGGCGTCGATCTGCAGCGCATAGCCGCACAAGGCCAGGCCCAGGGACACCGGCAGGGCCAGCAGGATATTGATCAGGATGGCCTGCGGCGTGTGCCACTGGCTGTCGCGCTTGAAGTGGCCGATGTCCAGGTGAACCTTGCTCAACCGCTGGTACAGCGCCTTGCGTCGCCACAGCAGGGCGCCGATCAACAGCAGCAACGGCAGGAACAGCAGCGGGCGCTGGGTGAGGCCGTCATACAGTTCGCTGACGCTGGAGGCCCACGGCAGGCTGGTGACTTGCTTGCTCAGATGCGCCGGCACCGTTTCCAGCCATTCTGTGTCCAGCGGCTTGTTGCTGGGGATCCAGAACATCTGTTCATCGAGCGTCGCGCGCAGGGTGGTGGCGGTGCTCAGCAGTTGTTTCTGGTTCAGTTGCAGGGTGATGGATTCGTTGAGCAGCGCGCTCAGCTCACGGCTCAGGCGCTCCAGCAAGTCACTGCGGGTAATCGCCAGTTCCAGCAAGGTGCGGCGCAGTTGCGGGGTCACGTCATCCGGCGGCTGGTTGGCCAGCAGGTTATCCACATAAGCGCTGGGGGAGCTGATCAACTCGCGTTTCTGGTTGACCTCGAACTGGTACAGGCGAATGTTGGCGATGTCGTCGGCCAGGTCGCGATCCACCGTGAGGCGCGGCAGTGCCTGTTTTTGCTTATACAGAATCTTGGAGAGCAGCAGGCTGCCCCTGAGCACGTTGATCTGGTCGTCCAGTGCCGCGTCGTTCTGGGTCACCGTGTCCAGTTGCTGCTTGGTCTGCAGGTTTTTCTGGGTCAGCTCGTTGAGCCGGTCGGTGCTTTTGAGCAGGTAGTCGGAGAGCTTCAGGTTCTCTGCGCTTTCCGTGGCCAGGATGGCGCTGCCGCCGGACTTCTGCGCCTCGATGGACTGCTGCGTGACTGTCTGCTGGGACTGGGCCAGGCGTTTCTGGTTGATCAGGTTTTGCAGGTCCTGGATCTCTTGTTCCAGGCGCGCGGCTTTTTCCTGGATCAGGTCGTGCTGGCTGTTGCCCAGGTCTTGCAGTTGACTGTTGCCGGCCAGTTCCTGGCGGCGCAGCGGGATCAAGGCGTTGAGGGCTGCCAGCTCGGCGTTCAACTGGTTGCGTTGGTCGCCGCTGAGGGTTTTGCCATTGTCCTTGCCGGCCTTGAGGGTCGCGTTGATCTGCAGGATGCGCGCCTGGCTGCTGCTGATTTCGGTCTGCGCACGCTCGGGGCGGGTCTGCGCGGCGATGGTCATGCTGTTGGCGTCGGCCAGCTCTTTTTGCAGGTCGCCTTGCTGGGTGCTGCGCTGCACCAGCAGTTGTTCCAGCTGCGGTATCGGCAGCGTCGCGTAACGCTGGGCTACCGGGATGACTTTGGTGGCCTTGAGCCGGGTCAGCTCGCGCTGGTTTTCGCTGGTCTGGCGCGGGGCATCTTCCAGCTGGCGCTTGACGTCGGCGAGACGCTGTTCGTAATCCTGCTGGTTGCCCAGGTACGTCAGGGTCTGCTGCAGGATGGTTTGCAGCGCCTTCATGTCGGCGTCGGGCAGTTTGCGGTCGGGCAGCTTGTCCAGGGTTTGCTGGATGGCGTCGGCGCTGGGCGGGTCGGCGGCGTAGACGTTGCCGACACAGAGAGTCAGGCCCAGCAGGGCGGTGGCGAGAAATGTGCGCAGGGTTGGCATAGAGACCGATTGAGCAAGGTGAAGAGTCGGGAGCGTGGCGTCGCTCCGCAGTTTAGAGGAAGAGTCCGGGGCCCGGGCGACTTCCTTCGGGGAATCTGACGCCCACTTTGCCGATCTTGTTCCCGTCCATGACCGCGACGGTCCAGATGGTGTTGTTCCACTCCACCTGGTCGCCGACCACCGGCGCGCCGCCAACTTTCTGGGTGATGAAACGGCTCAACGGCATGTCCGGGTCGATCCCTTCGAGCTTGAGGCCATACAATGCCGACACCGCGCCCAGCTGGGCGTCGCCTTCGAGGACGAAGTCGCCGAAGAAGCGCAGATCGAGGCCGCGTTGCGGTGCCTGGCTGAACAGTTTGCCCAGGGCCGGCAGGTTGTGTTCGTGGCCGATCACGCAGAGCAGATCGTCGACTTCCAGCACCGTACTACCCGACGGATGGAGCAGTTGCTGACCACGGAACAGGGCGGCGATACGCGTGCCTTCGGGCATTTTCAGCTCGCGCAGGGCCGCGCCGATGCACCATTTTTCCGCGCCCAGGCGGTAGACGAACAGTTCCCACTCACTGGTGACATGCACTTCCAGGGCGGAGCGGGAGATCGGCGCGGGGTCCGGCGGTACCGTGACCTTCAACAACTTCGCCACCCACGGCAGGCTTGTGCCCTGCACCAGCAGTGACACCAGCACGATAAAGAATGCCAGGTTGAAATACAGCTGTGCATGGGGCAGCCCGGCCATCAGCGGGAACACTGCCAGAATGATCGGCACCGCGCCGCGCAGGCCGACCCAGGCGATAAAGGCTTTTTCGCGGCCGTGGAACGCTTTGAATGGCAGCAGGCCGACCAGTACCGACAGCGGTCGCGCAAACAGAATCATCCACAGCGCCAGGCC
This sequence comes from Pseudomonas lactucae, assembly GCF_036688725.1. Taxonomy (NCBI): domain Bacteria; kingdom Pseudomonadati; phylum Pseudomonadota; class Gammaproteobacteria; order Pseudomonadales; family Pseudomonadaceae; genus Pseudomonas; species Pseudomonas lactucae. The sequence continues at coordinate 233,052 of NZ_JAQQPT010000001.1, read as the reverse complement.
CAGCGCCGGCAGGGCGATTGGCAGCAAATCATGGGGGGTGACCAGCAGGCCCAGCACCAGGAACATGCCGATCTGCGCGAGCCAGGCCATGCCGTCGAGCATATGCAAAATGCCATGACGGCTGCGCACCGGGCGGTTGCCGATCACCAGGCCGCACAGGTACACGGCGAGGAAGCCGCTGCCGTGCAGGGCGTTGGTCAGGGCGAACACGAACAGGCCGCCGGCGATCACCAGGATCGGGTAGAGACCGTTGGCCAGATTGATGCGGTTGACCATCTGCAGCATCAACCAGCCGCCGCCGAGGCCGACGATGCCGCCGATGCCGAATTCGCGCACCAGATGGGTCAGCAGGCTCCAGTGCAGGCCGGTCTGGCCGCTGGCGAGCATGTCGATCAGGGTCACGGTGAGGAACACCGCCATCGGGTCGTTGCTGCCGGATTCAATTTCCAGGCTGGCGCTGACCCGTTCGTTCAGGCCCTTGCCGCCGAGCAGCGAGAACACCGCCGCGGCGTCGGTGGAGCCGACGATGGCGCCGATCAGCAAACCCTGGATGATGTTGAGATTAAACAGCCACGCCGCCGCCATGCCGGTGAGGCCGGTGGTAATCAACACCCCCACCGTGGCCAGCGACAACGCCGGCCAGAGCGCCACGCGAAAACTCGCTACCCGGGTGCGCAAGCCGCCGTCGAGCAAAATCACGGCCAGTGCCAGGTTGCCCACCAGGTAAGCGGTCGGGTAGTTATCGAAGATGATGCCGCCACCATCGACACCGGCCAGCATGCCCACGCCCAGGATGATCACCAGGATCGGGATGCCCAGGCGCGACGAAAGAGAACTCACCAGAATGCTCGCACTCACCAGCAACGCGCCGATCAAGAACAGGCTGTTGATGGTCGTCGCATTCAAAGGCAGTACTCCATAAGCAAACAAGACAGGGCGCAGGCTGACCATGCAGTCTGCGTGCCAGCGATTCTAACCTGTTGAATTGCTGCGCTGTCAAAAAGCTTTTCCTGATTCGCATGGATCCAAATGTGGGAGGGGCAAGGCCCTCTGGCACATTTTTAACTGAGTACAGTCAGTTGGAGACGCAAGCGCCCGACCAGGGGTTTTACGGTTTCAGGAACCAGATGGGGGAAATGCAGTCACTAAGGCTCGAAAGTGTGGCCCGGCCCTTAAAAAGCGGGCCGCGCGCCGGGGATAACCCTGGCATCCGAGGTGATTTTTCTTTATCGTCACCGCCCTTTGAAAAAGCCAGAGAAATCAAAATGTTAGAAGCATCCCTCAGCCAATTGGAACAACTGGTCAACGACCTGGTACAGCAAAACCAGGACCTGTTGGGCGCCAATCAATCCCTCAAGGCCGAACTCGCCAGCGCCAAGGATGAGAACGACAGCCTGCAACTGAGCCTGATGGAACAGGAAGAGAAGCACGGCGCCACCGCGGCGCGTATTCAGGCGTTGGTTGAGCGCGTGAGCGCAGGTCCTGTCAGCGCATGAATGAAGGGATAAAGGTCGTTTCGATTCTCGGAGAGGATTACTCGATCAAGGCGCCGGTCGGGGAAGATAAAACCCTGATGCACGCCGTGACCATGCTCAAGGCTTCCCTGGCCACCACCAAGAAAAAGTACCCGACCCTGATCGGTGACAAATTACTGGTGCTGGCGGCGCTGAACCTGTGCGCCGAGCAGATCGAAATGCAGCAGGCCCATCAACAGGAACTCGACCGTTACCAAGAGCAAGTCAGCGCCACGGTCGAAGTGATTTCCAAGGCGATCCAGCCTTAGAACCACGCATCCTGCATCCCCAGGCACGTATCATCACGTGCCTCCAGAATCGCCAGTTCATGATGGCAGCCCGGTACTTCCCAGGTCAGGAAGTAACGGGCGGCCTGGAGTTTGCCTTTATAAAAGGCCACATCCGCCGCATTGCCCAAGGCCAGCCCTTCTTCGGCGTGAATTGCCTGTTCCAGCCAGCGCCAGCCAATCACAGTGTGCCCGAACACCTTCAGATACAGCGCCGAGTTCGCCAGGCTGCTGTTGACCTGGCCTTGGGCGAGATCCGTCAGCAGTCCCAGTGTGACGTCCTGCAGGCGCGCCACCAACTGTTCCAGAGGTGTTCTCAAGGCTGTGAGTGATGGGTATTTCTGTGCCCGCGCAGCGGTTTCGGCGATCAGGCGGATCAGTTGCTTGAGCCCCGCGCCACCGTTCTGCGCCAGTTTGCGCCCGAGCAGGTCCAGGGACTGGATGCCGTGAGTGCCTTCATGAATGGGGTTCAGGCGGTTGTCACGGTAGTACTGCTCCACCGGGTATTCTCGGGTGTAGCCGTGGCCGCCGAGGATCTGGATCGCCAGTTCGTTGGCCTTGAGGCAGAACTCGGACGGCCAGGATTTGACGATGGGCGTGAGCAGGTCGAGCAGTTCGTGGGCCTGCTTGCGCTCGGTTTCGGTGTCCAGCGTGGTGGTGTCGTCGAACAGCCGTGCGGCGTACAGGCCCAGGTCGAAGGCGCCCTCCACGTAGGCTTTTTGCGTGAGCAGCATGCGTTTGATATCGGCGTGCTGGATGATCGACACCGGCGCGGTGGCGGGGTCCTTGCTGTCGGGCAGGCGGCCTTGCGGGCGTTCGCGGGCGTATTCCAAAGAATACAGATAGCCGGCATAACCGAGCATCACCGCACCCATGCCGACGCCGATACGTGCCTCGTTCATCATCTGGAACATGCAGCTCAGGCCCTGATGCGGCTTGCCCACCAGATAGCCGACGCAGTTACCGTTATCGCCGAAATTCAGCGCGGTGGACGTGGTGCCCCGCCAGCCCATCTTGTGAAACAGCCCGGCCAGCAGCACATCGTTGCGCGCGCCGAGGCTGCCGTCATCATTGACCAGAAACTTGGGCACGATAAACAGCGAGATACCCTTCACCCCGGCCGGTGCATCCGGCAGTTTGGCCAACACCATGTGCACGATGTTTTCCGATAGCGGATGGTCGCCGCCGGAGATGAAGATCTTGTTGCCCTTGAGCCGATAGGTGCCGTCAGCCGCAGGTTCTGCGCGTGTACGAATATCCGACAGGGATGAGCCCGCGTGGGGCTCGGTCAGGGCCATGGTGCCGAAGAAGCGACCGTCGATCATCGGTTGCAGGAAGCGCTGTTTCTGCTCTTCGGTGCCGAAGCTTTCGATCAGGTTGGCCGCGCCCATGGTCAGGAACGGGTAGGACGTGGACGCCGCGTTGGCTGATTGGAAGTGTGCGAAACACGCCTGGGACAGCAGGGTGGGCAACTGCATGCCGCCCGCGTCGAAACTGCGCGCAGCGTTGAGGAAACCCGCTTCCAGAAACGCATCCACGGCCGGCTTGACCTCAGGAATCAGAAGGGCCTTGCCGTCCTCGTAGCGCGGTTCATTTTCGTCGTTCTTGCGGTTGTGCGGCGCGAAGTACTTTTCGGCGATGGAGCGCGCGGTGCTGATGGCCGCATCGAAGGTTTCGCGGTTGTGCTCGGCAAACCGTTCGCGCTGGGTCAGGCCCTCGGCATCGAGGACTTCGTACAGCTCGAAAGCCAGATTGCGGGAACTGAGCAGCGTCTCGGACATGGCGGATTACCTTTAGAAAAGTATGCCGCAGTCTAGGAGCGCTAATAAAAACGGGGAAGGAAGATAGATGGGGGTGATGGGGCGGCACAAGTTGCAAGCTTCAAGCTACAAGTAAGAGCGCGATGCTTTTACTTGCAGCTTGTAGCCTAAAACTTGCCGCTGCTGCTTAACCGATGGTCATCAGGCTGGCGTTACCACCCGCTGCCGCCGTGTTAACACTCAACGCCCGCTCAATCACCAGGCGCTCCAGTGCAATCGCTGTCTCACCTTGCGACAAACCATGCACGCCAACAATCGCACCGCCACGCTGGGCCACTTGTTTGCACACCGCGCGCAGTTGGTCGGAATCGCCGTGGTGCAGGACGGCGTCGAACACCACCTCGTCCTTGGTCCAATCGGCCACGCGCTGGATCTTCGCCTGAATCTCCTTCGGCAGGCGTGGGAACACTGCCTTGGTCAGGTCGGTTTCCGGCCATACCGCTGAGCCACCGACCGCCAACACCGCGGCCAGTTGGGTCAACAGGTCGCCTTCCACTTCCGCCAGGCACAGCACGTGCTCGCGGGGCAGGATGGCGTAGCTGTTGCGCTCGCCGGTCGGGCCGGCCAGTTGGCGGGTGATACCGCTTTGCGATTGCGCGGCGAATTGAGTGCACAGGGCGCTCAGCTCGCTGAACTTATTGCTGTCGGCCCAGGTTTTCAGGGCGGTCAGCGGTTGGCTCATGGCGTCGCGCAGGCGCACGTCCGGAGCGGCCAGTTTGTCGCCGCGTACGAAGGATTGCTCGATCGCATCGGTAGGACGGGTCGACAGCAGGCGGTACAGGTACAGCGGACCACCGGCTTTCGGACCCGTGCCCGACAGGCCTTCGCCGCCGAACGGCTGCACGCCGACCACGGCCCCAACAATGTTGCGGTTGACGTAGACGTTGCCGGCATTGACGTTGTCGATCACCTTGGCGATGGTCTCGTCGATGCGGGTATGCACGCCCAGGGTCAGGCCATAGCCGGACGCATTGATCTGGCCGATCAACTGGTCGATCTCTTTACGCTTGTAGCGCACCACGTGCAGCACCGGGCCGAAGATCTCGCGTTGCAGCTCGTCGAAGCTTTCCAGTTCGATCAGGGTTGGCATGACGAAGGTGCCGCGCTTGATCTCTTCACCGTCGGCAATCGCCACTTGGTAAACGTTGCGGCCTTTGTCGCGCATGGCCTGGATGTGTTTCTCGATGCCGGCCTTGGCTTCGGCGTCGATCACCGGGCCGATGTCTACCGACAGGCGCTCCGGGTTGCCCAGGCGGCATTCAGCCATGGCGCCCTTGAGCATTTCGATGACGCGGTCGGCCGAATCTTCCTGCAGGCACAGCACACGCAGGGCCGAGCAACGCTGGCCGGCGCTGTCGAAGGCCGACGACACCACGTCGATGACCACTTGTTCGGTGAGTGCCGAGGAGTCCACGATCATGGCGTTCTGGCCGCCGGTTTCGGCGATCAGCGGGATCGGACGGCCCTGTGCATCCAGGCGGCCGGCGACATTGCGTTGCAGCAGGCGCGCCACCTCGGTGGAGCCGGTGAACATCACACCTTTGACGCGGTCATCACCCACCAGGCGGGCACCGACGGTTTCGCCCTGGCCCGGCAGCAGTTGCAGCACGCCTTCCGGAATGCCGGCTTCCAGCAGGATGCGCACGGCCTGGGCCGCTACCAGCGGGGTTTGCTCGGCAGGCTTGGCCAATACCGGGTTGCCGGCCGCCAGCGCAGCCGCCACCTGGCCGCTGAAAATCGCCAGTGGGAAGTTCCACGGGCTGATGCAGACCACCGGGCCCAACGGGCGGTGGGCATCGTTGGTGAAATCGTTGCGTGCCTGTACCGCGTAGTAGCGCAGGAAGTCCACGGCTTCACGCACTTCGGCGATGGCGTTGGCGAAGGTCTTGCCGGCTTCGCGAGCCAACAGGCCCATCAGTGGCTGGATCTCGCCTTCCATCAGGTCGGCGGCGCGTTCCAGGATCGCGGCGCGTTCGGCGGGCGGGGTGGCCTGCCAGATCGGGCCCGCATTGATGGCGCACTGGATCGCGTTGTCGACGTCTTCGACGGTGGCTTCCTGTACCTGGCCGACCACATCACGCAGGTCGGATGGGTTCAGCACTGGCGTCGCCGCTTGTTCGCTGGCGTCGCAACCAAGCATCGGCGCGGCTTTCCAATGGTTGTGAGCGGTGGCCAGCAGGGCGCAGGACAGCGACGCCAAGCGGTGTTCGTTGGCCAGGTCGATACCGGCCGAGTTGGCGCGGTCGCTGCCGTACAGGTCGCGCGGCAATGGGATGCGCGGGTGTGGCAAGCCGAAGCCGCCTTCCTGCGTGGCCATTTGCTCGATGCTGGCTACCGGGTCGGCCACCAGTTCCTGGATCGAGATGGATTGGTCGGCGATACGATTGACGAACGAGGTGTTGGCGCCGTTTTCCAGCAGGCGACGTACCAGGTACGCCAGCAGCGTTTCGTGGGTGCCGACCGGTGCGTACACGCGGCACGGACGGTTCAGCTTACCTTCGGAAACCTTGCCTACAACCTGCTCGTACAACGGCTCACCCATGCCGTGCAGGCATTGGAATTCGTACTGGCCGGGGTAATAGTTCTGACCGGCGATATGGTAGATGGCCGACAGGGTATGGGCGTTGTGCGTGGCGAACTGCGGGTAGATGACTTCCGGCACCGACAGCAGCTTGCGTGCGCAGGCGATGTAGGACACGTCGGTGTACACCTTGCGGGTATAGACCGGGTAGCCTTCCAGGCCTTCGACCTGGGCGCGCTTGATTTCGCTGTCCCAGTACGCGCCCTTTACCAGGCGGATCATCAGGCGGTGGCGGCTGCGGCGAGCCAGGTCGATCACATAGTCGATCACGTACGGGCAACGCTTCTGGTATGCCTGGATCACGAAACCGATGCCGTTCCAGCCGGTCAGTTGCGGCTCGAAGCACAGGCGTTCGAGCAGGTCCAGGGACAGTTCCAGGCGGTCGGCTTCTTCGGCGTCGATGTTCAGGCCGATGTCGTATTGCTTGGCCAGCAGGGTCAGGGACAGCAGGCGCGGGTACAACTCATCCATCACGCGTTCGTACTGTGCGCGGCTGTAACGCGGGTGCAGGGCCGAGAGTTTGATGGAGATGCCCGGGCCTTCATAAATCCCACGGCCATTGGAGGCTTTGCCGATGGAGTGAATGGCTTGTTCGTACGAGGCCAGGTACTTCTGGGCGTCGTGTTCGGTGAGCGCGGCTTCACCGAGCATGTCGTAGGAATAGCGGAAGCCCTTGGCTTCAAACTTGCTCGCATTGGCCAGGGCTTCGGCGATGGTTTCGCCGGTGACGAACTGCTCGCCCATCAGGCGCATGGCCATGTCGACGCCCTTGCGGATCATCGGCTCGCCGCTCTTGCCGATGATGCGGCTCAAGGACGAGGTCAAGCCTGCTTCGTTGTGCGTGGCGACCAGTTTGCCGGTCAGCAGCAGGCCCCAGGTGGCGGCATTGACGAACAGCGACGGGCTGTTGCCCAGGTGCGGCTGCCAGTTGCCGGTGCTGATCTTGTCGCGGATCAGCGCGTCGCGGGTGCCCTTGTCCGGGATGCGCAACAGCGCTTCGGCCAGGCACATCAGCGCCACGCCTTCCTGGGATGACAGGGAAAATTCCTGCAGCAGGCCCTGAACAATACCGGCACGGCCGCCGGCGCTCTTCTGGTTGCGCAGTTTTTCGGCAATGGTGGCGGCCAGCTTGTTGGTGGCTTCGGCCATTGGAGCCGGCAGGCGGGCCTGCTCGATCAGCATCGGCACCACTTCCGGTTCCGGGCGGCGGTAAGCGGCGGTGATCGAGGCGCGGAGCACCGATTGCGGCAGGATGCTCTCGGCGAACTCAAGGAAGCACTGGTGTGCATGGTCGGCCTGGACCTCGCCCGCATCGTCGGCGTCCTTGCTGCTCAAGCCATTGAGCTCGTTCAGGGTTGCACCACCCTCGAGTTTCTCCAGGTAATTGAAAATCGCCTGCTTGATCAGCCAGTGCGGCGTGCGATCAATGGAGGTCGCGGCAGCCTTCAGGCGTTCGCGGGTCGGGTCGTCGAGTTTGACCCCAAGGGTGGTCGTCGCCATTTTCTTATCCTCATGGGTGCCACTACCGAGTGGCATTAGCTGGCGGCAAGATTAGCTTTGCCCATGAAGAGGTGCAACCGGGTGCAACCTTTTTTATGCATGAAATTTTCGACGTTCATCCGAAAAAAATTTCCCGCCAGCGGAATACGCTTTGCGCTGGTGCGTTTGCTTCTGAGATCGGCTGTTCTTGCTCCGAAAAGGAGCAAAAACACAGCGTTTGGTCGAATTCACATCCGGGTGCAACTTATTCGCAAGAAACAGGTTGCACCTTATTTGCTTTGTTGAATAGCATTCGTGCCCAAGGTGCAACCATCCTGAAAGCCGGGGGGGTTCATCGGCTGACGGCTTTCCTGGGGAAACGTCAGTCATAAATGCGCGGCACGCAGGTTCGTTTACCCAGCTATACAGTGGGTGGCGTCCGACAGACCGCTGCCACATAAAAACAATGCCAGGGCGTCACTCTTATGAGCGTTAGTAACCCAACCCTGATCACGTTCGTGATCTATATCGCAGCAATGGTGTTGATCGGCTTGATGGCCTATCGCTCCACCAACAACCTTTCCGATTACATCCTTGGCGGTCGCAGCCTCGGTAGCGTGGTGACAGCCTTGTCCGCCGGTGCTTCCGACATGAGCGGCTGGTTGTTGATGGGCTTGCCGGGCGCGATCTACATGTCCGGCCTGTCGGAAAGCTGGATCGCCATTGGCCTGATCGCCGGCGCCTACCTCAACTGGCTGTTCGTGGCCGGTCGCCTGCGGGTACAGACCGAGCACAACGGCGACGCCCTGACGCTGCCTGACTACTTCTCCAGCCGTTTCGAAGATAAAAGCGGCCTGCTGCGGATCATTTCGGCCATCGTGATCCTGGTGTTCTTCACCATCTACTGCGCTTCCGGCATCGTGGCCGGCGCCCGCCTGTTCGAAAGCACCTTCGGCATGTCCTACGAGACCGCGCTGTGGGCGGGGGCTGCGGCGACCATTGCCTACACCTTTATCGGTGGTTTCCTGGCCGTGAGCTGGACCGACACCGTACAAGCCACGCTGATGATCTTCGCGCTGATCCTGACGCCGATCATCGTATTGCTGGCCACCGGCGGTGTGGACACCACGTTCCTGGCGATTGAAGCCAAGGACCCGACCAGCTTCGACATGCTGAAAAACACCACCTTCATCGGCGTCATCTCGCTGATGGGTTGGGGCCTGGGTTACTTCGGCCAGCCGCATATCCTCGCGCGTTTCATGGCGGCGGATTCGGTCAAGTCGATCGCCAACGCGCGTCGTATCTCCATGACCTGGATGATCTTGTGCCTGGCCGGTACCGTGGCGGTAGGTTTCTTCGGTATCGCCTATTTCTCGGCGCACCCGGAAGTGGCAGGTCCCGTGACCGAAAACCCTGAGCGTGTGTTTATCGAACTGGCCAAAATCCTCTTCAACCCATGGGTCGCCGGTGTGCTGCTGTCGGCTATCCTCGCGGCTGTCATGAGTACCCTGAGCTGCCAGTTGCTGGTGTGCTCCAGCGCTCTGACCGAAGACTTCTACAAAGCCTTCCTGCGCAAGAACGCCTCTCAGCTTGAGCTGGTGTGGGTCGGTCGTCTGATGGTGCTGGTGGTTGCCCTGATCGCCATCGCCATGGCCGCCAACCCGGAAAACCGCGTGCTGGGCCTGGTGAGTTACGCCTGGGCCGGTTTCGGCGCTGCGTTCGGCCCTGTGGTGCTGATCTCGGTGATCTGGAAAGGCATGACCCGTAACGGCGCGCTGGCCGGTATCCTGGTGGGTGCGATCACTGTGATCGTGTGGAAACACTTCTCGCTGCTGGGCCTGTACGAAATCATCCCAGGCTTCATCTTCGCCAGCCTGGCGATCTACTTCGTGAGCAAGATGGGCGCACCGACGGCCGGTATGGTCGAGCGCTTTGATGCTGCGGAAAAAGACTACAACCTCAACAAGTAATTCGCCGGGCGTTAAGTGCCGGTTGAGTTGAAAGAAGGCCCGCGTCCTACGGATGGCGGGCCTTTTTTTGGGTGTGATTTGGGAATGGCTTGAAGAAGATTCAGGCGCCTGCGTGTAGGGTTTTACTGATTTGTCTGGGGTGTGCTCAGCGGGGCGCGGCCGTGAGGCAGAATCTGTCGCCCACCCCTCGCAGAGAAACACCGGATGTTCGCTCCTGCCAATCAAAGCGCCTTTACCCTGACCCTCGACGGTGTGCCAAGCGAACTCAAGGTCTTTGAGTTCCAAGGCACCGAAGCCATCAGCCAACCCTATCGTTTTGACCTGGAGCTGGTCAGCGAACAGCCTGACCTTGATCTGGACGGCTTGCTGCATCGCCAGGTCTACCTGGGTTTCGATAATCAGGGCCATGGTGTGCATGGCCTGGTCCACCGCGTAGCGCAGGGCGACTCGGGGCGGCGCCTGACCCGCTATCAGATCAGCCTTGTGCCGCAGCTGGCGTACTTGATGCACAGCAGTCACCAGCGGATTTTCCAGCACAAGACGGTGCCGCAGATCGTTGCGCAGGTGCTGGTGCAGCAGGGGATTCTGAGTGACCAATTCGATTTCCGCCTGAGCGGTACTTACCCCGAGCGCGAATATTGCGTGCAGTTCGGCGAGACCGATCTGGCGTTCATTCAACGGCTGTGTGCCGAGCTGGGCATTCATTACCACTTTCAGCATTCGCCCGATGGGCACCGGTTGGTGTTCGGGGACGACCAGACGGTATTTGCCCAGGCCGATCAGCCCACCCCTTACATGCCGGGTTCCGGGATGGTGGCGGATACCCCGGCAATCAAACGTTTTGCGGTGCAGTTGGAAACCCGTGCGACCGCCGTCAGCCTGCGCGATTACGACTTTCGTAAACCTGACCTGGTGCTGGAGAGCGGCGTTGCCGGCGACCCGTTGCCACAGCTTGAAGAACAGGTGTACCCCGGTCATTTTTCTGATCGCGCCCATGGCAAATATCTCGCGCAACGGGGGCTGGAGCGACGTCGGAGTGACTATCGAATCGCCCGTGGCAACGGTGATGAGCCTGCATTGAGCAGCGGGCGGTTCCTCAGGCTGGCCGGGCACCCGCGCGAGCAATGGAATGACGTGTGGCTGGTGACCCATGTTGCTCACGAGGGCCGGCAACCCCAGGTATTGGAAGAGGCGGTCACCGAGGTTGCCGGTGGGGATTCTCGTCAAGGCTATCGCAATGAGTTCGTCGCTGCGCCGTGGGATGTGATCTTTCGTCCATCCATGCCCGAGCAGGCGCGACCGACCCTTTCGGGTTATCAGAATGCGGTGGTCACCGGGCCTCAGGGCAGCGAGATTCATTGCGACGAGTACGGGCGGGTCAAGGTGCAATTGGCCTGGGACCGTGCCGGGGAGCGCAACGACCATTCCAGTTGCTGGCTGAGAGTTGCCAGCGGTTGGGCGCATGATCGTTACGGCGCAGTGTTGCTTCCCCGGGTCGGCATGGAGGTATTGGTGGGCTTCGTCAATGGCGACCTGGACATGCCGCTGGTGATGGGTTGCCTGCCCAACGCGGCCACTGCCGTGCCACTCGATCTGCCGGCGGACAAGACCCGCAGCATTTTCCGCAGTCAGAGCAGCCCCGGTGGTGGCGGCTATAACGAGCTGCGTATTGAAGATCGTAAGGGTGCTGAGGAAATCTACCTGCGTGCTCAGCGCGATTGGACCCAGCATGTGTTGCGTGACCAGCAGGTGCAGGTCGATAACCAGCGGCGGGTGAGGGTCGGCGGTGAATCGCATCATGAACTGCAGGGCGAAGAACAGCGCATCACCCATGGCAATCGCCTGACCGAACTCAAGCAGGACGATCACCTTGTAGTAGGTGGTTCGCAGCAGATGCGCGCCGGGCGGACCATTCGGATCGGCGCCGGGCAAAGCGTGGTGATCGATGCGGGCGCCAGCGTGACGGTTCAGGCTGGCGGTCAGTCGATCACGCTGTCGGCGGGTGGGATCTTCAGCAGCGTGCCGATTCAGCTGGGCAGCGCACCGGCTCCAGTCGCGTCCCCGTTGATGCCGGGAGTGAAGGAAAAATTGCTGGCGGTCATTCCTGCCCCGTTGAGTGGGGTGCAGGTGGCCAGCCTCAAGCGCAGTGCGCCGTTTTGCGAAGAGTGCGAGCGCTGTAAGAACGGGCAGTGCGATCTCCCCCATTCCATTCAACCCTAAAAGGAATTTACTTTGATGTCTCAGCCCTTGTCCCCCGGCGCCTGGCTTGCACAGTCGCCTTTGCTGCCCAATCAAAAGCTCTTTGTGGTGCTGAGCGGTGCCAGCGACGCCACACCGCTTGCCGCCTGGCAAACCACGGAAACGGGAATGCCACCCCAATCGATCTGGGCCGATACAGCTTATGCACAATGGGATGAGGTGATGCCTTACGTGGGGATCGTCGAGCCCGGCAGTGCCTTCCTTGACTGGGTCGCAGCCACTGAAGCCACGGATTGGGGCTGGCTGGCGGTATCGTCCAGTCCGCTGGAAACCGTCGTTGCTCACCTGCAAGGCCTGACCAAGGTGCTGCTTCCCGATGGACAGGATGTGTTTTTACGCTTCTGGGATGGGGCTCAATTTCTGCCGATCGTGCAACACCTGGGCGACGAGGCGGGTGAGTTGTTGCCGATGTTCCAACGCTACCTGATCAATGGCCGGCCACTCACGGTGGCGACGGCGCCAGTCACTGCGGCCAAGGCCAGCCCTTGGTGGCACGTGCCCGTATCGTTACTCGAACACCTGGCAGAGCAATCACCGCAAACCCTGATCGACAATCTGCTGCAATGGCTGCAAGAGCAGCGTCCCGACCTGTACACCGCGTTCACGCCGGCGACCTTGCAGCATAAGGTCGCCTACTTTGTGCGCAGGCCGGCTATCAGTCATGGAACCCTGGCCGACTACCTCGCCTCAGAGTCGCGTTGAGCCCAGTGCCTGCTGCAGGTCATCGATCAGGTCTTCAATTGCCTCGATGCCCACCGAGAGGCGAATCATCTCCGGTTTCACGCCGGCCTTGGCTTGCTCTTGCTCGTTCATTTGCCGGTGGGTCGTGGACGCCGGGTGGCAGGCCAGGGATTTGGCATCGCCGATATTCACCAGGCGCTTGAAGATTTGCAGCGCATCGTAGAAGCGCACGCCGGCATCAAAGCCGCCCTTCAAGCCAAAGGAGAGGATCGCCGAGGGTTTACCCTGCAGATATTTTTGCGCCAGTGCGTGATGCGGGTGGTCCGGCAGCCCGGCGTAGCTGACCCATTCCACGGCCGTATGGCCTTGCAGGAACTGCGCGACCTTCAACGCGTTCTCGGTGTGGCGTTCCATGCGCAGGGCCAGGGTTTCCAGGCCTTGCAGCAGCAGGAACGCATTCATCGGCGCCAGCGCCGCGCCCGTGTTGCGCAGCGGCACGGTGCGGGCACGGGCGATGAAAGCGGCAGGGCCGAATTTTTCGGTGTAGACCACGCCGTGATAGGCCGGCTCCGGGGTGTTGAGGCCGGGGAATTTCTCCGGGTATTGGGCCCATGGGAAAGTGCCGCTGTCGACGATCACGCCGCCCAGGGAGTTGCCATGGCCGCCGATGTATTTGGTCACCGAATGCACCACGATGTCGGCGCCGAACTGGATCGGCTTGCACAGGATCGGCGTGGCCACGGTGTTGTCCACCATCAACGGCACACCACGGTCGTGGGCTACATTGGCCAAGGCTTCGAGGTCGACGATATTACCCGCCGGGTTGCCGATGCTTTCGCAGTACACCAGCTTGGTGTTGTCGTCGATCAGTTCAGCGATGGCCTCGGCCGAGTCGTCGCGGGCGAAACGCACATCCACACCAAAACTGGGCAGCAGGTGGGCGAACAGGGTGTAGGTGCCGCCGTAGAGCTGCGGGGTGGTGACGATGTTGTCGCCGGCCCGGGTGAGGGTCTGGATCGCATAGTGGATCGCCGCGCTGCCGGCTGACACGGCCAGGCCTGCGATACCGCCTTCGAGGGCGGCGAGGCGCTGCTCCAGCACATCGTTGGTGGGGTTCATGATGCGCGTGTAGATATTCCCGGGCACGTCGAGGTTGAACAGGTCGGCACCGTGCTGGGCGTTATCGAATTCGAAGGCGACGTTCTGGTAGATCGGCACCGCGACGGCCTTGGTGGTCGGGTCCGACTTGAAGCCGTGGTGCAGCGCGATGGTGGCGTCTTTCATGATGGTTGTTGACCTCCCTGGAGAATGGATGGCCACAATAAATCCGCCCAGGCACCGCCATTTAGATTTTTTTCAGCCGGCTTTCTGTGTTTAGGGCATAAGCACCGCCCGACACGCAGCCCTGCACCTTTGCCCGTGTAGAAGGTAAACTTCGCCCCCTGCGCAGGAGCAACCATGAATTATCGTCACGCCTTTCACGCCGGCAACCACGCCGATGTCTTCAAACACCTGACCTTGACCCGCCTCATCGCCTTGATGTCGCGCAAGGAGCAGCCGTTCGCCTATCTCGACACCCATGCCGGGATCGGTCTGTATGACCTGCAAGGCGACCAGGCCAACCGCACGGGTGAATACCTCGAAGGCATCGCCCGTCTGTGGGATCAGGACGACCTGCCGCCGTTGACCGCCGACTACATGCGCGTGCTGCACGAGATGAACCCGGATGGCCTGTTGCGCTACTACCCAGGCTCGCCGGAGCTGGCGCGGCGCCTCACGCGTCCTCAAGACCGTGTGTTGCTCAATGAAAAACACCCCGAAGACGGCGTGCTGCTCAAGGACAACATGAAGGGCGACCGCCGGGTCAAGGTGCACCTGGGCGAAGGCTGGCATGTGCCGCGCGCCTTGTTGCCGGTGCCGGAAAAACGCGCGTTGATGCTGATCGACCCGCCGTTCGAAAAGCTCGACGAAATGCAGCGTTGCGCCGCGTCCCTCAAGGAGGCTGTCAGTCGTATGCGCCAGACCGTCGCGGCGATCTGGTACCCGGTGAAGGACCAGCGCATGCTGCGCCGCTTCTACCAGGACCTGGCCGGTACCGGCGCGCCGAAATTGCTGAGGGTGGAATTGCTGGTGCATCCACTGGACACGCCCAACACCCTGACCGGCTCGGGCCTGGCGATTGCCAACCCGCCGTGGGGCCTGGAGGAGGAGTTGCGTGAGCTGCTGCCGTGGCTGTCCAGGAAGCTGGGCCAGACCCAGGGTGGGTGGCAGATGGATTGGTTGATCGCTGAATAACGCCTGGCGCCCCTCCCACATTTTGATTTGCGTCGGCTTTAGATCGGGCACGTCACGCCAGTACCGCCGATCCCGCAGTAGCCCTGCGGATTCTTCGCCAGGTACTGCTGGTGGTACGCCTCGGCGAAGTACACCGTCGGTGCTTCGTCTATTTCAGTGGTGATCTCGCCCAGGCCAGCCTTGCTCAGTTCTTGCTGGTAAGCCTCGGCACTGGCCTTCGCCGCCGCCAACTGTTCCGGCGTGGTGGCATAAATCACTGAGCGGTACTGGCTGCCGATATCGTTGCCCTGGCGCATGCCCTGGGTCGGGTTGTGCAGTTCCCAGAACATTTTCAACAGGTCTTCGTATTTCACCTTGGCCTGGTCATACACCACCAGCACCACTTCGCTATGACCGGTCAGGCCGGAGCAGACTTCTTCGTAGGTCGGGTTCGGCGTGAAGCCGCCGGCGTAACCCACCACGGTGCTGACCACGCCATCGCGCTCCCAGAATTTGCGCTCAGCGCCCCAGAAGCAGCCCAGGCCGAAGATCGCAAAACCGACGTCGTCGAGGAACGGGCCCAGCAGCGGGTTGCCGTTGACGAAGTGCGTTTCGGGCAGGGTCATCGGCGTTTCACGCCCAGGCAGCGCTTGTTCTTGAGTAGGCAGCACGTTTTTGTTCACCAGAATTTCCGAGCGCAAGACCATGATCAGTCCTCTCGTCAGGTTGAGTTAGCAGTAAAAGTCAGACAACCAGTGTGCCCGAGTGTTACAGCGCTGTCAGGCGATTGGCCCGCGCGGGTAACGTTTGAGCATTTTCAGCAGCTCCGCGCCGGGGATTGGCCTGTCGAACAGGTAGCCCTGGCCTACGTCACAGCGATGCCGGCGCAGGAACGCCAGTTGTTCGGCGGTCTCAATGCCTTCGGCCACGACCTTGAGCTTGAGGTTGTGAGCCATGGCGATTACGGCCGAGGTGATTTCCATGTCGTCCTGGTTGTCCGGGATCTCATGGATAAAGCTTCGATCGATCTTAATGATGTCGATGGGGAATTTTTTCAAGTAGCTCAGCGACGAGTAACCGGTGCCGAAGTCGTCCATGGCCAGGGTCAGGCCAAAGCTCTTCAACTGGTCCAGTTGCAGGCGCGTGTCTTCCGTGGCTTCCAGCAGCAGGCCTTCGGTGAGTTCCAGCTCGAGCAGGTTCGCCGGCAGGTCTTCTTCCTTGAGGATCGCGGCAATCGACGCCACCAGGTCCGGGTCGGAGAACTGCTTGGGCGACAGATTGATTGCCACCTGCAGGTTGCCCATGCCGGCGGCGCTTAGCCGCTTGCTCATGCGGCAGGCCTGGCGCGCGATCCATTTGCCGATGGGGATGATCAAGCCCGTTTCTTCGGCCACGCTGATGAACTGGTCGGGGCGGATCATGCCCTTCTCCGGGTGGTTCCAGCGCAGCAGCGCCTCCATGCCCAGCAAGCGGCCGCTGCGCAGGCACAGCTTGGGCTGGTAGAACACGTCCAACTCGTTCTGGGTGAGGGCGCGGCGCAGGTTGTTTTCCACGAACAGCTTGTAGCTGGCCTCGGCGTTCAGCGCTTCGGTAAACACCTGTACCTGGTGTTTGCCGTTGGCCTTGGCCTTATGCAGCGCCAGGCCGGCGTTGCGCATCAGGGTTTGCGGGTCGCGGCCATGCAGCGGTGCGCAGGCCAGGCCCACGGAACCGGTGACGCTGATCAATTGGTTGTCGACGAACATTGGCTTGTCGAGGGTCGCCAGCAGTTGACTGGCGACTTGCTGGCCACTTTCCAGGTCGGTGTCGTCGAGCAACACCGCAAACTCATTACTGGCAAAGCGCGCCAGGCTGCCGCCGGTACTCAGGCTGTTGCGCAGGCGTCGGGCCAGGCTGATCAGCAGCTTGTCGCCGGTCTGGTGGCCGAGGCTGTCGTTGATGCGCTTGAAGTTGTCGATGTCCACCAGCAGCAGGCTGATCGGGCTGTCGCTGTCGCGGGCAAAGCGTTCGTCGAGGTTGCGGATAAACGCCGGACGGTTGCCCAGGTTGGTCAGGTTGTCGGTATAGGCCAGACGCTCTATGCGCTGCTGGGCCAGCTTGGTCTGGGTGATGTCTTCGTAGATGCCGATGTAGTGCGTCAGCTCGCGGTTATCGCCATACACCTTGGAGATCGACAGCTGGCCCCAGTAAGGTTCCAGATTTTTACGCCGACTCTTGAACTCACCCTGCCAACTGTTGCTTTTGGCCAGGCTCGACGGCGCGTCGAACAGCAGTTCGCTGAGATTCTCCAGCGCCGGTAATTGCGCCAGGCGGTGGCCGTGGACTTCTTCGGCGCTGTACTGGGTGATCGCGGTGAAACTCGGGTTGACGTACTCCACCACGCCGTCGCAATTGACCAGCAGAAAGGCGTTGGCGCTTTGCTCCACCGCACGCTGGAACAGGTGCAGGGCGCTGGTGGCGGTGCGCCGGTTGTGATTGTTGATCACCTGCGCAAACTGGTCTGCCAGCTCGCCGGCAAAGGCAATTTCATCTGCCTGCCAGTCGCGTGGGCTGCCGGCTTGTTCCAGGCACAGCACGCCGACCACATGGCCGTCCACGCGGATACTCGCGTCGAGCACGGCGTGGATGCCTTTGGCGCGTAGGTGTTCGGCCATTTCCCGGGTGCGCGGATCGCGCAGGGCATGGTTGGCGTCGATGGCGCGGCTGGCGTGCAGGGCTTCCAGATAGTCCGGGAAACAGCTGGCATCGATGGCGTCGGGCAGATGGTATTTCTGGTCGGCGCGGTGGTACGCCGAGATCGGCACCAGGTGCTGGCCTTCGAGGTTCCAGATGCTGGCGCAGTCAATCTGGTAGATGTCGCAGGCGCTGCGGGTAATCAGCTCGGCGGCTTCCTGCAGCGAATTGTTTATGGTGTAGCGCTGGCGGGCCAGCAGGAGGATCAACTCCTGCTGCGCGCGCACCCGTTCCAGGTGCTGCAACTGTTCCCGCTGGGCGCGCTGGTTGAGTTCGAGGGCAATTTGCAGGCGGCTGTTCTGGTTCTCCAGGTCCGCGGTGGGAGCTGGCGAGGGCAATTCGCTGAACAGGCCGTCGACCACCATCAGGTAGCCGCGCAGCAGATGGCGATTGTGTTGTTTGTAGGCCTCGCCCATTTCCAGCAGGCTCAGGGGGCCGTCGTTGGTGTGCAGGGTGTAGCGCACCAGGTAGTGAGGGCTCTGGGTCAGTTGCTGCTGGATGGTGTCGTGCAGTTGATAGCGCGCCTGGGGCTCCATCAGGCTGGCGTAGGGTGTGCCCAGCAGCGCGCACAGCTCGACCGCCGACAGGCCGAATTGGCGCTCGCAATTGGGGTCCAGGTAAAGAAGGGCCCAGCTCGCCTCATTAAGCCGCTCGAAGCGCAGCATACCGAGGCGCGAAGGCACCGGTAACTGCGTCACTACCTCGGCCGCCATTCGGGCGACATCGGGCTGGCTTTTCATGGGGGGGAACTCACTTGAAATAACGCGCACGGCGCCGGGCTCACGCCCTCTTTTCTGCTGCCTGCGGCAAGGTTGCATCATGCAGCGCGGACTGACAAGAGAGGATGAAGGCTAAGTGCTATAAGGGTGTTATCGGCCGCGTGGGGGATTTCTGTAGGTGCGCTGACAGAAGGTGTACAAACCTGTTCGGTTTGTCCAGTTTCTGGTGGCTGAAAGAGTAAAAAAAGCCCCGCCAATTGGCGGGGTTGAGGTACGAGCGTGGCGCTCGGAAATCGATGCAACCGGGCCTCCCCGGTGAAAGGGAGGCCCGTAGTTGCTTACAGCAGGATGGTGCGGATGTCGTTCAGCAGTTGGCTCAGGCGCTGGGTAAAGCGCGCAGCCGCCGCACCGTTGATCACACGGTGATCGTAGGACAGCGACAGAGGCAGCATCAGCTTCGGCTGGAACGCTTTACCGTCCCAGACAGGCTGGATGGTGGCCTTGGATACACCCAGGATTGCCACTTCCGGCGCGTTGACGATTGGTGTGAAGCCAGTGCCGCCAATGTGACCGAGGCTGGAGATGGTGAAGCAAGCGCCCTGCATGTCGTCCGGGGTGAGCTTCTTGTCGCGGGCCTTGGCAGCCAGCGCAGCCGCTTCGGCAGCCAGTTGCAGCAGGTTCTTCTGGTCAACGTTCTTGATGACCGGGACCAGCAGGCCATCCGGGGTGTCGACGGCAAAGCCGATGTGCACGTACTTCTTGCGAATGATCGCTTTGCCGCTTGGCGCCAGCGAACTGTTGAAGTCCGGCAGCTCCTTGAGCAGGTGCGCACAGGCTTTGAGCAGCAGCGGCAGTACGGTCAGTTTCACGCCAGCCTTTTCGGCCACGGCTTTCTGCGCAACGCGGAAAGCTTCCAGGTCGGTAATGTCGGCCTGGTCGAACTGAGTCACGTGCGGGATGTTCAGCCAGCTGGCGTGCAGGCCTGCCGCGCCGATTTGCATCAGGCGGGTCATCGGCACTTCTTCGGTTTCGCCGAAGCGGCTGAAATCCACGGTGCGGATCGGCGGAATACCCGAGCCGCCGGTTGCAGCGCCGGCCGCCGGGGCTTCCTTGGCTTTCTGCATCATGGCTTTGACGTAGACCTGCACGTCTTCTTTCAGCACGCGACCGTGTGGGCCAGTGGCCGATACAGCGTTGAGCTCGACGCCGAATTCACGCGCCAGTTGGCGTACAGCCGGGCCGGCGTGAACCTTGGCACCGCTTGGTGCTGGAGCGGCAGGGGCCGGTGCGGCTTCGGTTTTTGCAGCAGGCGCAGGGGCGGCAGCGGCTGGAGCCGCTGGCGCCGCTTCAGCCTTGGCCGCCGCCGGAGCGGGAGCCGCGGCAGGCGCAGCGCCTTGTACTTTCAGCTTGAGAATGAAGTCACCGGTGCCGACTTCGTCTTCCAGCTTGACTGCAATGCTTTCCACCACGCCGGCAGCCGGCGATGGGATTTCCATGGAGGCCTTGTCGGACTCCAGGGTGATCAGCGACTGGTCGGCTTCGACGGTGTCGCCGACCTTGACCAGCAACTCGATGATCTTGGCCTTGCCTGACGAACCGATGTCCGGGACGTGAATGTCCTGGACGGTGGCGGCGGCAGGTGCGGCGGCCGGGGCTGGGGCCTCGGCAGCAGGTTTTTCAGCAACAGGTGCTGGTGCGGCAGCAGGAGCGGCGGCCGCAGGCGCCGCATCGGCGGCACCTTCGATTTCCAGCTCAAGCAATTCGTCGCCTTCTTTCAGGCGGTCGCCCAGCTTCACTTTCAGGCTCTTGACCACGCCGGCCTTGGGAGCAGGGATTTCCATGCTCGCCTTGTCCGATTCCAGGGTCAGGATGCTCTGGTCGGCTTCGACTTTGTCGCCGACCTTCACAAACAGCTCGATTACTTCACCTTCACCGCTGCCGATGTCAGGTACGCGAATGAGTTCGCTCACAAAAAGTCTCCTCAGCAGTCCAGTGGGTTGCGTTTTTCCGGGTTGATCCCGAACTTGACGATAGCGTCAGCCACCACCTTGGGTTCGATCTCACCACGGTCAGCCAAGGCTTCCAGGGCTGCCAACACCACAAAGTGACGGTCGACTTCGAAGAAGTGACGCAGCTTCTTGCGGCTGTCACTGCGGCCGAAACCGTCGGTGCCCAGGACTTTGAATTCCTTGGACGGGACCCACTGGCGAATTTGTTCAGCAAACAGTTTCATGTAGTCGGTGGAAGCAATGACCGGACCTTTACGGCCGTTCAGGCATTCTTCGACATAGCTCAGTTGTGGCTTCTGACCAGGGTGCAGGCGGTTGTTGCGCTCCACGGCCAGGCCGTCGCGACGCAGTTCGTTGAAGCTGGTAACGCTCCACACGTCGGCGCCGACATTGAACTCGTCGCGCAGGATCTTCGCCGCTTCACGCACTTCGCGCAGGATGGTGCCGGAGCCCATCAGCTGTACGTGGTGCGCCGCTTCCTTGGTGTCTTCCTCGAGCAGGTACATGCCCTTGATGATGCCTTCTTCCACGCCGGCCGGCATGGCTGGCTGCTGGTAGGACTCGTTCATCACGGTGATGTAGTAGAAAACGTCCTGCTGCTCTTCGGTCATCTTCTTCATGCCGTCCTGGATGATCACCGCCAGCTCGTAGCCGTAGGTTGGATCAAAGGTGCGGCAGTTCGGGATGGTGGCAGCCAGGATGTGGCTGTGACCGTCTTCGTGTTGCAGGCCTTCGCCGTTCAGCGTGGTTCTGCCTGCGGTACCGCCGATCAGGAAGCCACGGGTACGGCTGTCGCCGGCTGCCCATGCCAGGTCGCCGATACGCTGGAAACCGAACATCGAGTAGAAAATGTAGAACGGCAGCATCGGCTGGTTGTGGCTGGAGTACGACGTACCGGCTGCGATGAAGGAGCTCATGGCGCCCGCTTCGTTGATGCCTTCTTCGAGTATCTGGCCCTTCTTGTCTTCCTTGTAGAACATCACCTGGTCTTTATCGACTGGCTCGTAGAGCTGGCCGACGGAGGAGTAGATGCCCAACTGGCGGAACATGCCTTCCATACCGAAGGTACGGGCTTCGTCCGGGATGATCGGGACGATGCGCGGGCCGATTTCCTTGTCCTTGACCAACTGCGCGAGGATCCGCACGAAGGCCATGGTGGTGGAGATTTCGCGGTCGCCCGAGCCGTCCAGGATGGCCTTGAGCGTGCTCAGGTCCGGGGTCGGTACGCTGAAGCTGTTGGCGCGGCGCTGTGGCACGAAACCGCCCAGTGCGGTACGACGCTCGCTCAGGTAGCGGGCTTCGGCGCTGTTTGGCTCCGGCTTGAAGAACGGCAGGTTCTCCAGCTCTTCGTCCTTGACCGGGATGTCGAAGCGGTCGCGGAACAACTTCAGGCTGTCGACGTCGACTTTCTTGGTGTTGTGCGCGGTGTTCTTCGCTTCGCCGGCACCGGTGCCATAACCCTTGATGGTCTTGGCCAGGATAACGGTCGGTTGTTCCTTGTGGTTGACCGCTTCGTGGTACGCCGCGTAGACCTTGTACGGGTCGTGGCCGCCACGGTTGAGCTTCCAGATCTCGTCGTCGGACAGGTCGGCAACCATCGCCTTGAGTTCAGGCGTGTTGAAGAAGTGTTCACGCACGAACGCGCCGTCTTTGGCTTTGTAGTTCTGGTACTCGCCGTCGATGACTGCGTCCATCCGGCGTTGCAGGATACCGTCGACATCCTTGGCCAGCAGTGGGTCCCAGAAACGGCCCCAGATGACTTTGGTCACGTTCCATTGCGCGCCGCGGAACACGCCTTCGAGTTCCTGGATGATCTTGCCGTTGCCGCGAACCGGGCCGTCGAGGCGCTGCAGGTTGCAGTTGATGACGAAGATCAGGTTGTCCAGCTTCTCGCGGCCAGCCAGGGAGATGGCACCCAGGGATTCCGGCTCGTCGCACTCGCCGTCGCCCAGGAAGCACCAGACTTTCTGCTTGCCTTCAGGGATGAAACCACGGGCTTCCAGGTACTTCATGAAGCGTGCCTGGTAGATCGCTTGAATTGGACCCAGACCCATGGATACGGTCGGGAACTGCCAGAAATCAGGCATCAGCCAAGGGTGCGGATAGGACGACAGGCCCTGACCGTCGACTTCCTGGCGGAAGTTGTTCATTTGTTCTTCGCTGATGCGACCTTCCATGAACGCACGGGCGTAGACGCCTGGCGAGGTGTGGCCCTGGAAGTAGATCAGGTCGCCGCCGTGTTCGTCGGTCGGGGCCTGGAAGAAGTAGTTGAAGCCGATGTCATACAGGGTTGCGCTGGAGGCGAAGCTGGAGATGTGACCGCCCAGGTCAGAATCTTTCAAGTTCGTGCGCATTACCATCGCCATGGCGTTCCAACGTACCAGCGAGCGAATGCGGCGTTCCATGAACAGGTCGCCAGGCATGCGTGCTTCGTGGGTAACGGGGATGGTGTTGCGGTATGGCGTGGTGATGGCGTAGGGCAGTTGCGAGCCGCTGCGGGTCGCGAGTTCGCCCATACGGGTCATCAGGTAGTGAGCACGGTCTTCGCCTTCTTTGTCGAGAACCGATTCCAGGGCGTCCAGCCATTCCTGGGTTTCGACGGGATCGAGGTCTTGCATGGCTTGCTCCAGGGCGGAAAGGCTACCAGAATCGGTTGCCTGAAGTTTGCGACTGGCCTTGTGGGCAGACGACATAAATTCTTGGATGGCCGAAGGTTGCTTCGGCGTCCTGTAGTTTTACTACAAATCGTCGGCCATTTCAGCCTTTCGAATGTATATACGAGTAGTAAAACTACACAAGACTGAGCGGATTGCTCGGTCTGGCTGGTGAGCATAATCGTTATTGTTGATCTTTTGCGAACAAGAAAAGGTATGGATTTAATGTTGCCTGCCAAAAATTATGAATTTTCAGCTATTTATAACCTTTGTTCGACAGTCCGTCACCGAACGTGGTTCCTGCGTTCACAGCTACACGCCATCTACGCGCCGAACAAGGATAGACCATGAGCCTTCCAACGCTGGCCGACTTGCCTGCCATTCTTCTTCCCATTGCCCAGCGTGCCGAGCAGTCATTTCGTGACGCCGTGGCCACGCTGGACGACGATCATGGCCTTTCTGCGTGGACGCCGCAACGGTGGGCCGACTTCGCCCGCGTGTGCGGCGCCAGTGATTTCGTCATTGAACAGAGTGTTCGTGACCCTTTGATGTTGCTCGAACTGGTCGCCTGGGGCGAACTGGACCGTGGCTTCGCCCCGGGCGAACTGTGCGGGCAAATCGCCGGTGCCGTGCAACAGGCTGAAACAGAAGAGCAACTGGGTCGCCTCTTGCGGCGCCAGCGTACTCGCCAGCAGGTGCGCATCATCTGGCGCGACCTGACGCGTCAGGCCGACCTGGTGCAAACCTGTCGTGACCTCTCCGACATGGCCGACGCCTGCATCGACCAGGCCTACCACTGGCTGTACCAGCGCCACTGCGTGCAGTTCGGCACGCCCACCGGTCGGCGCAGCGGCGAGCCGCAGCACATGGTCGTCCTCGGCATGGGCAAGCTCGGTGCGATGGAGCTGAACCTGTCATCGGATATCGACCTGATCTTCGCCTACCCCGAGGGCGGTGAAACGGTGGGCGTGAAACGCTCGCTGGATAACCAGGAATTTTTCATCCGTCTTGGTCAAAAACTGATCAAGGCCCTCGATCCGATGACCGTCGACGGCTTCGTGTTCCGCGTCGATATGCGCCTGCGTCCCTACGGTTCGGCCGGTGCGCTGGTGCTCAGCTTCAATGCACTGGAGCAGTACTACCAGGACCAGGGCCGCGACTGGGAACGCTACGCCATGATCAAGGCGCGCGTGGTTGCCGGTGATCAGGTAGCCGGTGCGCAGTTGCTGGACATGCTGCGGCCGTTCGTCTATCGCCGCTATCTGGACTTCTCCGCGATCGAAGCGCTGCGCACCATGAAGCAGCTGATCCAGCAGGAAGTGCGGCGCAAAGGCATGGCCGACAACATCAAGCTGGGCGCGGGCGGCATTCGCGAGGTGGAGTTCATTGCCCAGGCGTTCCAGCTGATCCACGGCGGCCGCGACCTCAGCCTGCAGCAGCGGCCATTGCTCAACGTGCTCGGCACCCTCGAAGGCCAGGGCTACCTGCCGCCCGCGGTGATCGCCGAGCTGCGCAACGGCTATGAATTCCTGCGTTACACCGAACACGCGATCCAGGCGATTGCCGACCGACAGACGCAGATGCTCCCGGACGGCCCGCAAGACCAGGCGCGCATTGCCTTTATGCTGGGCTTTGCCGATTGGTCGGCATTCCATGAGCGCCTGATGTACTGGCGCGGTCGGGTGGACTGGCACTTCCGCCAAGTGATTGCCGACCCCGATGAAGAAGAGGGCGAGGAGAGCGAATTGGTCGTGGGCGGCGAGTGGTTGCCGCTGTGGGAAGAGTCGCAGGATGAAGACGCCGCCTGTCGTCAATTGACCGAAGGGGGGTTCAGCGATGCGCCCAAGGCCCTCAAGGCCCTGGCCGGTTTGCGTGGCAGCCCGCAGTTGCGCGCCATGCAACGCCTGGGGCGCGAGCGGCTGGACGCGTTTATCCCGCGCCTGCTGGCCCAGGCGGTTGAGCATGCCGATCCGGACCTGGTGCTGGAGCGCGTATTACCCTTGGTCGAGGCCGTCGCCCGTCGTTCCGCTTACCTGGTGCTGCTCACCGAAAACCCGGACGCCCTGCGTCGCCTGTTGACCCTGTGCGCCGCCAGCCCGTGGATCGCCGAGCAGATCACGCGTTTCCCATTGCTGCTCGACGAACTGCTCAACGAAGGCCGCCTGTTCAAGCCGCCGCTGGCCCCGGAACTGGCCGCCGAACTGCGCGAACGCCTTACACGCATCCCCGAGGATGACCTTGAGCAGCAGATGGAAGCGTTGCGTCACTTTAAGCTCGCCCACCGCCTGCGCGTGGCCGCCTCGGAAATCGCCAGCAGCCTGCCGTTGATGAAGGTCAGCGATTACCTGACCTGGCTTGCCGAAGCCATCCTCGAACAAGTGCTGGCCCTGGCCTGGCGCCAGACCGTGGCGCGCCATGGCTCGCCGCAACGCCTGGACGGCACCCTGTGCGATCCTGGATTCGTCATTGTCGGTTATGGGAAAGTCGGCGGGATCGAACTGGGGCATGGTTCGGACCTGGACCTGGTGTTTATCCACGATGGCGATCCCCATGCTGAAACCGATGGGGCCAAGCCCATCGATGGCGCGCAATTCTTCACCCGTCTGGGCCAGCGCATCATTCATTTGCTGACCACTCAGACCAACTCGGGCCAGTTGTACGAAGTCGACATGCGCCTGCGACCATCCGGTGCTTCCGGTTTGCTGGTGAGTTCCCTTGGCGCCTTTGAGCGGTATCAGGAAAACGAAGCCTGGACCTGGGAGCATCAGGCCCTGATACGTGCGCGGGTGTTGGTCGGCAGTCAGGATGTGGGCCAGGCCTTCGAGCAGGTTCGGGCCAAGGTGTTGGGGCGTGAACGCGACCTGGCGAAGCTGCGCCAGGAGGTCAGCGAGATGCGCGCCAAGATGCGTGACAACCTGGGTACCAAGGGCACGGCGGCCGGTACCGGCGCCAATGCCTTCGAAGCGACGACGGTGTTCGACCTCAAGCAGGACGCCGGAGGTATCGTCGATATTGAATTTATGGTGCAATACGCCGCTTTGGCGTGGTCTGCGCAACATCCATCGTTGCTGCGCTACACCGACAATATTCGCATTCTGGAAGGCCTGGAGCAGGTGGGGTTGATGCCCGCCGCCGATGCCCATCTGCTGCGCGAGGTGTATAAGGCCTACCGTTCCGCCGCGCATCGACAGGCTTTGCAAAACGAGGCCGGTACGGTGCCCGGTGATCAGTTCGCTGACGAACGGCGACAAGTGATGCGTATCTGGCAGACGCTGGGGTTGAGCTGAAACACTATTAGGGCGGGGAGGCATAAGCCTCCCCGCATCGTTTGTGGAAACTACATGAATATTCTGATCGTTGGGCCCAGTTGGGTCGGTGACATGGTGATGGCACAGACACTGTTCCAGTGCCTGCGCCAGCGCCATCCAGACTGCCAGATCGACGTGCTCGCCCCCGAGTGGAGCCGGCCGATCCTTGAGCGCATGCCGCAAGTGCGCAAGGCCTTGAGCTTCCCGCTCGGCCACGGCGCCCTGGAGCTGGCAACGCGCCGTCGCATCGGCAAATCCCTGGCCGGCCAGTACGACCAGGCGATCCTGCTGCCCAACTCGCTCAAGTCGGCGCTGGTGCCGTATTTTGCCGGCATCCCCAAGCGCACCGGCTGGCGCGGCGAGTTCCGCTACGTGCTGCTCAACGATGTGCGCACGCTCGACAAAGCGCGCTACCCGCTGATGATCGAGCGCTTCATGGCCCTGGCCTACGCGCCGGGTGCCGAGTTGCCCAAGCCGTACCCACGCCCGAGTTTGCAGATCGACCCGCTGACCCGCGATGCGGCGCTGGCCAAGTTCGGCCTGAGCCTGGATCGCCCGGTGTTGGCGTTGTGCCCCGGTGCCGAGTTCGGCGAGTCCAAGCGCTGGCCGGCGGAGCACTATGCCAAAGTCGCCGAGACGAAGATTCGCGAAGGCTGGCAGGTGTGGCTGTTCGGCTCGAAAAAAGATCATCCGGTGGGTGAAGACATTCGTCAGCGCCTGATCCCCGGCCTGCGCGAAGAGGCCGTCAACCTCAGTGGCGACACGTCGCTGGCCGAGGCCATCGATTTGCTGTCCTGCGCTGATGCGGTGGTGTCCAACGACTCCGGCCTGATGCACGTGGCAGCGGCGCTGAATCGCCCGCTGGTGGCGGTATATGGCTCCACCTCGCCAGGCTTTACTCCGCCGTTGGCCGACCAGGTCGAAGTGGTGCGCCTGGGCCTCGATTGCAGCCCGTGCTTTGACCGTACCTGCCGTTTCGGCCACTACAATTGCATGCGCCAGCTGTTGCCGCAGCCGGTGAACGAGGCTTTGCAGCGGTTGCAGGGCACTGTGGTCGAGGTTAACTGAGTTGCGGGTACTGGTAATCAAGACCTCATCCCTGGGCGATGTGATCCATGCATTGCCGGCACTCACCGACGCGGCGCGGGCGATCCCCGGCATTCAATTCGACTGGGTGGTGGAAGAGGGCTTTGCCGAAATTCCCACCTGGCACCCGGCGGTGGACAAAGTGATCCCGGTGGCGATTCGCCGCTGGCGCAAGAACCTCTGGCAAACCCTCAAGAACGGTGAGTGGCGGCGCTTCAAGCAGCAAGTCCAGTCGACCAAATACGATCTGGTGATCGATGCCCAGGGCCTGCTCAAAAGCGCCTGGCTGACTCGCTACGTGCGCGCGCCGGTGGCGGGTTTCGACAAAAGCTCCGCCCGTGAACCGCTCGCTGCGCGTTTCTATTCGCGACGCCTGGCCGTGGCCCGTGGGCAGCATGCGGTGGAGCGTCTGCGCCAATTGTTCGCCGTGGCGCTGGGGTATGACTTGCCCAAAGGCCTGGGCGACTACGGCTTGAGCACCGACAAGCTGCTCGGCCTGCCGCCCAAAAAACCATTTGTGCTGCTATTGCACGGCACCACCTGGGACACCAAGCACTGGCCCGAAGCCTACTGGCGCGAGCTGGCCGAGCGCATGGGGCGGCTGGGCGTGGACGTAAAATTGCCCTGGGGTAACTCCGCCGAAAAGGCCCGCGCCGAACGCCTGGCCCAAGGCCTGGACAATGCCGAAGTGTTGCCCAAGCTCAACCTGGCCGGTGTGGCCCGCGTACTGGCCGGTGCCCGTGCCTGCGTAGCGGTGGACACGGGTCTTGGTCATTTGGCCGCCGCATTGGATGTGCCGACCATTTCCCTGTTCGGCCCCACCAATCCCGGCCTGACCGGTGCCTACGGCAAGGGCCAGATTCACTTGGCCAGCGACTGGTCGTGCGCGCCGTGCCTGCAAAAGCACTGTACCTATCAACCGACGGCCGACGACCTGCGTCGGTTCGACATCAAGCGCGAGTCGCCCCTGTGCTTCACGCGCCTGAATCCTGAGCGTGTGGCCAGCCGACTGAGCACGTTGTTATTGGCTGAGGAGCTGCACTGATGCAACTGGCTTTTGTTCTGTACAAATACTTTCCCTTCGGTGGCCTGCAGCGTGACTTCATGCGCATCGCCCTGGAGTGTCAGCAGCGCGGCCATCAGATTCGTGTGTACACGCTGATCTGGGAGGGCGATATCCCGCCCGGTTTCGAAGTGCTGGTGGCGCCGGTCAAGGCGTTCCTCAATCATCGGCGCAACGAGAAACTCAGTGCGTGGATGGAAGCCGACCTGGCCAAGCGCCCGGTGGATCGTCTGATCGGCTTCAACAAAATGCCCGGCCTGGACGTGTACTACGCCGCCGATGGCTGCTTTGAAGACAAGGCGCAAAACCTGCGGCATTCGCTGTACCGCTATTTTGGCCGCTACAAGCACTTTGCCGACTACGAACGCGCAGTGTTCGCCAAAGACGCCAAGACCGAAGTCCTGATGATTTCCGAAGTGCAGCAGCCGCTGTTCATCAAACACTACGACACCCCGCTGGAACGCTTCCACCTGCTGCCGCCGGGTATCGCCCAGGACCGTCGCGCACCGCCGAACGCGGCCGAGATCCGCGAAGGGTTTCGCAAGGAATTCAACCTCGGCGATGACGACCTGTTGCTGGTGCAAATCGGCTCGGGCTTCAAGACCAAGGGCGTCGACCGCAGCCTCAAGGCTGTGGCCGCCTTGCCCGCGGAACTGAAGAAACGCACCCGTCTGTTTGTAATCGGCCAGGACGACCCCAAAGTATTCCAATTGCAGAGCGCCACGTTGGGCTTGGGCGATAACGTGCAGTTCCTCAAGGGACGCAGCGACATTCCGCGTTTCCTGCTGGGCGCCGACCTGTTGATCCACCCGGCGTACAACGAAAATACCGGCACCGTGTTGCTCGAAGCCCTGGTGGCCGGCCTGCCGGTGCTGGTCTCGGCGGTGTGTGGTTATGCCCATTACATCAATGAGGCCGACAGCGGCCTGGTGCTGGATGAGCCGTTTGAACAAGCGCAGCTCAACGGCTACCTGGTACGTATGTTGAGTGACGCTGCACAGCGCGCGGCCTGGAGCCGCAATGGGTTGGCCTTCGCCGAGACGGCCGACCTCTACAGCATGCCGCAGCACGCTGCGGATGTGATTCTGGCGGAGCCAAAACCATGAAGTTGATGCTTGCCGAACCGTTCAAGACCCTCTGGGCCGGGCGCGATGCGTTCGCCGCCGTCGAGGCGCTGGAAGGCGAGGTGTACCGTGAACTCGAAGCGCGTCGCACCTTGCGTACCGAGGTGGATGGCCGTGGCTATTTCGTGAAGATTCACCGTGGCATCGGCTGGGGCGAGATCGTCAAGAACCTGGTCACCGCCAAACTCCCGGTATTGGGCGCCGGCCAGGAATGGCTGGCGATCCAGCGCTTGCAGGCATTGGGTGTGCCGACCATGACCGCGGTGGCTTATGGCGAGCGCGGCAGCAACCCGGCCGATCAGCATTCGTTCATCGTCACCGAGGAGTTGGCGCCCACCGTCAGCCTGGAAGATTTCAGCATCGACTGGCGCAAACAGCCGCCCGAGCCACGTCTCAAGCGTGCGCTGATCGCCGAAGTGGCGCGCATGACGGGCATGATGCATCGCGGCGGGGTCAACCATCGCGACTGCTACATCTGCCATTTCCTGTTGCACACTGACACGCCGGTGACCGCCGACCACTTCAAACTTTCGGTGATCGACCTGCACCGCGCCCAGACCCGCGACAAGATCAGTCATCGCTGGCGCGACAAGGACCTGGCCGCGCTGTACTTCTCGGCGCTGGACATCGGCCTGACCCGCCGTGACAAGCTGCGCTTTCTCAAGGGCTACTTCCAGCAGCCGTTGCGCCAGATCCTGGCCGAAGAAAGCGCGTTGTTGCAGTGGCTGCAAGCCAAGGCCGACAAGCTCTACGCACGCAAGCAGCGATATGGAGATGCGCTCTGATGGCGGGTTGGATCCTGGAACCTGCGTACGCCAACCTGGCGGATGATTTCGGCAGCCTCGAAGCGGTGTTCGCCCTGCAAGGCGAGCGCCTGACCCGCGACCCGTTGTCGGAGGTGATCCGGGTGCAGCGCGGTGGGGTCAATTACTACGTCAAGCGCTACGTCGGCGCCGGCAAGGGCCTGCGACGCTACCTGGGCAAGCCGCGGGTCAAGTCCGAATGGCAGAACCTCAAGCGCTTCGCCAAGTGGGGCATACCCACCGCCGACGTGGTGGCCTGGGGCCTGGAGCGCAACGGCCTGGCCTATGACCGTGGCGCGATGATCACCCGCGAGTTGCCACGCACCGAAGACCTCTCGGTGCTGGCCGAGCACCGCGATGCGCGCCTGCGCGACCCCAAATGGGTCGATGCGGTCAGCCGCCAGCTCGCCGAATACACGCGCACCATGCACGATCATCGCTTCACCCATAACGATTTGAAGTGGCGCAACCTGCTGGTCGATGATCAGTCGACTCTGTATTTGATCGACTGCCCCAACGGCGATTTCTGGCGTGGTTTCTGGCTCAAATACCGCATCACCAAGGACCTGGCTTGCCTGGACAAAGTGGCCAAGTATCACCTGTCGGCCACCCAGCGCCTGCGTTTCTACTTGCAGTACCGTGGCAGTCGGCACCTGAGTGATTCGGACAAACGGCGGATTCGCCACGTGGTGAAGTTTTTCGAGGGGCGCGAATGAGTGATTTTCTGGCGGCTGAAGACCGTGCCGTGCTGGAGCGTAACGGCCTGGCGACATTCGACGCGCTGTGGGCCAAGCAACTGGACGCCGTCGACGAGCCGAACACCAGTCGCGGCGGTTGGAGCAGTGTGTTCCGCCTGGAGATAGAGGGCCACGGGTATTACCTCAAGCGCCAGAGCAACTACCTCACCCGCAGTCTGCACCGGCCGTTGGGCGAGCCGAGTTTCTCCCGCGAATTTCGCAATATCAGCCGTTATCGCACGCTGGGCATCCCGGCTCTGCAGGCGGCGTTCTATGGCGAACGCAAGGTGGCTGGCGAACACCGCGCGATGTTGCTGACCCGTGCCCTGGATGGCTGGAACGACCTGGATTCGGTGCTGGAGCAATGGCCGCAACTGAGCGACGCCCAACACCGGGCCATCCTGCTGGCCTGTGGCCGGCTGGCGCGCCGGCTGCATGGCGTGGGCCAGGTGCATGGCTGTTTTTACCCCAAGCATATTTTTTTGCAGGCGACCGGTGACGGTTACGCCGCGCAGTTGATCGACCTGGAGAAAACCCGCCCGTTGCTGTTCGGCTGGCGTGACCGGGTCAAGGACCTGGAGCCGCTGTTGCGCCGCGCACCGCAGTGGTCGAACGCGCAGGTGCGCCAATTGCTGGCGGCTTATCTCGACCAGCCTGAAGACAGTCCGCTGGTCGCCACCTGGCTGCAGCGCCTGACGAAGCGGCGTAGCCACAAGGAGAACCGCTGATGCGCCTGTCCGAGCTGAAAAAGGCCGGCCGCACCCTGAGCCTGCCCCTGACCCTCGACCTTGCGGACGCCGTCGGCCCCGGCCAGTTGCAACTGCTGAGCCTGTTGCGTGTATTGCCGGGCGAGCGTTACGTGGGCGCGGCGGTCTGGCGCGGGCGTGCGGTGCTGGCCAAGTTATTGGTGGGCAGCAAGGCCGCGCGGCATTTTCAGCGTGAACTCACGGGCGTGCGCCTGCTGGCCGAACACGGCCTGACCACCCCCCGGTTGCTCGCCGATGGCTTGCAGGAAGGCGAGGGCGGTTGGTTGCTGTTCGAGTTCCTCGAAGGCGCCGAAAGCCTGGCCGATGCCTGGCAGGCCGTCGAAGCGCTGCCGCCGCTGGCCGACGAACAAACCGCGGTGCTCGCCGAAGCGCTGGGTGCGATCGCGCAGATGCACAGCAAAGGGCTGTGGCAGGAAGACCTGCATCTGGACAACCTGCTGCGCCAGGACGGCAAGCTGTACTTGATCGACGGTGCGGGCATCCGTGTCGAAGAAGCTGGTAAACCGCTGTCGCGCAACCGAGTACTGGAAAACCTCGGCGTGTTTTTCGCCCAATTGCCGAAAAACCTCGAGCCGTTTACCGAGGAACTGCTGGTGTATTACCTGCTCGGCAACAGTGAGCACGCGTTGCCGCTGCAAGCGCTGGAAAAACAGGTGCGCAAGGTCAGTGCCTGGCGCTTGAAGGACTTTTTGAACAAGGCCGGCCGTGAATGCACGCTGTTCAGCGTAGTGCGCGGTGCGTTTGGTTTGCGCGCGATTCGTCGCGAAGAAGAGCCTGCGATGCTGCCGGTGCTGGAACAGGCCGATGCGCTGCTCGACCGCGGCCACCTGTACAAGACCGGCGGTGCCGCCAGCGTGGCCAAGGTCGAGGTGGCCGGTCGTCCGTTGGTGATCAAGCGTTACAACATCAAGGGGTTCGCCCATTGGCTCAAACGCTTCTGGCGCCCAAGCCGCGCCTGGCACTCCTGGCGTGAAGGCAACCGCCTGGCGTTCCTGGGTATCGCCACGCCCAAGCCACTGGCCGTATTGGAAAAGCGCGTTTTCTGGCTGCGCAGCCGTGCCTACCTGATCACCGAATACCTGCCGGGCCCGGACATCATCGAGCGCTTTGCGCCCTACATCGACAACGGTGACGTGCCGGAAAGCGAATTGCTGGCCCTGGACCACCTGTTTGCCCAACTTATTGGCGAGCGCATCAGCCATGGGGATTTCAAGGGCCACAACCTGTTCTGGCACGAGGACCGTTGGGCGCTGATTGATCTGGATTCGGTCTGTCAGCACAGCTCAGCCGCCAGTTTCGCACCGGCGTATGCCAGGGATCGGGCGCGGTTCATGCGTAACTGGCCGCAGGACAGTGCGTTGTACCAACTGATTGATCAGCGGTTGCCCAGGCAAGTGTGATGGTTCCCCGTGCTTCACGTGAGAGGCCTGTATTGATCGTTCCCACGCGCGCGTGGGAACGATCGTATTACCGGATTCATTCCCGGCGTGCCCTGGGCCGTTCTCGACTTGCCTGTCTCCGGCGTCCTCGACACGCTCATTCTCCCCTATACGATCTACCGGCAAAGTGCCCACGGCAGCCTTGAACTCCGTTAGTTCCTAATGGCTTGCCGCTTGCCGCTAACAGCTTTCGTCTGCTTTTAAGCTATAATCCCGCCCTTTAGCTGTTTCCTGCCCAGGCGGGAAGCACACTTTTTTCAGGCGCGACCCGCCTGCATGCAGACTAAAAGAGGCTAGACCCCTGTGGCATTGACGATTCTTGGCCTGTCCGGCGCCCTTAGCCATGATCCTTCCGCAGCCCTGTATATCGACGGCAAGCTGATCGCGGCCGCCGAAGAAGAGCGCTTCGTACGCGACAAACATGCAAAGAACCGCATGCCCTACGAGTCGGCGAAGTTCTGCCTGGAACAGGCCGGCATCAAGCCTTCCGACGTTGACGTGGTGGCGATCCCGTTCGCTCCGATCAGTCTGTTCGGCGAGGCGCGCTGGCACTACGCCAAGCGTTACTGGTATGCCCCGGACCGCGCCCTCGACGCGATCCTGATGGGCAACCGTCGCTACAAGCGCTACCGCAACAAGATCGTCTGGTGCCTGGAGCAACTGGGCTTCGATCCGAAGAAAATCAAGATCGAACCGGTTGAGCACCACCTGGCCCACGCCTCCAGTGCTTACCACTGCTCGGGCTTCCAGGAAAAAACCGCGATCCTCGGTATCGACGGTAAGGGTGAGTACGCCACCACGTTCTTCGGCTACGGCGAAAACGGCAAGATCCACAAGATCAAGGAATTCTACGACCCGGACTCCCTCGGCGGCCTGTACGGCGCGATCACCGAGTTCCTCGGTTTCGAGATGCTCGACGGTGAGTTCAAGGTCATGGGCATGGCGCCGTACGGCGACGCCAGCAAATACGATTTCTCGCGCCTGGCTTCGTTTGAAAACGGCGAACTGGTGATCAACACCGACTACGCCAACGTCATCGGCCTGCGCCGCTATAAAGAAAAGGGCAAGGGTTTCTACTTCTCACCAAAACTGATCGAGTGGCTGGGGCCCAAGCGCGAAGGCGATATCGCCGACGAACCCTACATCCATTATGCCGCCAGCATGCAAGCCTTGTTCGAGAAGCTGGCCCTGCAGATGATCGACCACTACCTGGGCGACATCCTCAAGGACACCGGCAAACTCGCCTTCGCCGGCGGCTGCGCGCTGAACGTCAAGTTGAACCAGAAGATCATTGCCCGCGACGACGTCAAGGAGCTGTTCGTGCAGCCGGCGTCCGGTGATGCCGGCACCGCCGTCGGTGCGGCTGCCTATGTGTCGCATGCCCGTGGTGTACCGGTGGAGAAGATGGAACACGTCTATCTCGGCCCGTCCTACAGCAACGAGGATGTGATCGCCGCGTGCGCCAGGCACGAGAGCAAGCCGAACTGGCGCAAGATCGAGAACATGCCCCAGCGCATCGCCAAGATCATGGTCGACGGCAACCCGGTGGCCTGGTTCCAGGGCCGCATGGAGTTTGGCCCGCGTGCGTTGGGCGGTCGTTCGATCATCGGGTGCCCGAGCGCAACCGGCGTTGCGGATCGCATCAACCACCAGATCAAGTTCCGCGAGCGCTGGAGGCCTTTCTGCCCGTCGATGCTCGACACCGTGGCCCCGCAGATGATCAAGGTCGATCACCCTGCGCCGTTCATGACCTTCACCTTTGAAGTCGCCGAAGAATGGAAGGCCCGTGTGCCGGAAGTGGTCCATGAAGATGGCACCTCCCGCGCCCAGGTGCTCAAGCGCGAATACAACCCGCGTTACTACGACATGATGAAAGAGCTCGAAGTGCTGACCGGCAACGGCGTGTCGCTGAACACCTCGCTCAACCGTCGTGGCGAAGCGATGATCTGCTCGCCGAAAGACGCGCTGGACATGTTCTTCGGTTCCGACCTGCAATACCTGATCATGGAAGACATCCTGGTCGTCAAAGACGGCGTGGACCCTTATGACGCGCTCGGCTGACCGCCACGTCCTGCAGTTCTGCCACGGTTATGACGGGCCGTTCCTGGACTGCGCGCGGCAATACGCCAGTTTGTTCGCAGGCACAGGCTACAAGGTGACCACGGTGTTTCTCACCGGGGTCGCCGATCCGCGTGTCGCCGCCGGCTGTGCCTCGGACGAGGTGTTGTTCATGGAATTCAGCTCCAAGGCCATTCGTGGCCTGAAGCTGGGCGCCATCCGTGAACTGCGCAGGATCGCCGCATCGCGCAATTTCAGTCTGTGTATCGCTCACCGCTTCAAGCCGATCTACATCGCCTTGCTCGGCACGCGCCTGCCGGTGATCGGTGTGCATCACGCCTTTGGTGATTATCAACGCGGCAGCCGCAGGTTGTTTGCCGGGATTTTCCGCAAGCGCCTGAGCCTGCTGGGCGTATCCGACGCGGTGCGTGACGACATGCGCCGCTGCCTGCCGGCGTGGCCTGCGGCGCGTATCCAGACCTTGTACAACCGTATCGATGTTGACGCGTTACAGGCCATCCAGGCACCTGTGGACCAAGCGCGTGATGCCTTGGGGCTGTCGCCGGATGAATGGGTGATCGGCAATGTCGGCCGCCTGCACCCGGACAAGGACCAGTCCACGCTGCTCAAGGGCTTTGCCCTGGCGTTGCCGCATTTGCCGGCGCAAAGCCGCCTGGCGATCCTCGGCACCGGGCGTCTTGAACAAGCGCTCAAGGATCAGGCGCGTGAGTTGGGGATAGCCGACAAGGTGCTGTTCCTTGGCCAGGTGCCGGATGCGCGCCGCTATTTCCGCGCGTTCGATGTGTTTGCCCTGAGTTCCGACCATGAACCGTTCGGCATGGTGCTGCTCGAAGCCATGGCGGCCGGCGTGCCGTTGCTGGCTACGGCCTGTGGCGGGGCGAAAGAAGTGGTCGAAGGCGTGGGTATCCTGTTTCCCTTCGGCGACGCCGAGCACCTCGCCC
Organism: Pseudomonas lactucae; assembly: GCF_036688725.1. Classification (NCBI taxonomy): domain Bacteria; kingdom Pseudomonadati; phylum Pseudomonadota; class Gammaproteobacteria; order Pseudomonadales; family Pseudomonadaceae; genus Pseudomonas; species Pseudomonas lactucae. Next base: position 196,725 of record NZ_JAQQPT010000001.1, on the reverse strand, counting down.
AGGGGCTGCGGCACCTGGCGGCCATGGATCGGCAGCAGCAACGCCAGTGCGCCGAGATGATGCTGGAGCGCCTGCGCACGCAGTTCTCGGATCAGGCGGTACGCGATACCTTCTGGCAACTGCCGCACGTTATTGAACTGACCGCGGGGGCTTGATGCTCAATCGATTCCAAGGCTGGCGCGAGCGGGGCTGGTCCGTCGTCGACGCACCGGCCTACAGCGAGGCATGGCAGCGTTTTGGCGGCAGCGTCGCGACCCATCCGCAGGTGATCGAGCGCCTGGCCGGGCTGGCCGATATCCCGGTGCGTTACCTGGCCTGGGAGTCGGGCGGGGAACGCCAGGCCTGCATCGCCACCTGGGGCCGCGACCTGGCGCTGTCCAAGGATGTCCTCAAGAAAAACGGCAAGAAAGGCCTGTTCGACCTGGGTAATGCCGAGTTGATCCTGCCGGCCGCCGCCAATGCCCAGGTGCCGTTGCGGCATCGGGCGCGCTACCTGTCGACCTTGAACGAAGGCCGTTTCAGCGGTCTCAGGCCCCAGGCCGAGCAGTTGGCCATGGCCCGCACTCCGGAAGAGCTGTCGAAGAAGTTTCGCTACAACCAGCGCCGCGAACTGCGCCTGCTGGAAGAGGCCGGCGGTGTGGTGCGGCCGGTGAGCGAGTTTTCCAGTACCGAGCTGGCGGCCATCTATTGCGATCTGTTCCTGCGCCGCTGGGGCTTTGTCGCCACGGGCGCCGAGCACATGGCCGAGGTAATCGAGCTGCTGCGCGAGTGGCTGATCGGTTCGGTCATCTTCCTCAACGACGCACCTATTGCGGTGCAGTTGGTGTACCGGGTCGAGTCGCCCGAGTGGATCAGCGTGGAGTACGTCAACGGTGGCGTCGACCCCGAGACCCGTGCGTTCAGTCCGGGCAGCGTGTTGAGCTTCCTCAATACGCAGAGCGCTTGGGAACAGGCCCGCGAAGTCGGCAAACCGCTGCGCTTTTCCTTCGGGCGCGCCGACCGTGAATACAAGGACCGTTGGTGCAACGCTGTACCGGTGCTGAGCGTATGAGCCGCAAACAGCAGTTGCTCAAGCGCCATCGGCGTAATAAGCGGGTTGGCCTGCTGATCGGTCTGTTGCTGCTGGTGATCATCGGTGTCTGGGTGGCCTGGTGGTTGCCGTTTGTCCTTGGCGTGCTGGCCTGGGTCGCCCATGAGGCCTGGTTTGCCGACCACCTGTTTTATGCCCCTGGCGAAGACTATCAATACCGGTTTGCGGCGGACGCCGAGGTGGCCGGGGTTCGCTTTGAAGGCGGGCGACTGCTGGCGGACCAGCCCTTGGCGGCCGATGCGACTCTGGTGCTGGCCGTTAAAATCAAGGGCGGCTGGCTGGGGCGTTTTTTCGACCCCGTCGTTGAGGTTTCGGGAGGCGACAGCCCGGATCGCCAGGCATTCGAGCGCGGCGTGAACGGTGTGCGTTACCTTAACCTCAGTGGCTTGGCGCCTGTGCTGATGGCGGGTGAGCTGCGGTTGCGCGGGCGGTTCTGCAGCGTGCAGGGCACACCAAGGCTATGGGCCTGGCGCCATCCGGATTACTCGGCGCAGCGCGTGATGGTGATCGCGCCCCATGCCGACGATGCGGAACTGGCCGCGTTCGGTTTTTACAGCCAGGCGCAAGCGCCGTGGATCGTGACCCTCACGGCCGGTGAAATCGAAGCCGAGCACTATCGGCACATGGGCCTGGACCCGGTCGAAGCCTCGCGGCTCAAAGGTCGCTTGCGTGCCTGGGACAGCATCGCCGTGCCGCGTTGGGCCGGGGTGCCCGAGGCGCAGTGTGTGCAGTTGGGCTACTTCTGCCTGCAACTGCCGGCGATGCGCGCTACGCCGGATCAGCCGGTTGCTTCACGGGAAGCCGACCTGACGGATATTCGTTTGTTTCGCCAGTTCAATCCGTTCCCCTTGCCGGCGGATCAAGACGGCTTGCCGACCTGGAACAACCTGCTGGCCGATCTTCGCCAGTTACTGTTGACCGCACGCCCCGAGGTGATCGTATTGCCTCATCCGATCCTCGACCCACATCCGGATCACATCTGCGCGCAGCAGGCCGTGATGGAGGCGTTGGCGGGGTTGGAGTGGCAACCGGCGACTGTCCTGGGTTACGCCAATCACCTGCATGACAACGACCGCTGGCCCATGGGCGACGCCGGCACCGGTATCGCCTTGCCGCCGCAGTTCGACGACGCGCTTGAGTTACGTCCGTGCAGCCTGCCGCTGTCGCTGGCGCAGCAGCGCGACAAGGCCATGGCGCTTGGCATGATGCACGACCTGCAACCCCCAGCGCCGTTCAAGCGCCGTGTGCGGCGCTGGCTGCAGCGCGTATTGGCGGGGCGGTCGCGGTCGCCGTATGGTGAGAACGAGTTTTTCCGCAAGGCCGTACGACGGCATGAGTTGTTCTGGCGTTTGTGAAAGGAAAAGTCATGAGAGTTTTGTTTCTGGTCCAGAAAGAACAGCGCGCCATTCTGGATCGCTTGTACGACGGCATTGCCGAACACTGCGAATGCGATACCCGCTGGTTGAGCAGTGACGAGCAACGCAACCTGCGCGGATATTTCCGGCGTGAAGTCGATGTGAGCCGCTATGACCGCATTGTGTTCTTCCTGCGCTTCAAACAGGAGATTCGCCAGGCCGGTTTTATCCGCACCATCCCGAACCTGGTGATCCTCGAACACGATGCCTATCAGAACTACATTCCGTGCAAATACACCGGCAAGTTCAGTGCGCACTACCGCCGCTTGCCCTGGGCGCGGGTGATCAGCTCGGGGTACATGGTCACCGAGCGCCTGCGCGCCGAAGGCTTCGACGCGGTGTTCGTGCCCAAGGGCTACGACCAGGCACTGCTGCAGCCACAGGATCGTGAGCGGGACATGGAACTGGCGTTTGTCGGCAGTACCAACAGCGTGGCCTACAGTGGTCGCAAGGCGTTGCTCGATGAGCTGGCCAAGGTTGAACCTTTGGTGGTGACGCGCACCAAATCCGGTGAGGAATACTGCGCGACCCTCAACCGCATCCGTTTTTTCGTCAGTGCCGATGTGGGCATGGGCGAATACATGATCAAGAATTTCGAGGCCATGGCCTGCGGCTGCGTGTTGCTGGCATTTGACCAGGGCGCGGCGGAAAACGCGGCGCTGGGTTTCAAAGACATGGTCAATGTGGTGTTCTACAAGGACATCCCTCAATTGCAGGAAAAGCTCGCGATCTTGCGCGCCAACCCGCAGTTGGCCGCAGACATTGCGCGCAGCGGGCAAACGCTGGCTGTGAGCGAGTTCAGTTTTGCACGTATTGGCCAGCGCATTGTCGAGGCACTTGCTCCCCCGCTGCGGGCGCGTGCTCCATTGAGCTTGATGGAAAGGCTGCGCCTGAAACTGGGCATGTGATTAAGGCCAAATGACGGCCATATAATATTATCGAGGCTTGGATGCAATTCTCAGATCAGAGCGACATAACGCTTGTCGTCACCAGTTGCGGCCGTTTCGATTTGTTGAAGCGCACGCTTGAGAGCTTCGACCTGTTCAACACGGCGGATATCCGTGAAGTCCTGATTACCGAAGACGCCGGTGACGACGCGGTACGTCTGGCGATTCCCGAACACTGGCGCAGCCACTGCACTTTTTTCGTCAACCGGCCAAAGCTTGGGCAACTGGCATCCATCGACCTGGCTTACGCGTCGGTCAAGACGGCCTACATCTTCCATTGCGAGGATGACTGGGCGTTTTATCGACCGGGTTTTGTCGAGGACTCCAAGACGGTACTGGAGCAGCGTCCCGATATTCTCCAGGTCTGGTTGCGCAACTATGTGTACGACTTGCAGGTGCACAGCCCCTATATTCATCTGGGGCCGCGCGAAGTGATCGGCGGGGTGCCGTGTTATCCGTTGCTGTCCGACAAGCCCGAGTGGCAGGGGTTCTCGCTGAACCCTGGCCTGCGGCGGATCAAGGAGTACCGCTTGTGCGCACCCTATGCGGGGTTCGCGGGCGAGAAGGGGCTTTCCAAGCGTTACGCACAGTTGAACCTGGCGGCCGTGACCCTGGAAGGCGATGCGGTCCTGCATACCGGTTTCGGTTTGCATGTGTCGACGGCGGAAGAGCGCTTGACCAAAGCGCGACGCAAGCGGCGAGAGCGGATCAAGCTGGCGGTCATGCTGGTCCTTGGGGTCGGCATCGGTTGGTTGATCCATCTGTAGACCCGATTAGTCATACCCACGCCGCATAAGGTTTTTTTGATGAGTATCCTCAACGTCATGTGGGCTGGTGGTACTGCATTTGCTTCGGTGCAGAAGGTTCATCAGCAAATACTGTCCCACGCAGACAGCGGCGTACCTGTGCACACCTGGTTGCTTCAAGGCCGCGCGACCGACAGTGAGGGCCTGGTCGAACAGGCCGTGGAGTGGAACCTTTCCTCTGCGAGGCTCAAGGGGCGGCACCTGTGGAAGTTGCTGATGCCCTGGATGCGCGCACGTTTCCAGAAGGCCTTGCCTGAGGACGTGCAGGTTGTACTGCTTGACGGCATCGGTGTCGCACGCGTGCTTTTACCGGTACTCAAGCGTTTGCCGCACGTGCGCGCTGTGGTGATCTTTCATGGCGCCACGCGTTTGCGCCGCGCTGATCAACAACTGGTGGCGCAGTTTCCCGCGTCGCAACTCACGCTGGCCGCAGTGTCGCAGACCCTGGCCGACGCCCTTGAGCGTCATCTGCAGCGGCCGGTGGCGGTGTTGCGCAGTGCCTTCGACCCTGCCGCTTTCCGAGCGGCGGCGTTGTCCCGCGAACAGGCGCGAACGCGTCTGGAGTTGCCGTTGACGGGCTCGCCGGTGCTGGGCGCGGTCGGTCGGTTGGTCGAGGGCAAGGGGTTTGCGTGTTTGCTGGAGGCCTTTGCCGGTGTGTCGGCCGATAAACCGCACGCACGCTTGGTGATCATTGGCGAAGGGCCGGCTCGGGAAGCGCTTGAGGCGCGTATCGAGCAGCTTGGTTTGCAGGGCAAGGTGACGCTTGCGGGGCACCTGCCTGAGGCGGCGACCCTTTACCGGGCGTTTGACTGGGTGGCGATTCCGTCAACCGAAGAGGGCTTGGGACTGATCCTGCAGGAAGCGGTGATGGCCGGCGTTCCCGTGCTGACCAGTGAACTGGCGGTGTTCCGCGAGCAACTGGGGGACGCCGGCTGGTACGCCCCCGCCGATGATGCAGCCGCGTGGGGCGACCTTATGGCGCGTGCGTTCGCGACGTCCGGTGCGCAGGTCGTCGAGGCTCAGTCACGGGTGCTGGCACCGGACCAGGCCTGGGACGAGTTCACACAGACTACCCGGCGGCTGTTCTCATGCCGCTAGCAGCGCTTGCTCCAATGCTTGCATTGGAAAGCGTTCGTTCAGCTTCTCACGAGCAATATAGCGTGCGAAGTGTTGCAGGTTGCGCCGCGCGAGTTCCGGGTTCAGCGGCGCGCGCAGAAAACGCATGTCAGCCACGTCGATCAGGCCCATCTCGTTATCGGGCGTGACCACGATGTTGCCCAGGTGCAGGGAGCGAAAGTAGATCCCCGCGCCGTGCAGGCGGCGAATAAGCGCCACCAGCGGGTCGAGGTTCGTCTGCCAGTCAAAACCTTCCTGATTGGAAATCTGGCGCAACGTTTCCCCTGGCAACGGGCGATACAGCACGGCCGTCATGCCGGGAGCTGTCAATTGGTAGAACGCCAGTACGGTCAAGGTGGGAATGCCGCGCTGCTGCAATTGCGCCACGTTGTCGATGAACCGTTTGGAGTAGGGGCGAAACAGCGCGGACGAAAACAGACGCTTGCGGCGAAACAGTTTAAGGATATTCCCGTCGGTCAGCAGGTAGACTTTGGGGCCGTAGCTGTCCTTTTCGAGGATTTTGGCACCGTCAATCATCGCGTTTAAATCGGCTTGGGGAAGCCTTGAACATTGCATCGTCGGAAAGCCTTGTGGGAGTCGCGGGCACAGTGATCGGCAATAATGCCGAAAGTTTTGAGTTTTAACCATGCCGGGGTGGCAGGTTGAACGTATTCAGGAGCGGGTGATGCAGGCAAGTCGTGGGGCGCAGGTATGGATGATTTTGGGGCTGCTTTGGTTTTTGCTGGCAATTGCCTTCGCACCGACCAACAAGCTTTATCAACAAGGGCTGACACTGTTTCTCTGGTTGCCGGCCATGGTGTTTGCCTGGGCGGCGCGAGAACGACTCAAGGAGGTCTGGCGTGAACAGCGCTGGCTGTGCGTGATGGTGGTGTTGCTGGCGGCCTGGGGCATGATCAGCCTGACATGGACCAACGCCCACGACCCTTCGCGCGAGGCCAAGCGCCTGTTGTATATCGGCGTGTTCCTGCTGTTTTTCCCGGTGTTTGCCTGTGGCCGAACCGAGCAGGTCATCCGCGTGATGCAATGGGGCGGTGCTGGCCTGGCGTTGTCGTCATTGGTGGCGATCATCAAGTTCTACGGCCTGGAGCACAACGTCTGGTACGCCCGCCTCGAAGGCCTGGGTGAGTTGTCCCATCCGATCCTGGGCGCCTATGTGATTGGCGTGGCGGCGGTCTGGCTGCTGCATTGGATGCCGCGTGGCCGCTGGATGCAGGTGGGCTGGGCGCTGGCCATCGGGCTTCTTGGGCTGTTCGTGGTGCTGAGCCAAAGCCGCGGCGCGGCACTGGCGTTGTTGTTGACCATCGTCGCCATGCCCGCCTGGTGCCGCGACCGTCGCTCCAGCGTGATTGCCATTGGTGCGGCGGTGGCGGCGCTGGCGGTGTTCTTCGCCATGCAGTCGTTGATGCTGTCCCGTGGCGTGTCCTACCGGCCACAGATCTTCATGGCGGCCATGCAGATGATCAGCGAGCGTCCCTGGACCGGGCTGGGCCTGGGCGGCGAGTACAGGGTGTTTGCCGATGACCTCTATTTCGATCACTCCCACAACCTGTTCACCCATGTGACGATCGAGCTGGGCCTGCCGGGCCTGCTGCTGTGGTGCTGCCTGTGGTTCGGCGTGCTGTGGCAGGCCTGGAAGGCGCGCGACACGCTTTACGGCAAGGGCGTGATCGGCGTCTGGGTGTTCTCGTTCCTGGCCATGCAGTTCGATGCCGCCAGCCTGACCGGTACGCCACGGGCCGAGTGGTTCATCTCCTGGCTGCCGATCGCGCTGGCCAGTGTTTTGGTCTGGGCTCGGGCCAAACCCGACGCTTGTGATAAAGTTCGCGTCCCATCCCATCAGTGAGCTTGACCATGAGTGACGCCCCGCCCAAAGCGGACCAGGAGTCCAGCCTGAAAATCTATCTCAGGCTGCTGGGCTATGTGAAACCCTACATCGGCATGTTCTTGCTGAGTATCGTGGGCTTCGTGATCTTTGCGTCCACCCAGCCGATGCTCGCCGGGATCCTCAAATACTTCGTGGATGGCCTGAGCAATCCCGACGTGGTGTTCATGCCCAAGGTCCCGTTGTTCAAGGACTTGAAACTGCTGATGGCCGTGCCGTTGCTGATCATCCTGATCGCTGCGTGGCAAGGGCTGGGTTCCTTCCTGGGCAACTACTACCTGGCCAAGGTGTCCCTGGGCCTGGTGCATGACTTGCGCGTGCAGTTGTTCAACAAGCTGCTGGTGCTGCCCAACCGTTATTTCGATACCCATAACTCGGGGCATCTGATTTCCCGTATCACCTTCAACGTGACCATGGTCACCGGCGCGGCGACGGATGCGATCAAGGTCGTGATCCGCGAGGGCCTGACGGTGGTGTTCCTGTTCGGCTACCTGCTGTGGATGAACTGGAAACTCACCCTGGTGATGCTGGCGATCCTGCCGCTGATCGCGATCATGGTCGGCAGCACCAGCAAGAAATTTCGCAAGCAGAGCAAGAAAATCCAGGTGGCGATGGGTGACGTGACACACGTGGCCTCGGAAACCATTCAGGGTTACCGCGTGGTGCGCAGCTTCGGTGGCGAAGGCTATGAAGAGCGCCGCTTTGCCGCCGCCAGCCAAGGCAACACCGACAAGCAACTGCGCATGAACAAGACCGGCGCGGTCTACACCCCGATGCTGCAACTGGTGATCTACACCGCCATGGCCACGCTGATGTTCCTGGTATTGCTGCTGCGCGGCGACGCCACGGCCGGTGACCTGGTGGCCTACATCACCGCGGCGGGCCTGTTGCCCAAGCCGATCCGCCAGCTGTCCGAAGTCAGCTCGACGATCCAGAAAGGCGTGGCGGGTGCCGAGAGCATCTTCGAGCAGTTGGATGAAGAGCCTGAGGTCGACACCGGCACAGTTGAGCGTGACCGCGTCAGCGGCCGCCTGGATGTGCGCAACCTGAGCTTCACTTACCCGGGAACCGAACGCGAGGTGCTCAAGAACATCTCCTTCAGCGCGGAGCCGGGGCAGATGATCGCCCTGGTCGGGCGCTCGGGCAGCGGCAAGTCGACACTGGCCAGCCTGATCCCGCGTTTCTATCACCACGAAGCAGGCGAAATCCTTCTCGATGAGGTGGAAATCGAAGACTATCGCCTGCGCAACCTGCGTCGGCATGTGGCCCAGGTGACCCAGCATGTCACCCTGTTCAACGATACCGTGGCCAACAACATCGCCTACGGCGACCTGGCCCACGCACCGCGTGCCGACATCGAAAAAGCCGCCGCCGATGCCTACGCCATGGACTTCATCGCCGAGTTGCCCAAAGGCCTGGACACCGAAGTCGGTGAGAACGGTGTGTTGCTCTCCGGTGGCCAGCGCCAGCGCCTGGCAATCGCCCGCGCACTGCTCAAAAACGCGCCGCTGCTGATCCTCGATGAGGCGACGTCGGCGCTGGATACCGAGTCCGAGCGACATATCCAGGCGGCGTTGGACAAGGTCATGAAAGGGCGTACCACCCTGGTGATCGCGCATCGCTTGTCGACCATCGAGAAGGCCGACCTGATTCTGGTGATGGATCACGGCGAAATTGTCGAGCGTGGGACACATGTCCAATTGCTGGCCATGGGCGGCTACTACTCGCGCCTGCACGCCATGGGGCTGGATGAACCGGCCACCCAAAACATCACTTGACGCGCCGGGGCGTGCAACGCGCCCCGTGTTTCTGAAAACAGGGTGAACGCGCCGGAGTTGGGCGGCGCTCACCCTGTGCTAATATCGCGCCCCTGTTCATTTTTTGTAGTGGGTTGCTCCATGAAGTTGTCCATGCCGCGATTCGATCAAGCCCCTGTCTTGGTGGTCGGCGATGTCATGCTCGACCGTTACTGGCATGGTGGTACCTCACGGATTTCCCCTGAGGCGCCGGTACCGGTAGTCAAGGTCGAGCAAATCGAAGACCGTCCAGGCGGCGCTGCCAACGTTGCCCTCAACATCGCCGCTCTCGGTGCCCCGGCCTCCCTGGTGGGGGTGACCGGCGACGATGAAGCCGCCGACAGCCTGGCCAACAGCCTGCGCGGTGCCGGCGTGCGTGCGCTGTTCCAGCGCATTGCGCACCAGCCGACCATCGTCAAGCTGCGGGTCATGAGTCGCCACCAGCAATTGCTGCGTATCGATTTCGAAGAACCTTTCGCCACCGACGCCCTGGTCCTCAGTGAGCAGGTCGACGCGCTGCTCGAAGGCGTCAAGGTGCTGGTGCTGTCCGATTACGGCAAGGGCGCGTTGAAGAATCACCAGATGCTCATCCAGGCCGCCAAGGCCAAGGGCATTCCGGTGCTGGCCGATCCCAAGGGCAAGGACTTCTCGATTTATCGAGGCGCCAGCTTGATCACGCCGAACCTCAGCGAGTTCGAAGCCATCGTTGGCGGGTGTGCCGACGAGCATGAGCTGGTGAGCAAAGGTGCCGCGTTGATGGCCGATCTCGACCTCGGCGCCCTGCTGGTGACCCGTGGCGAACACGGCATGACCCTGCTGCGTCCCGGTCACCCGGCGATGCACCTGCCGGCACGTGCCCGTGAAGTGTTCGACGTCACCGGCGCCGGCGACACCGTGATTTCCACCCTGGCCGCCTCCATCGCGGCCGGCGAAGAACTGCCCCACGCCGTGGCCCTGGCCAACCTGGCGGCGGGCATCGTGGTCGGCAAGTTGGGTACTGCGGCCATCAGCGCGCCCGAACTGCGCCGGGCCATCCAGCGCTCCGAAGGCTCGGAGCGCGGTGTGCTGACCATCGAGCAACTGCTGCTGGCGATTGACGATGCGCGCGCACACAACGAAAGCATTGTGTTCACCAATGGTTGCTTCGACATCCTGCACGCCGGGCACGTGACGTACCTGGAGCAGGCTCGCGCCCAAGGCGATCGCCTGATCGTTGCGGTCAACGACGACGCATCGGTCAGCCGCCTGAAAGGGCCGGGCCGTCCGATCAACAGCGTCGACCGGCGCATGGCCGTGCTGGCCGGGTTGGGGGCGGTGGACTGGGTGATCAGTTTCCCTGAAGGCACGCCGGAAAACCTGCTGGCCCAGGTCAAGCCGGACGTGCTGGTCAAAGGCGGCGACTACTCCGTCGACCAGGTGGTCGGCGCCGATATCGTCAGCGCCTACGGCGGCACGGTCAAAGTGCTGGGCCTGGTTGAGAACAGCTCGACCACGGCGATTGTCGAGAAGATCCGCAACAATGAGTAAGGCTGAACCACGGGTTCTGATCACCGGCGGCGCGGGCTTTATTGGCTCGCACCTGGTCGACGCGTTGCTCGCCAATGGCTATGCCGTGCGTGTGCTGGACAACCTGTCGACGGGCAAGCGCGGCAACCTGGCGTTGGATAACCCGCGTGTCGAGCTGATCGAAGGTGACGTGGCCGATGCCGAGCTGGTGGCGCGTGCCGCCGTCGGCGCGATGGCCGTGGTGCACCTGGCGGCGGTGGCGTCGGTGCAGGCGTCGGTGGATGACCCGGTCAGCACGCACCAGAGCAATTTCGTCGGCACCCTGAATGTCTGCGAAGCCATGCGCAAGGCGGGCGTCAAGCGCGTGGTGTATGCGTCCAGCGCCGCGGTGTACGGCAACAATGGCGAAGGTGCTTCCATCGATGAAGAGACCACCAAGGCACCGTTGACGCCCTATGCGTCGGACAAACTGGCCGGTGAGCACTACTTTGATTTCTACCGCCGCCAGCATGCTCTGGAGCCGGTGATCTTCCGCTTCTTCAATATCTTCGGGCCGCGCCAGGACCCGTCATCGCCGTACTCCGGTGTGATCAGCATCTTCTGCGAGCGGGCTCGGCAGGGCTTGCCGATTGCCGTGTTTGGCGATGGCGAGCAGACCCGTGACTTCATGTACGTGGAAGACCTGGTGGACGTATTGGTGCAGGCCATCGAAGCGCCGGATGCACCTTTGGGCGCGATCAACGTAGGCTGGAACCGCACCACCACGCTCAAGCAGGTGTTGCAGGCCTTGGAAGACGCGCTGGGCGCGCTGCCTGTCGTGACCTACGGGGCTGCGCGTTCGGGGGACATCCGGCATTCGCGGGCGAATAACCAGCGGTTGTTGGCGAGTTTCACGTTGCCGGAACCTACGCCGTTGAAGGTCGGGCTGGAACGATTGCTTAACGGCTGACCGCGATCCAACTGTGGGAGGGGCACGCCACCTCCCACAGTTGGGTCCTGGTCCATCAGTCTTTAGCCCTTGGCCTTTTTCTTCGGCACAATCTTGCGCAGTACCCGCCGTGCCAAACCCTTCAATTTCGATTCTTTCTCAGGCTCCGCCAGCCCTTGCTGCCTCAGCCAGTCCTTCCAGCGAATACGTTCCTCGCGTACCAGCCAGCCTTCCTGCTGGGCGAAGCTTTCTGCCAGATACAGGCCCCGTGTGCTGGCCGGGTACAGCTGGTCTTTCTTGACGGTGTAAAGCTCCGGCAGGGGCTGGCCATCTTTGAGCGGCATCAGGTACAGGTCCGGCCGCTTGCGATCAAGGCGCGCTACCAACTGGTCGCCCTCCAAGCGTTCGTCCACATGGAACAGGCTCAAGGATTTGGCTTCCTTGGGCACTTCCAGGCGCAGGTCATAAATCAGTTGCAGCGATGCCGTGGGTAAATGCACGTAGGCCCGTGGCCGCTCGATCAATTGGGTGGTGGCGCAACGCACCGGGCGGGCCGCGCCAGACAGCGGGCTCAAGCGAAACGGCAGCGCTTCGCGGTAATGCAGCGCGGCGGAGTAGGGCGCGGGTAGCCAGGTGTCATTGAAGCGTCCGCCAAGCCAACCTTCGGGCGTTTCCAGCAGGCACTCCTCGGCAATTTCCTGAATGGCGGTGTGCAGCGGCAGGTTCAGTTCATGGGCCGGGACGTAGCCGGAGATCAGCTTGAGCACCACATCGCCACGGTCCTGGCGACGCTGGCGCACCAGTACCCAGTAGTCGCGATTTTGCCAGTGCAGGGTCAGTCGCACCGACACGCCGAGGTTTGCCAGTTCAACGGCGAAGCGTTCAGGGTCTGGCACGTCGACCGGCTTGCGCCGTTGCAGGGTCTGGGCGAAGTTGAGCGGCATGCCCACGCCTTGGTAGCTCAGGCCTTCGGGTGTGGCTTCGACGTGCAGCGGCAGTGTTTTGAAGTTGCTCGGGTTTTTTCTAATGAGCGTTCGCGGCATGTCGGCTCCTTTGTGCGACGGGGTCGGCCGCGTCGGCGGCATCAGAGTTGACGAATGACCTTGGCGGCGGTTGCCACGTTATGGGCCAGGTGCAGCGGATTGATGGTCCCGACAATAGCACTGGCAACGCCCGTTTGCGCAAACAACAGCATGAAACTGGCGTGTATTGGATCCATTCCAGGCTCCAGGCAGACATGGCCGCTGGCCAGCGCCTTTTTGACCAGAATGCCCTTGCCATGGGCCGCCGCGTAATCAATGACGGCTTTCTCGGCCTGTTCGTTCAAATTGTAGGTGACCATCGCGCAATCACCCTGCTCCAGCGCCTTCACGCCGCCTTCGACGGTTTTGCCGGAGAAACCGAAACCACGAATCTTACCCTCTTGCTTCAACTGCGCCAGGGTTTGGTAAACCTCGCAGTCGTTGAGGATATGCAGGTCGTTGCCGTCGGAATGCACGAGCACCAGGTCGATAAAATCCGTTTCCAATCGTTTCAGGCTGCGCTCGATCGACAGGCGTGTATGGGCAGCGCTGAAATCGTGGCGGGACACGCCATCGTCGAACTCTTCTCCGACCTTGCTGACGATCACCCAGTCCTTGCGCTGGCCGCGTAACAGCGGCCCCAAGCGTTCTTCGCTGCGCCCGTAGGCAGGCGCAGTGTCGATCAGGTTGATGCCCAGTTGACGTGCCTGGCGCAGCAGCATCCGCGCTTCATCGTCGTCGGGAATCTGGAAGCCGCTGGGGTACTTCACCCCTTGGTCGCGGCCCAGCTTCACGGTGCCCAGGCCGAGTGGCGAAACCAGCAGGCCGGTACTGCCCAGGGGGCGATGCAGGTCGTGCAAGGTCGGCAGGCTCATGGCAACAGTTGCTCCCAAGCCGGTACGCCGATGGTGGGTTTTGGCAGGTCGGGTAGCGGTGTTGTTACGCTTGGGTGGATGCCGTCACGTTCGAGGCTGTTGATCACTCGATCGGCGAAGTCCGGCGCCAGGGCCAGCTTGGTCGGCCAGCCCACCAGCAGGCGGTCGTTTTCAGCGAGGAAAGCGTTGTCGGGACGGCTCAGGCCCGACTGCAGCGGTTCGGCCCGTTCGACGCGCAGGGTGGTCCACTGAGTCTGGCTCATGTCGATCCACGGCAGCAGTTGCGCCAGTTCTCTGCGCGCGGTGGCGATTTGTTCGTCGGGGGTGCGCGCCACACCGTCGGCCTCGGCGATATCGCCGCCCATGTACCACACCCAGTTGCCATCGGCCGCGGGGTGAGTGGTCACGGTCAGGCGCGGTTTGGTGCCGCCACCCAGGCAGTGAGCGTACAACGGCTTCAGGCCTGGGCCTTTGGCGATGATCATGTGCAATGGGCGGGTCTGCATGGCCGGCTGGCTCAGGCCCAGGGCGGCCAACACGTCGGCGGTGCCGCCGCCGGCGCTCAGTACGATGCGTTGGGCGCGGATCTCGCGGCCATCGACCTTCAAGCCTACCAAGGTGTCGCCTTCGCGCAGCGGTTCGATGTGTTGCCCGGCGAGCAGGCCGTCACCGGCCAATTGCGCCAGGCGGTTGATCACGCTGGGCACATCCACCACCAGTTCCGCCAGGCGATACACCTTGCCCTTGAAGCGGCGGTCCTGCAGTGCCGGCGGCAAATCGTCGCCCTTGACCTGGTCGACCCGGCCGCGCACGGCCTTGCTCGCGAAAAAGCTGGTGAGGTTGCCGGCGAGCGTGCCAGGGGACCACAGGTAATGGGCCTGGGACAGCACGCGCACGCCGGACAGGTCCAGCTCGCCGGTACCGGCCAGGGCTTCGCGCCAGCGGCGCGGCATATCGGCAATCGCTTCGGAGGCGCCGGTGAGGGCGCCATGCAGGGCGTATTTCGCGCCACCGTGAATGATGCCCTGGGACTTCACGCTCTGCCCGCCACCCAGGGTGGCGCTTTCCACCACGACCGTGGAAAAGCCCTGGCGGCGCAGGCGCGCATTCAGCCAAAGGCCGGCAACCCCAGCGCCGACAATCAGAACGTCGGTGGAAATAGACATGCGCGCGGGACCTCTGGCGTAGAAAAAGGGACGCTAGTATAGCGCGCTGCTTTTCTAGTGCCCGGCGGTTTTCGAGAACAGCTGAATCACCACAACGCCCAGCACAATCAGGCCCATCCCCAGCATTGCCGGCACGTCGAGCTTTTGCCCGTAGATAAACAGCGCCGCGATGCTGACCATCACGATCCCCATCCCGGCCCACACCGCGTAGGCCACGCCCACCGGCACGGTACGGACCACCAGCGTCAGCATCCAGAAGGCCACGCCGTAGCCGACGATCACCAACAGCAGCGGGATGGGTGTGCTCCAGCCTTTGATGGCTTTCATGGAAACGGTGGCGATCACTTCCGAGCAAATGGCAATGGCCAGGTAGTAGTAAGCGATGTTCATGGCGTTGTTCCTCGGTGTAGAGCGCTTTGATATGGCCGCTATTCTAGAGGTTGCTCAGATGCGGTAAAGTCATTACCTATCCGAATTGAAGATAGGTTGTGGCATGAGCGTACAGTGGAACCTGGAGCAGATGCGGCTGTTTGTGAGTGTTGCCGAGCAGCGCTCGTTTTCGGCGGTGGCGCGCGGGCAGCACAAGGCCCAATCGGCGGTGAGCAATGGGATTGCCTTGCTGGAGGCCGACTTGGGCGTGAGCCTGTTTGACCGTAGCAGCGGCCGTCAGCCCCGCCTGACCGAAGCCGGAGCCGTGCTGCTCGAAGAGGCCAGAGAAGTGTTGCGCCAATGCGAGCGCCTCAACGGCCGGGCGCTGTCGTTGATGCGCGGCGAAGAAGCCTGCCTGCGCCTGGCCCAGGACGAGGCGATGCTGTACCAGCCGGTACTCGACAGCCTGGATGCCCTGGCCGGGAAATTTCCGAACCTGGAGGTGCAGCTTTCCAGCGCCGCACAGGGCGATGTCGCCCGCAAGCTGGTGGAGCGCAAGGCTGACCTGGGCATGTTGTTCTATCACGACCAGATCCCGGAAGCGCTGGAGCGCAGGGTGGTGGGCAGTGTCGAGATGGTCACCGTGTGCGGGCGCAACCACCCCTTGGCGGCGCGAAATACCGTGGATTGCCAGCGCCTGGCGCAGTTTCGGCAGTTGCTGATGTCGACCCAGACCAGCGTTTACCCCGGTAGCGAAGCCGCCAGCCCACAGGTGTGGCGTGCCGACAGCTTCTATGTACTGGCCGAATGGTTGATGCGCGGCCTGGGCTGGGCCTGGTTGCCTCGGCATGTGGTGCAGTACCCCGCCTATCAAGACCACATGGTCGAACTCGACAGCGAATGGACGCCGCCGGCGCTGGTGGTCGAGTTGGTGTGGCGCCGCGACGAGCCCCTCGGCCCCGCCGCACAATTTCTCGCCCAACGTTTTGCCGAGTGCCTGCGGGCCATTGACTGAAAAAGCCGATAAACTCCGCCGCCATGAATAGAACTCTCTACAGCTGTCTGTTTTACCTGGCGCTGCCGTTGGTGGCTTTACGTCTATGGCTGCGCGCGCGCAAGGCACCGGCTTATGCCAAGCGTGTCGGTGAGCGGTTTTCCTACGGCTTGCCGGCCATGCAGCCTGGCGGGATCTGGGTGCATGCCGTGTCAGTGGGCGAAAGCATTGCCGCAGCGCCCATGATCCGTGGGCTGCTGGAACGGTATCCACAGCTTCCAGTAACCGTCACCTGCATGACGCCCACCGGTTCGGAGCGTATCCAGGCGTTGTTCGCCAATGAGCCGCGTATCCAGCACTGCTATTTACCCTATGACTTGCCTTGCGCCGCCAAGCGTTTTCTCGACCACGTGCAGCCCAGGCTTGCGGTGATCATGGAAACCGAGCTGTGGCCCAACCATATCCACGCCTGTGCCCGGCGCAACATTCCGGTGGCGCTGGCCAATGCGCGGCTGTCGGCGCGTTCGGCCAAGGGGTATGGGCGGTTTGCCAGGCTGACGGCGCCGATGCTGGCGCAAATGAGTTTGTTCGCCGTGCAGACGCAGGCCGAGGCCGAGCGTTTCCTGAGCCTGGGCGCCCGGCCGGAAACGGTGGAAGTGACGGGCTCGATCAAGTTCGACCTGACCATCGACCCGCAACTACTGGAGCGGGCCGCCGCCTTGCGCGAGCAGTGGGGCGCCAGCGAGCGTCCGGTGTGGATCGCCGCGAGTACGCACGAGGGTGAAGATGAGGTGGTGTTGGCGGCGCATCGTCAGCTGCTCGCCAACTATCCCAATGCGTTGCTGATTCTGGTGCCGCGTCACCAAGAGCGCTTCGGGCCGATGTTCGAGTTGTGCGAGCAGCAGGGTTTTGCCACGGTGCGCCGTTCCACGGGTGAGCCTGTGAACGCGGGCACCTCAGTGTTGCTTGGCGATACCATGGGCGAACTGCTGTTTCTGTACGCCCTGGCAGACAGCGCCTTCGTCGGCGGCAGCCTGGTCGCAACCGGCGGGCATAACCCATTGGAGCCGGCGGCACTGGCCAAGCCGGTGATCATGGGGCCGCATGTATTCAACTTCCTCGAAATCACCGCAATGCTGCGTGACGCCGGGGCGTTGCGCGAAGTGGATGACGCCGACGGGCTGGCCGAAGCCGTGCGGCAGCTGTTCGAGCTGCCGCAGGACGCCCGCAGGATGGCGCAGGCGGGGCTTAAGGTGATGCAGGCGAACCAGGGCGCGCTGAAGCGGTTGTTGGATGGGCTAGGCAGACTGCTAAGTCGCTGACTGTGGGAGGGTGTTCAGTAGCCTGGGCGAGCCTTGAGCTGTTCGGCCGCGGCTTTGGCCAGGTCCGGTGGCAGGAAGTCCTTGTCCGGGTTGTAGTCGGCCTTGAGGTAGCGTGCCAGGTCCTGCAGGTCCCCCGGATTCAACGTACCCGCCGCCTGCTTCAAGCGCAGGTTATCGAGGATGTAGTCGTAGCGGCTGTTGTTGTAGTTGCGCACCGACGCGTACAGCTGGCGCTGCGAGTCGAGCACGTCGACGATGTTGCGCGTGCCCACCTGGTAACCGATTTCCGTGGCTTCCACCGCGCTCTGGTTGGAGATGATCGACTGCCGGCGCGCCTGCACCTGCTCCACATCGGTGTTCACCGCGCGGTGCAGGTTGCGGGTGTTTTCCACCACCTGGCGGCGCAGGCCTTCGCGTTGCTGCTCGGTCTGGCCCAGGCGCGAGTAGGATTCACGCACCTGCGAACTGGTCAGCCCGCCGCTGTAGATCGGGATGCTCAGGCGCAGGCCGATGGTGCGTTGTTCCACATCACCACGATACGGCGTGCCGAAGGCATTCGGGTTGCTGAAGCCGAGGGCGTCGTTATCGCCTTTTTCATACTGCGCCACCGCGTCCAGGGTCGGCGCATGCCCGGCCTTGCGCTGCTTGAGGGTTTCTTCGGCGGCGGTCACGGCGTAGTTGCTGGCGAGCAGGTTCAGGTTCTGGCGGCCGGCGGTTTCAACCCAGGCCTTGGCGTCGTTCGGCAGCGGTGGCAATACCGGCAGCGTATGGACAATGCCCTGAATCGAATTGTATTGCCGGTTGGTCAGGGTGATCAGCGCTTCGAAGGCGTCTTCCACCTGGCGCTGCGCAAGGATGCGGTTGGCCCGTGCGGTGTCGTAGCTGGCCTGGGATTGCAGCACGTCGGTCTTGTCCGACAGGCCCACGTCGAAGCGTTCGTTGGATTGGTCCAATTGACGCTTGAAGGCATTTTCTTCGGCCTTGGTAGAGGCCAGGTTGTCCTGGGCGCGCAGCACGGCGAAGTAATTTTCGGCGCTTTGCAGGATCAGGTTCTGTTCGGTGGCCGACAGTTGCAGCGCGGCCTGTTCGTTGACGGCTTCGGCGGCTTGCAGCTGGAACCAGCGGTCGGCGCGAAACAGCGGCTGGCTCAGGGTGGCGCGCCAGGAGTGCGCATCGCGGTTGGCGGTGGCCGCGGGTGTGTCGATCTGGGTACGCACATTGTTGATATCGGCACCCCCCGACAGATTCGGCAGCAAGCCGGCACGGGCCTGGGGCACTACTTCCTTTTGCGCGCCGTACTGGGCGCGCGCGGCGGCCAGGTCGGCGTTGTTGTCGACGGCCTCCTGGTAGACGCTGACCAGATCGGTTCTGGCGGACAAGGGCGCTTCAGCTGCCCAGACCATTCCGTTGGTCGCACAAGACACGGCAACAGCCAGTGAGAGTTTGCGCAGCATGAGGCGATCCCTAGTATGAATATTACGATGATAATTTAGCGCTCAAGGCTACGGCTGGCCAATCCTGGCGTCAAGCATTGAGGCAGCACACGAGTGTAGTGGTGAGATCCCGGCGCAACAATCCTGTAATCACGCCATTCATCACGCTGAATGCACCGCCGTTGGCAATTTGCCCCCACCCTGGTCTAGACTGGCCGGGTTCTTGTCGGGGTGCCTTGTTGGAAGGCTGAGATCGGTAAATACCGGATCCCGTTGAACCTGATCAGGTTAGCGCCTGCGTAGGGAACAAGATTTCTCGTCACCCGGCGAGTCCTCTTGTGCTTCGTCCGGGATGCTGTTCGACAATCGAACAGTCCTCTTGTATTGAGCACAGCACTGCTTCCAGTGCGTCCGTCCGTCTCAGGTTCGCTCCGACAACAATCCACCGCCTGGATAAGTTGGAGAGCCCGTGATGAGCACAAAACCAAAAAACACCGTGCATTTGAGTGAGTCGGCCAAGGTCGACGCAGGCTCTGTGCAACCCTTTACCCGCTCGCAAAAAATCTACGTACAGGGCACTCGCCCGGATATCCGCGTGCCGATGCGCGAAATCAGCCTGGATGTGACGCCTACCGATTTCGGCGGTGAGATCAACGCGCCAGTGGTGGTGTATGACACCTCCGGCCCCTACACCGACCCCAACGTGATCATTGACGTGCGCAAAGGCCTGGCCGATGTGCGCTCACCCTGGATCGAAGTGCGTGGCGACACAGAGCGCCTGCCTGGCCTCACTTCGCACTTCGGCCAACAGCGCCTGAGCGATGCCGAACTGACCGCCTTGCGTTTCGCCCACGTGAAAAACCCGCGCCGCGCCAAGGCCGGTGCCAACGTCACCCAGATGCATTACGCGCGCAAAGGCATCATCACCGCCGAGATGGAATACGTCGCCATCCGCGAAAACATGAAGCTTGAAGAAGCCCGCGCCAGCGGCCTGCTCGACCAGCAACACGCTGGCTACAGCTTCGGCGCCAGCGTGCCGAAAATCATCACCCCCGAATTCGTACGCGAAGAAATCGCCCGCGGCCGCGCGATCATCCCGGCCAACATCAACCACACCGAACTGGAACCGATGATCATCGGCCGTAACTTCCTGGTGAAGATCAACGGCAACATCGGCAACAGCGCCCTGGGTTCGTCCATCGAAGAAGAAGTGGCGAAACTCACCTGGGGCATTCGCTGGGGCTCGGACACGGTGATGGACCTGTCCACCGGCAAGCACATCCACGAAACCCGCGAGTGGATCATCCGCAACTCGCCGGTGCCGATCGGTACCGTGCCGATCTACCAGGCCCTGGAAAAGGTTGGCGGTGCCGCCGAAGACCTGACCTGGGAGCTGTTCCGCGACACCCTGATCGAACAGGCCGAGCAGGGCGTCGACTACTTCACCATCCACGCCGGGGTCCTGCTGCGCTACGTGCCGCTGACGGCCAAGCGCGTCACCGGTATTGTTTCTCGTGGCGGTTCGATCATGGCCAAGTGGTGCCTGGCGCACCATAAAGAGAACTTCACCTACACGCATTTCGACGAAATCTGCGAAATCATGAAGGCCTATGACGTCAGCTTCTCCCTCGGCGACGGCCTGCGCCCCGGTTCGATTGCCGACGCCAACGACGCCGCGCAATTCGGCGAGCTGGAAACCCTCGGCGAGCTGACCAAGACCGCCTGGAAGCACGACGTGCAAACCATGATCGAGGGCCCCGGCCACGTGCCGATGCAACTGATCAAGGAGAACATGGACAAGCAACTGGAGTGCTGCGACGAGGCGCCGTTCTACACCCTCGGCCCGCTGACCACCGACATCGCGCCGGGCTACGACCACATCACCTCCGGTATCGGTGCGGCGATGATCGGCTGGTTCGGCTGCGCCATGCTCTGCTACGTCACGCCCAAGGAACACCTGGGCCTGCCGAACAAGGATGACGTAAAGACCGGCATCATCACCTACAAGATCGCCGCCCATGCCGCCGACCTTGCCAAAGGCCACCCAGGCGCGCAGATCCGCGACAACGCCTTGAGCAAGGCGCGCTTCGAGTTCCGCTGGGAAGACCAGTTCAACCTCGGCCTGGACCCGGACACCGCGCGTTCCTATCACGATGAAACCCTGCCGAAGGATTCGGCCAAGGTCGCGCACTTCTGCTCCATGTGCGGGCCGAAGTTCTGCTCGATGAAAATCACCCAGGAAGTGCGCGAGTACGCGGCCAACCAGCGCATTGATGCGGTGGATGTGGACGTGGCCAAGGGCTTGGCGGAGCAGGCGCAGCGGTTCAAGCAGGAAGGTAGTCAGCTGTACAAGAAGGTCTGATCCAGAGACAGGCGGTGCCTGTACCGCCGTCATCGGGGGCAAGTCGAATCGTCGCACCGCCCCTCCCACATTTTGAATTGCGAACACATTCAAGTGTGGGAGGGGCCTTGCCCCCGATTGCTATCTCCCAAACAACAAATGTTCCTCAGAGACAACACCCTTGAACATTCAACCCAGCACCTACTCCCCCGACATCGCGGTGCCTGCTGACAAACGCGTCTTCGGCGCCCGCGACCTGTTCTCCCTGTGGTTTTCCCTCGGCATCGGCCTGATGGTCCTGCAAACCGGCGCTTTGCTCGCGCCGGGCCTGGGCCTGTCCGGCGCCTTGCTGGCGATTTTCCTCGGCACGCTGGTGGGCGTGCTGTTGCTGGCCGCCGTCGGCGTGATCGGCAGTGACACCGGCCTGTCCGCCATGGCCGCGCTCAAGCTCAGCCTCGGCGCAAAGGGTGCCAGCCTGCCGGCGCTGCTGAACCTGCTGCAACTGATCGGCTGGGGCTCGTTTGAAATCATCGTCATGCGCGATGCCGCCAGCCTCCTGGGCGCGCGGGCGTTCAGCGATGCCAGCCTGATGGCCAGCCCGTTGGTGTGGACGCTGTTTTTCGGTGGCTTGGCGACGTTGTTGGCGGTCAGTGGCCCACTGACCTTCGTGCGCCAGATTTTGCGCAAATGGGGCATCTGGCTGCTGCTCGGCGCGTGCCTGTGGTTGACCTGGAACCTGTTCGCCAAGGCTGACCTGGCCGCGCTCTGGGCCCAGGCCGGTGACGGTTCGATGCCGTTTGCGGTGGGCTTTGATATTGCCATCGCCATGCCGCTGTCGTGGTTGCCGTTGATCGCCGACTACTCACGTTTCGGCAAACGCGCCAAAAGCGTGTTCGGCGGCACCGCGCTGGGGTTCTTTATCGGTAATTTCTGGCTGATGAGCCTGGGCGTGGCCTATACCCTGGCGTTTGCGCCGAGCGGTGAGGTGAATGCGCTGTTGCTGGCGCTGGCCGGCGCGGGCCTGGGGATTCCGCTGTTGCTGATCCTGCTGGATGAGTCGGAGAACGCGTTTGCCGATATCCACTCGGCGGCGGTGTCCAGCGGGATTCTATTGCGCTTGAAGGTCGAGCACCTGGCGTTGGCAATTGGCGTGATCTGCACCTTGATCGCCTGTTTTGCCCCGTTGGCGCAGTACCAGAACTTCCTGCTGTTGATCGGTTCGGTGTTCGCGCCGCTGTTCGGCGTGGTGCTGATGGATCATTTCGTCCTGCGCCGCCGTGGCCAGGGCGTGCTCACCGGCCTGCGTTGGCCGGCGCTGCTGGCCTGGTTGGGAGGCATCGCCACCTATCATCTGCTGGCCAACCTCTACCCGGATGTTGGCGCAACCCTGCCGGCGCTGGTGCTGGCAGGGCTGTTGCAGTTCATCCTGGGTCGGGCCTTCAGCGGCGTGCGGGCACCAGCTCAGGCCTGAGGATGCCGTCGAGGCGCGAGTAGGGGATCTGCAACTCGACATGGCCCAGGGCGTACGGCGCGATGGTGGTGGTGGGGTACTTGAGGATCACGCCACCGTAGGTCAGCGCCACGTTCGGGGTTTTCTGGAAGGGGTATTTTTTGACGAATTCCGCTTCCAGGCTCAGGCGGGTGCTGATCAGCCAGCTGTTATGCGCCACCTGGGCGGCTTTCCAGAACGCGTCTTCCTTGCCCGGCAGCAGCATGTCGGTGAGTGACAGGGCCTTTTGCTGCTGGCGCGAATAGTTGATGAACGCGCGGCCCGGCTCGCCATGGGTGGCGCCCTGGTCCAGATAGCTGGACAACTCGATGATCACCAAGCCGTCATGCTGCTCACGTACTTTGGCCTGCAAGTACATGCTGTTGTTCGGCGCGGCGGTTTTCAGGAATTGCTCGCGATACGTCTCCAGGCTGGTCGGCAGCGGGTTGGCGCCGGTCATTTCCAGCAGGCGCTGTTCGATCAGCGCGTCCAGCTTGGGTTCCTTGGCAAAGTGCACGGTGTCGATATTCACCAGCGCGCAATCGGCGCTGGCACAGCCCGGCCGAGTTTGTTCGGTGGTGTCACGGGTGGCCTCCAGCGGGGTGCGCCAGCTGGGTTGGAACAGGCTTTGACAGGCGCCGAGGGTTAGGGCGATGCAGGTCACGGAGGCGATTTTTAACAGCGACATGGAAGTCCTTCGTCTATCGATAAGAGCGAAATTGTGCAGCTTCGACTACCGGCAAGGCAGTCAGTTCGCCACTAAGCTCATTAGAGTGAATTTGACGCCCGCCGTCTATCCCGGCAACCGGAAAGGGGCTGCGCCAAGGGGCAGGAGCGCGTTAGGATGGCGCGAATTGCCCAGGCATAACGAGGAAGGGATATGACGGACTTTGCAAAGTCGACGCCGAGCACGATTGAAATCGTTCAGCGCGAAAATGCCTACAAGGGCTTCTACAAGCTTGATCGCGTGCAACTGCGTCACGAGAAATTCGACGGTGGCATGAGCCGGGTGATCAACCGTGAAGTCTTCGTCCGTCATGACGCCGTGTGCGTGCTGCCCTACGACCCGCAGCGTGATGAAGTGGTGTTGATCGAGCAGTTCCGCATAGGCGCCATGGGCCGTACCGATAATCCGTGGCTGGTGGAAATGGTCGCCGGCCTGATCGACAAGGACGAAGAACCGGAGGAGGTTGCACACCGCGAAGCCGAGGAGGAAGCTGGGCTGACCTTCTCCGCGCTGTGGCCGATCACCAAGTATTTCCCGTCGCCCGGCGGCAGTACCGAATTCGTGCATTTGTTCCTGGGTCGTTGCGACAGCTCGGGGGCAGGCGGCGTCCATGGGTTGGAAGAAGAGGCAGAAGACATCCGCGTGACGGTCTGGGCATTCGAAGACGCCCTGCAAGCTGTGCGCGACGGCAGGATTTCCAACGCAGCCAGCATTATCGCCCTGCAATGGCTTGCGCTTAATCGCGCGGAAGTGAGGGGGTTATGGCAGTAAAGGCACGGGAACGTTATCGAGTCGACCTGATCGGGCTGCAAGCGGCCTGCGAGGCCAACTATGCGCGGCTGATGCGCCTGCTGCCCGACATGCGCCACGCGCCCGAGGCGCGGCGCATCGGAGTGACCCACGGCGATCAGATGCTCGGCGTGCTGGCCCTGGAAGTCATCGTCAATTGCCCGTACACCACCACCTTGCGCGTGCGCCAGGAGCACAGCCTGCCGTGGCTGCCGGTGCCGCAACTGGAAGTGCAGGTGTATCACGACGCGCGCATGGCCGAGGTGATCAGCGCCGAACATGCGCGGCGCTTTCGCAGCATCTATCCTTACCCGAATGTGTTCATGCTCCAGCCCGATGAGAAAGCACAGCTCAATGTGTTCCTCGGTGAATGGTTGAGCCACTGCCTGGCCTTGGGCCATGAGTTTGAAGTCGTGCGCTAGATGTGAACTGCGTTTGCTTCCCTGGGTTTCCTCTTTGTGTCCTGCCCCAGCATAATCACGCCACACCTCCATTTTGTGATTGCCTTGGGAGAACGCCTTGCCGAGCGTATCCGTCGTGAACCCCGATGCACCGGTATTGCTGGTGCAACTGTCCGACAGCCATTTGTTTGCCGAGGCCGACGCTGTGCTGTTGGGCATGAATACCCGTGAGAGCCTGCGACGGGCGGTCGAGTTGGTGCGCGAGCAGCAGCCGCAGATCGACCTGGTGCTGGCTACGGGCGATTTGTCCCAAGACGGTACGCTGGCTTCCTATCAGCGGTTTCGCGAGATGACCGCGCTGCTCGACGCCCCGGTACGCTGGATTCCCGGCAATCACGATGAACCGCAGATCATGGCGCAGGCCGCCGTGCACAGCGACCTGCTGGAGCCGGTGGTGGATGTGGGCAACTGGCGCATTACCCTGCTCGACTCCGCTGTGCCGGGCTCGGTGCCGGGCTACCTGCAGGATTCACAGTTGCAATTGCTGGCCCAGGCGTTGAGCGAAGCGCCTGCTCGCCATCATCTGGTGTGTTTTCACCATCATCCGGTGTCCATCGGCTGCGCATGGATGGAACCCATCGGCCTACGCAATCCGGATGCTTTGTTTGCCGTACTCGACCGTTTTCCCCAGGTGAGGGCAGTGCTCTGGGGCCATGTGCACCAGGAAATCGACCGCGAACGCAACGGCGTGCGCCTGCTGGCGTCGCCATCGACCTGCATCCAGTTCGCGCCGGGCAGTGAAGACTTCAAGGTCAGCGAGCAGGCGCCGGGGTATCGCTGGTTGCGTTTGCATGCCGACGGGCGGTTGGAGACGGGCGTGGAGCGGGTCCAAGGCTTCGCCTTCACCGTGGATTACGGCAGCAACGGCTATTAATGTGGGAGGGGCTTGCCCCCGATGGCGTTGTATCAGTCACACAGGGCTCCGATCCCTGTAAACTGCGCCCTTTTGGCGCAAGCACGGAGAGCCCGGCATGTCCGCTTCGATCCTGTACATCCATGGTTTCAACAGCGCGCCGGCGTCCAACAAGGCCAGCCAGTTGATCCGCGTGATGGACGCCCTCGGCCTGGCCGACCAACTGCGTGTGCCGGCCCTGCATCACCATCCCCGTCAGGCGATTCCTCAGTTGGAAGACGCGATTGCGCAACTGGGCCGGCCACTGCTGGTCGGCAGCTCGCTCGGCGGCTACTATGCAACCCATCTTGCCGAACGCCATGGCCTCAAGGCGCTGCTGGTCAACCCGGCGGTGAGCCCCCATCGGATGTTCGACGGTTACCTGGGCACCCAGAAGAACCTCTACACCGATGAAAGCTGGGAGCTGACGCATGATCATGTGACGGCGCTGGCCGAGCTGGAAGTGCCGGCCCCCCAGGATGCCGCGCGTTATCAGGTGTGGTTGCAGACCGGGGATGAAACCCTGGATTATCGCCTCGCCCAGCAGTATTACCGGGCCTGTGCCTTGCGTATCCAGGCCGGTGGCGACCATGGTTACCAGGGGTTCGCCCAGCAATTGCCGGCGCTTCTGAGCTTTGCCGGCATTGGCGCGGATCAGTACCAATCCTTCGATTTTTCGGCACTGTAATCGCCTTGGAAATCGCAGGTCACTTTTTAATCGAACGACTCACGACGAGACCCCATGGCCACTCCCAGCGCTAGCTCTTATAACGCCGACGCCATCGAAGTCCTCTCGGGCCTCGACCCGGTGCGTAAACGCCCCGGCATGTACACCGACACCAGTCGGCCGAACCACCTCGCCCAGGAAGTCATCGACAACAGCGTCGACGAAGCCTTGGCCGGGCACGCCAAGTCGGTGCATGTCATTCTTCACGCTGACCACTCCCTGGAAGTGTCCGACGACGGTCGCGGCATGCCGGTGGACATTCACCCGGAAGAGGGTGTGTCGGGCGTCGAGCTGATCCTCACCAAGCTGCACGCCGGCGGCAAGTTCTCCAACAAGAACTACCAGTTCTCCGGCGGTTTGCACGGCGTGGGTATTTCGGTGGTCAACGCCCTGTCCACCCTGGTGCGAGTCAAGGTCAAGCGCGACGGCAACGAGTACGAGATGACCTTCGCCGATGGCTACAAAGCCACCGACCTGCAGGTGATCGGCACCGTTGGCAAGCGCAACACCGGCACCAGCGTGTACTTCGCACCGGACCCGAAATACTTCGATTCGCCGAAATTCTCCATCAGCCGCCTCAAGCACGTGCTCAAGGCCAAGGCCGTGTTGTGCCCGGGCTTGCTGGTCACCTTTGAAGACAAAGGCACTGGCGAAAAGGTCGAGTGGCATTACGAAGACGGCCTGCGCTCTTACCTGGAAGATTCGGTCAGTGACTTCGAACGCCTGCCCAACGAACCGTTCTGCGGCAGCCTGGCCGGTAATAAAGAAGCTGTCGACTGGGCGCTGCTGTGGTTGCCCGAGGGCGGCGACAGCGTGCAGGAAAGCTACGTCAACCTGATCCCCACGGCCCAGGGCGGTACCCACGTCAACGGTTTGCGCCAGGGGCTGCTGGATGCCATGCGCGAATTCTGCGAATACCGCAGCCTGTTGCCGCGTGGCGTGAAGCTGGCGCCGGAAGACGTGTGGGAGCGCATTGCGTTCGTGCTGTCGATGAAGATGCAGGAGCCGCAGTTCTCCGGCCAGACCAAGGAGCGCCTGTCGTCCCGCGAGGCCGCCGCGTTTGTGTCCGGTGTGGTCAAGGACGCCTTCAGCCTGTGGCTTAACGAGCACCCGGAACTGGGCCTGGCCCTGGCGGAGCTGGCGATCAACAACGCCGGCCGTCGTCTCAAGGCCAGCAAAAAGGTCGAGCGCAAACGCATCACCCAGGGCCCGGCACTGCCCGGCAAGCTGGCTGACTGCGCCGGACAGGATCCGATGCGTTCCGAACTGTTCCTGGTGGAGGGTGACTCTGCCGGTGGTTCCGCCAAGCAAGCGCGGGACAAGGAATTCCAGGCGATCCTGCCGTTGCGCGGCAAGATCCTCAACACCTGGGAAGTCGATGGCAGCGAAGTGCTGGCCAGCCAGGAAGTGCACAATATCGCCGTGGCCATCGGCGTCGACCCTGGCGCGGCGGACATGACGCAACTGCGCTACGGCAAGATCTGCATCCTCGCCGACGCCGACTCCGACGGCCTGCACATCGCGACTTTGCTGTGCGCGCTGTTCGTGCAGCACTTCCGTCCGCTGGTGGATGCCGGTCACGTCTACGTCGCCATGCCGCCGCTGTACCGCATCGACCTGGGCAAGGAGATTTTCTACGCCCTGGACGAAGCCGAGCGCGATGGCATCCTCGACCGCCTGGTGGCCGAGAAGAAACGCGGCAAGCCGCAAGTCACGCGATTCAAGGGCCTGGGCGAGATGAACCCACCGCAGCTGCGTGAAACCACCATGGACCCGAACACCCGGCGCCTGGTGCAGCTGACACTGGAGGACTTTGCCGCCACTTCGGAAATGATGGACATGCTGCTGGCGAAGAAACGCGCGCCTGACCGCAAGTCCTGGCTGGAGTCCAAAGGCAACCTGGCCGAGGTGCTGGGTTGATGCGCAGCGGTTTCGCCCTGGCGATACTGTTGTTCTGCGCCTTGGAAACCGCCCCGGTGGTCGCCGAGCCCAAGACCGAGCTCAGCTTGATCGCCGAGCACCCGGTGGAGGGCATGCGTGGCGGTAACCTGTCGGGCCTGGCCTTGTGCGGTGATGAGTTGTGGGCGGTTTCTGATCGTGATGACGATCAGATTTACCTTCTGGATACCCGTACAGCAACCTGGCAGGCCCAGGCACTGAACATCGATGTGCCGCCGGTGCCGGAGTCCGGGCTGCCCTGGGGCTTGCGCTCGCGCACCAAGGCTGCCTCGTTCGTTCGAGGCGGGGACCTGGATTTTGAAGGCATCACCTGCGATGCCGTGGGTAACCGCTACATCGTCAGCGAAGCCCATGCGGCGGTGCTGCAGGTACCGATGGCCGGCGCGCCGCAGTGGCTGAAAATCGCCCCGGGCATGGTGCGTGAAGCCCGCGCCAGTGGCCTGTTACTGCACTTCAACGCGTTGTTCGAAGGCGTGGCGATCAACCCTGAGGGTAACCAGATCTGGCTGACGGCCGAACGTGAGCGGCGCGGGCTCGTCTCGATCAAGCGCCCGCAAAGCCTGTGGGATTGCGACGGTCCATGCGTATTGCTGAGCGAGGCGGGGATTGAAATGCAGCCTGGTCAGATGCCCAAGGCCAAGGCCATCTCCAGGAATTTCTCCGATGTAGCGCTGTTCAAGGGCAAGTTGTTCACCCTTGAGAGCAGCCAGTACCAACTGTGTCGCCGCGATGCCGTGACCGCTGCGGTGGAGCGGTGCTGGTCGTTTGCCGCCGACATGCTCGCACCCCAACGCCAATATGATCAGCCCTACGGCCTGGCCGAGGCGCTGGTCATTGATGACGGCGGTGCCTGGATCGGCCTGGACAACAACTTCGGCCCACGCGCCGATGGTGAAAAACGTCCAATGGTCTACCGTTTTGCCGCCCCGGCCGGTGGCTGGGGCGCCCAGCCATGAGCCATCCCTTTTTTGACACGACCCGGCACAGCGGCATTTGCGCTGCGCCTGACCAAACATTGATGAGGCCCGCATGAGTGACATCCTCGCAGACAGCTTAGATGGCGTAGAGCGCCGGTCGCTGGCTGACTTCACCGAAAATGCCTACCTCAACTACTCCATGTACGTGATCATGGACCGTGCCCTGCCGCATATCGGCGACGGCCTCAAACCCGTGCAACGGCGCATCATCTACGCCATGAGTGAGTTGGGCCTGGACGCCGATTCCAAGCACAAAAAGTCGGCGCGTACCGTCGGTGACGTGTTGGGTAAATTCCACCCCCACGGCGACTCGGCGTGCTACGAAGCCATGGTGCTGATGGCCCAGCCGTTCAGCTACCGCTACACGCTGGTGGATGGCCAGGGCAACTGGGGTGCGCCGGATGATCCGAAGTCCTTCGCCGCCATGCGCTATACCGAGGCGCGCCTGTCGCGTTATTCGGAAGTTCTGCTGAGCGAGTTGGGACAGGGCACCGCCGACTGGGGCCCGAACTTCGACGGCACGCTCGACGAACCCCTGGTGTTGCCTGCACGTTTGCCGAATATCCTGCTCAATGGCACCACCGGCATCGCTGTCGGCATGGCGACTGACGTGCCACCGCACAACTTGCGCGAAGTCGCCACGGCCTGCGTGCGCCTGCTCGATGAGCCAAAGGCCACCGTCGAACAGCTGTGCGAGCATATCCAGGGCCCGGACTATCCGACCGAAGCGGAAATCATCACGCCGCGCGCCGACCTGCTGAAAATGTACGAGACCGGCAAGGGCTCGGTGCGCATGCGCGCCGTGTACCACGTCGAGGATGGCGACATTATCGTTACCGCACTGCCGCACCAGGTGTCCGGTGCCAAGGTGCTGGAGCAGATCGCCGCGCTGATGCAGGCCAAACCGTCGAAACTGCCGCAGGTCGCCGACCTGCGTGACGAGTCCGACCACGAAAACCCCTGCCGTATCGTGATCATCCCGACCAACAGCCGGGTCGACCACGAAGTGCTGATGCAGCACCTGTTTGCCAGCACGGATCTTGAGTCCAGCTACCGAGTCAACATCAACATCATCGGGCTCGACGGCAAGCCGCAGTTGAAGAACTTGCGCAACCTGCTGGTGGAATGGCTGGCGTTCCGGGTGCAGACCGTTCGTCGCCGCCTGCAATTCCGTTTGGACAAGGTCGAGCGCCGCCTGCACCTGTTGGACGGTTTGCTGATCGCCTACCTCAACCTGGATGAAGTGATTCACATCATCCGCACCGCCGAGCACCCGAAAGCCGAACTGATCGCGCGTTTCGAGCTGAGCGAGATCCAGGCTGACTACATCCTCGACACCCGTCTGCGTCAGTTGGCGCGGCTGGAAGAAATGAAACTGCGCGACGAACAGGACGCGCTGCTCAAGGAACAAGCCAAGCTGCAAGCCCTGCTGGGCAGCGAGGCCAAGCTGAAAAAGCTGGTGCGCAGCGAGCTGATCAAAGATGCCGAAACCTACGGTGATGATCGCCGTTCGCCTATCGTTCAGCGTGCAGAGGCGAAAGCGCTGACGGAAACCGAGCTGCTACCGAACGAGAAAATTACCGTCGTTCTGTCGGAAAAGGGTTGGGTTCGCTCCGCCAAAGGGCATGATATTGACGCCACCGGCCTTTCCTATAAGGCCGGCGATGGCTTCAAGACCGCAGCGGCCGGGCGTTCCAACCAGTTTGCGGTGTTTATCGATTCAACTGGACGCAGCTATTCGGTGCCGGCGCATACGCTGCCGTCTGCACGAGGGCAGGGCGAACCCCTGACCGGGCGGCTCACGCCGCCGCCGGGGGCGAATTTTGAATGTGTGTTACTGCCCGACGATGATTCGCTGTACGTGATCGCGTCTGACGCGGGCTACGGCTTTGTGGTCAAGGGTGAAGACCTGCAGGCCAAGAACAAGGCGGGCAAGGCGTTGTTGAGCCTGCCGAACAACGCCAAGGTGATCCTGCCACGGCCGGTGGACGACCGTGAGAGCAATTGGCTGGCGTCGGTGACCACCGAAGGGCGGCTGCTGGTGTTCAAGATCAGTGACTTGCCGCAACTGGGCAAAGGCAAGGGCAACAAGATTATTGGTATCCCTGGTGAGCGCGTGGCCAGTCGCGAAGAGTACGTGACCGACATTGCGGTGATCCCGGAAGGCGCGACCCTGGTGCTCCAGGCCGGCAAGCGCACGCTGTCATTGCGCCCGGATGACCTTGAACACTACAAGGGCGAGCGTGGCCGGCGCGGTAACAAACTGCCTCGGGGCTTCCAGCGGGTGGATGCCTTGTTGGTGGAAACGCCGGTTTAAGGCGTACTAGAGGGCTCGATCTACGATTTAACCCGTAGATCGACGCTTTGGCGCTGGAGTCATGGCGCATATTCACGGATGATATGGCCTTTCCAGCGCCGGCGTGGCCGAGCGTATTTAGGTTATTTTTAGTATTACATTGTGGTTCGCCTTGTGGCAGCCACCTGGATGGGATGATGACTGCTCCACGCCTTCCTTTTATTTTCATGCTCGCTGGCCTACTGGGGCTGGCGGGTTGCAGCACGCACCAACCGGTGTCGCTGTACCAGCTGGACAGCGGAAGTCCGGCACAGCCAGAACAAGCTGCCGGCATGGCCGTCCTGCTGGGACCGGTGGTCGTCGCGGACTACCTGCAACGCGAAACCCTGCTGCAGCGTCAGAGTGACGGCAGCCTGCAAGGTTCAACCGATGGCCGTTGGGCGGGCAGTTTGTCGTCCGATATCAACCAGTTGGTCTTGCGCCAGGTAGCTGGCCATCTCGATAGCCAGCGCGTCGTCCTCGCGCCCGCACCGACTGGTTTCAGCCCGGATGTGCAGGTGCTGTTGACCATCACCCGGCTCGATTCCGGCAAGTCGCAACCGGCGATCCTCGACGCGCAGTGGCGCCTGATCGACCGTCGCGGCCAGGTGCGTGATAACCGCATCGTGCACCTGCAGGAAGAGCATACCGGGACTACCGCGTCCCAGGTCCAGGCCCAGGGCGTGCTGTTGCAGCATCTGGCGCAACAGTTGTCGGTGGCCCTCAAGCCACTGGCCAACCAGCCGCCGATTGCCGAGGCGCCGCGCAAGCAAGCCCCGGCGCAGGCCAAGCCGGCCGCACCGCAAAGGCCAAAAATGCCAATGGCTGCACCGATTCGTACGGATATGGAAGTGTTCAGGTTCTGACCTGAAACGCAGACAAAAAAAGGCCCGCTGACTCAGCGGGCCTTTTGTTTGTGTACGATTTACTTAAGGCTTGTGGAATCCAAAGGTGGGAGGTGCGGTGCGACGATTCGACTTGCTCCCTCCCACATTGGTCCTTCATTGCGCTTCAGGGCTTGCGGGTCTCATGCATCCGCGCCAACTGCCGCTCCAGCATCGACGGATACGGCTCCATCAAACGCTCCACACAGCTGGCGCCTTCAGGGCTGGCAATCGGGCGGATGCGCGCGCGTTGGCGGATCAGCGTGTCTTCGCTGATCTTGCGCTCTACCAGTAGCAGATTGCGGCTGTGCTGGGACAGCGCCAGGGCGTCCTGGGCGATCTCGGTGAGCAGCAGGTCTATCTGGCTCATGCCAAACAGGTCATCGCCCACGGTCAGCCCAAGCTGCAATTGCAAGGTGATGCCGCTGTCGGCCACTTCAATCTGCAGGGCATGGCCCAGGGCGCGCAGCAGTTCGCCACAGCAGATGGCGTTGGTCAGGTAGTCCTCACCGCTGTCTTCACTGTGAAACAGCATCAGCGTGCTGCCATCGTTGAGGGTATGCAGTTCGCTCTGGTACAGCGAGGCGGCCTGGTCGAGGCAATCGCGGTAGCGCTCGAGCAATTCGGTCAGGCGGGCGCGGGGCAGGCGCCGCAGTTGGTCCTGGGCCCCCAGTTGCACAGCCAGTACGGCACTGTACTGGGGTTCGGTGCTCTTGACCGGCAGCGGTTTGGGGGCGACAGCCGGCGCGCTGGCCGAGGTGTCGCGCAGGTCGGCGAACGGGTCTTCATCGTCCGGCTCGTCCTCTTCGGCCTTGAACGCCTTGCGCGTAGCGGGCTTCAAGCCGGCCACCGGAGCGTCCTCTACCTCAAACGCTTCGTCGTAGTCGCCGTCATCGAACTCGGGCTCGGGTTCTACCTCAGGCACCACCGGCTCCGGAGCGAAACTGGCATGGAGCTGGCGGGCGAGGTCGCCGATTTCATCCTGGCGATCGGTGGCCGGGGTGTGTTCGTCGATATCCCGCAGCCAGATGCGCAGCTGCATCAATGGCGTGGAGATATGCCGGCCCAGGCGCAGGCTCAAGGCCAGGGCCAATGCCAGCAGGATCGCGCTGAGGATGCCCATGCTCTGCAGGCTGATGGTCATCGGCTGCTGGAACTGCTGCATGTCGAGGCTGATGCGCAGTTGACCGGCTTTAACATCCTGGAAGGTAATGTTGCTCTGATACAACCCTTCGGCTTCACCCAGCAGGCCATTCTTCGGGCGCTGCCCGGCTTCGGCCATGATGCGGTTGTCCACGCTGTAGATGGCGGCGTGGGCCACCAGCGGGTTCTTGGTCAGGTTATTGAGCAGCACGTTGAGGCTGAGGATGTCATTGGACACCAGCAACTCAGTCGCCGAGGTGGCAGTCTGGGTGGTCAGGCTCTCGCCCAGGGCGTCGGCTTGCTCATGCATGGCCTGCTTGAACTGCAAACCCATCACACAGGCGTAGATCACCAGGGCCAGGGCGACCAGGATCACGTTATGGCTGGCGATGCGTAATGCGATCGGTACACGGCGGTGGCGCAGTGCCCGGAAGATCAGCAGGAAGAAGTTATCGGTTTTTACTGGCGTGGGCCGGTTCACTTGAGCTCGGCTCTTGGTCCGTGAAGTTGACGCGCAGTATAGCGACAGGCCTAACACCGGCAAAGCGCTGGCTGTGCCCGATGGTCACTGAAAGTGGGTAGAATGCGGTTTTTTTCCAGCCTGGGGGTGCGCCTTGCGCGAAATTGTCCTGATTAACATCACCGGGGAGGACCGCCCGGGTCTTACCGCCGCCATTACCGGTGTCCTGGCCCAGGGTGGTGTGAACATTCTCGACATCGGCCAGGCCGTGATCCACGACACGCTATCGTTCGGCATCCTGGTGGAAATTCCCAGCACCGAGCAGGCCTCGTCCGTGCTCAAGGACATTCTGTTTACCGCGTACAAACTCGATCAGCAGGTGCGTTTCACCCCGGTGTCCGAACAGGATTATCGGCATTGGGTGGCCGGTCAGGGCAAGAAACGCCACATCGTCACCCTGCTGACGCGCAAGGTCACGGCTGAACAGCTGCAGCGCGTCAGCTCGATCACCGCGCACTACGGTTTGAATATCGACCATATCGACCGTCTGTCGGGCCGCATGCCGCTGGACACACCGGCTGATCAAGGCAAGGGCTGCATCGAGTTCTCCGTGCGCGGTGAACCGGCCGATCCGCAAGCCCTGCGCGCCGAGTTTCTCAGCGTGGCCCAGGAGCTGAACGTCGATATCGCCTTCCAGGAAGACTCGCTGTTCCGCCGTAACCGTCGCCTGGCGGTGTTCGACATGGATTCCACGCTGATCGAAGCCGAAGTCATCGACGAACTGGCCAAGGCCGCCGGGGTGGGCGAGCAGGTGTCAGCGATCACCGAGCGCGCCATGGCCGGCGAGCTGGATTTTCGCGCCAGCTTCAAGGAACGCCTGGCGTTGCTCAAGGGCCTGGATGTGAGCGTGCTGGATTCCATCGGTGCATCCCTGCGCCTGACCGAAGGCGCCGAAACCCTGTTCGCCGAACTCAAGCGCCTGGGCTACAAGACCGCGATCCTGTCCGGTGGCTTCACCTACTTCGCCAAGCAATTGCAGGCCAAGCTGGGTATCGACTATGTGTTCGCCAACGAACTCGAAGTGGTGGACGGCAAAGTGACTGGCGTAGCGGTGGAGCCGATTGTCGACGCCCAGCGCAAGGCGGACCTGCTGAAGGAATTGGCTCACAAGGA
This sequence comes from Pseudomonas lactucae, assembly GCF_036688725.1. Classification (NCBI taxonomy): domain Bacteria; kingdom Pseudomonadati; phylum Pseudomonadota; class Gammaproteobacteria; order Pseudomonadales; family Pseudomonadaceae; genus Pseudomonas; species Pseudomonas lactucae. The sequence continues at coordinate 161,680 of NZ_JAQQPT010000001.1, read as the reverse complement.
AGGCTTGCGTCTGGAGCAGACCATTGCGGTCGGCGACGGAGCGAATGACTTGCCGATGCTGGCGATTGCCGGGTTGGGCGTGGCGTTTCGCGCCAAGCCACTGGTCAAGCAATCGGCGAAGCAGGCGATTTCAACCCTGGGGCTGGATGGCGTGCTTTACCTGCTGGGCTTTCGCGACCGCGACGGTCAGTTGTAACTGAAGAAATGCAGTAAAAAAATGTGGGAGCAAGCCTCCTCCCACATTTGATCCTTGCAGTTTTCAGATCAGGCTTTAGGCAACGCGATACCCTGGCCCATCTGCACAGGCGAACCGGCCACCAGTTCTTCGGCCCACTTCACCTGATCCGGCCCGAACAGCACGATTGCGGTCGAACCCAGCTTGAAGCGTCCCAACTCTGCACCCTTTTCCAGATGAATCGGCGCACGCGCGGCTTCGTCGTAACGGAAGGTTTTCAGCTCGCGTTTCGGCGGCGTGACCAGGCCAGCCCACACGGTTTCAATCGACGCCACAATCATCGCACCCACCAGCACCACGGCCATTGGGCCGCGTTCGGTGTCGAACAGGCAGACAACACGCTCATTGCGCGCAAACAGTTCCGGTACGTTTTCGGCGGTGGTCTGGTTGACCGAGAAAATCCGTCCTGGCACGTAGACCATTTCGCGCAAGGTGCCGGCCAATGGCATGTGCACGCGGTGATAGTCCTTCGGTGACAGGTAGATGGTGGCAAAATCGCCGCCCATGAACGGTGCCGCCACGGCCGCATCGCCACCCAGCAATTCCAGCACGCTGAAACTGTGGCCCTTGGCCTGGAACACACGCCCGTGCTCAATCGGACCCAGCTGGCTGACCGCGCCATCGGCAGGGCTCAGCACCGCGCCTGGGGTTTGATCCAGCGGGCGCGCGCCGTCCTTGAGGGCGCGGGTGAAGAAGGCGTTGAAGTGCTCGTACGCGGTCACGTCTTCCACCAGGGCCTGGGACATGTCCACTTGATAGCGCTTGGCGAACCAGGTGGTGAACGCGTTCTTGAACCAGCGTACGCGGCACTCGGCAATGCAGCCGGCCAGGCGCGACAGCAAATGGTGCGGCAGCAAGTACTGGCTGAGGATAAACAACTGCTTTTTCATAACTGTCCTTAAACCTTAAATCTCAACGGGGGTATCGGGGTGGTTGCCCCATTCGCCCCAGGAACCGGCATAACCTTTGACTCGCGGATAACCGAGCGCCTTGGCCACCAGGTAGGTGAAGCCAGAGCGGTGGTGAGTCTGGCAGTGGGTGATGATTTCTTTGTCGCGGGTCAGCCCGAGGTTTTCGAGGATCTGCGGCATGTCGCGACGGATGCGCAGGCTGCGCGCCTTGTCCATGCCGGCGGTCCATTCGAAGTTCACGGCGCCGGGGATGTGCCCGCCCTTGGCGGCAAGCACCTTCTCACCGGAGTATTCCAGCGGGCCGCGTGCGTCCCAGATGCCCAGGTCGGCGGCGCCGAGACGGCTTTGCAGGTATTCGCGGGTGGCGGTGGGGCCGTCGTGCAGCGTGAGGCTGACCGGGCCGCCGTGCGCGGCCGGTACGTCGGTCGACACGGGATGCTCAGCGTCCAGCCAGGCCAGCAGGCCACCGTCGAGGTAGTGGTATTTCTGGTGACCGATCACGTCGAGCATCCAGATAAAACGCCCGGCCCAGCCGCCGCCTTCGTCGTCGTAGACCACGTACGTGGCGTCGGGTGTGTGGCCCAGTTCGCCGAAGAGTTTTTCCAGGTCGGCCTTGTGGGGCAGCAGGCCGGGTGCCGGCGGCTGGCCCAGCTGGGTGCGTTTGGGGTCAACGAAATGCGCGCCGGGGATATGTCCTTCGGCGTAGCGGGCGGCGCTGGTGAGGTCCACCAGAATCAGGTGTTCGGCATCAAGGCGACCGATCAGGTCGCTGGATTCGATCACCAGCGGCAAGCCAGAGAAGTCAGGCATGTGAGGTCTCCTGGGCACAAATGTTGGCGATAAAGGAGGGCGATTGTAGCGCAAGCATCAGACGCTGCGGTTGGTAAAGCAGTGCAGGGCTTTTTCGATGCATTGGGCGGTTTTGCCGAAGGCCTGCACGGTGGTTTCCGAGAACGGTCCGCCGCCCTGGTCGGCCACCATCAGCATGACCACCTTGCCGTTGCAGCTCAGCGAGCGCAGCAGCAGGTGTTCACCGTTGAACAGGCGACGCAGGATCGGCGGCAGTAAGGCCGAGAACTGGGCATGGTTATCCGGGGTGAGGCGTACCTGGGCGGACTTTTCCAGCAGCCGCTGCAACAGCGTGCTGTTGACCGCGTCCAGGCTCAGGTTGGCGGCGTCCTTCGGCAGGCCGTCGACCTGATGCACACGCAAGGTGCTCTGGGCGCGGTCGGTCATCAGCAGCATGACCCGCTGCATGCCGCTGGCCACCAGGGCTTCCTTGGCGCAAGTAGTCAGGTGCATGGCGTTGGCAAAGCGGCTTGGCTCTACCAGCAGTTCGGTGCAGCGCTTGCGCCAGATCGCCAGTGCCTCGGCGGTAGGTGGTGCTGCCGGCAGCAGGCCGCGATGAATCTTCTGTACATGCCATGGCCAGATCAACGACAGCGCCGGGTGCCAGAGGTCGGGCATCAGGGTGGTGCGGGCGCTGGTCACGGCTTGTTGATGGGAATGTTGCTGCACCTCGGCCAAGGGCTGTTGCAGGTACAAAGCGGTCAGGTACTGCCAGCGCTGGGTGTGCGGGCAGGTCCAGGATTCCTGGGCGGACATCGCCAGGCCGTTGGCCAGCAGCACGGTATTGGCCGGCTGGTTCAGCCAGCGGCGCAGGTTGGGTTCGGCGTCGAGCAGTTGCTGGTGGCGCAGGGCGTCGTCCTCGCGGGCGATATGCAGCGCTTTGACCAACAAACGCTGTTCGCTCTGCATCAGCGTATAGCCTTGCGAGACCCAGATCGGCAGGTGCCAGGCGTCGCTCATGCCCAGGCACAGGTCCAGCAGACGCACGCCGAACAGCTCCTGCTCGACCTTGCGTGCCGACTCGCCCTTGTGGATGACGCGCAGCTCCCATTCTTCCAGCAACTTGGGATAAGCCACGGCCATCGGCCACAGCGGCGACAGAAACAGCAGGCTGCCCCAATGAATGTCCTGCCAGAGTCGCGCCAGGCGGTTGCCGAACAAACCATTGGCTTGCTGTGACGCGTGTTGGCTCACCAGCAATAACTGGCGCAGCGCCACGGGAATCTCATGGGCCGGCACCGAGGGCAGGCGCGCCAACAGTTCTTCGGCGCGCTTGAGGCCCAGGCGGTTGAGCGCCACTTCGAGGTTTTCAGCCGGTTCCGCCAGGCTGCCATGGGTGTGGCTGTTGGCCTCGCGCATCACACTGAGCACCAAGGCGGGGCTGTTTTGCATCAGTTCGGCAATATCTCGCAACGAACTACGGTTGTCGCGGATTGCCTTGCACACGCGGTCGTGGCTGGCCTGGGGAACAGGCAGCAACACCTCGTCCAGGCGCTTGATCCAAGCGGCGAGAGAGAAAGGTCTTACAGGTGGGACTGTCGTTTCATTTGCCATGATTGGGGCGCGATCATCACTTGCGGTCAACACGCCCGGAGCGGGCCGAACTGGCTTTTCGCCTTAACGGCCTATAGTCTGGCGCAGTTTTGCCGATAAGTAGAACAAGAGTTTTTCAGTTCCCCCAAATATGTCCATGAACCCGACGGCGCAAGTACTCATCTCCTATGGCTAAAATTATCGGCATCATCGTCGTCTTCGCGAGCGTGCTCGGCGGGTACGTCCTGTCCCACGGTAAAATTGCGGCACTGATCCAACCTTTTGAGGTGATGATTATTGGTGGTGCGGCGTTGGGTGCTTTCCTGCAGGCCAACCCCGGCTACATGACCATGCACGTGATCAAAAAATCGCTGAGCATGTTCGGCTCGCGCTTCACCCACACCTTCTACCTGGAAGTGCTGGGCCTGGTGTACGAGATCCTCAACAAGAGCCGCCGCGAAGGCATGATGGCCATTGAGGCCGACATCGAAGACGCTGCGGCCAGCCCGATTTTCGCCAAGTACCCGGCGGTGCTCAAAGACGAGCGCATGACCGCTTATATCTGTGATTACCTGCGCATCATGTCGTCCGGCAACATGGCTCCCCATGAGCTTGAAGGCCTGTTCGACATGGAGCTGTTCAGTCTTAAAGAGGAACTGGAGCATCCGTCCCACGCCGTGACCGGCGTCGCTGACGGCATGCCCGGTTTCGGTATCGTTGCGGCGGTACTCGGTATCGTGGTGACCATGGCTTCCCTGGGCGAGGGTGACCAGGCGGCCATCGGCATGCACGTCGGTGCGGCCCTGGTGGGGACCTTCTTCGGTATTCTCGCGGCCTACGGCTTCTTCGGCCCGCTGGCGACCTCCCTGGCCCACGACGCCAAGGAAGAAATCAATCTGTACGAGTCGATCAAGGCCAGCCTGGTGGCATCCGCTTCCGGCATGCCGCCATCGCTGGCGGTGGAGTTCGGTCGCAAGGTCCTGTACCCGAAGCATCGCCCAAGCTTCGCCGAGCTGGAACAAGCGGTTCGCGGTCGCTAAGCCATGGAAAACAACCAGCCGATAATCATCAAGCGCGTCAAGCGCTTCGCTGCGGGGCACCACGGTGGCGCCTGGAAGATCGCCTTCGCCGACTTTGCCACGGCGATGATGGCGTTCTTCCTGGTGCTGTGGCTGATGTCTACGGCCACGCCTGAACAGAAGATCGCCATTGCCGGCTACTTCAAAGACCCGATTGGCTTTTCGGAAAGCGGCACGCCCTTTGTGATCGACCTGGGCGGCTCGCCTGAATTGGCGCCTGAGCGCACCATCAACCCCGAGGTCAAGACCGAAGCGCCCCAGGAAAAAATCCCGATCGAACGCGATACCGTCGAGACCATGGCCGAGCAGGTCGAGCAGGAGCGCCTTGAGCTGCTGCTGCAAGAGTTGCAGAACAAGGTCGAAGAAAATCCGCAGATGATGAAGTTCAAGGATCAGATTTCGTTCGAGATCACTCCGGAAGGCTTGCGCATCCAGATCACCGACGCCGCCAACCGGCCGATGTTCGACTCTGGCAGCGCCCGCTTGAAACCGTACTTCGAAGACATTCTGCTGGCCATGGCCGACACCATCAAGACGGTGCCGAACAAGATCAGCATCAGCGGCCACACCGACGCCAAGCCGTATGCAGGCCAGGGCGACTTCGGCAATTGGGAGCTTTCGGCCAACCGCGCCAACGCTGCGCGCCGTGCACTGGTGGCCGGTAGCTACCCGGACCCGCAGGTCGCTCGCGTGGTGGGTTTTGCCTCCTCGCAGCTGTTCGATCACAAGGATCCGTTCAACCCGGCCAACCGGCGCATCGACATTGTCGTGCTGACCAAAAAGGCCCAGCGCGCGATTGAAGGCGATCAGCCGCCGCCACCGCAGCCAACCCCAGGTGCCGGTGCGCCAGGCGAAGTGCCTGCCGACCCGAACGCGATCCCGCCGGGGCAGGAGCCGTTGCCGGCCCACGAGCTGCGGCAGAAGCTGAACCTGTTTGATGATGGTGGGGTGAAAGACCCTACGGTGCCTGGGACAGGTTCTTAAGTCATCATCTCCGCACTTCTTCAACAAAAACGCCCCGACTGATCGGGGCGTTTTTTTTGGTCAAAGCGGAAGGTAGGCCTTAACACCACTGATCACACCCTGCATGTCATTGGTGCACAGGCGGGGCACGAAATACTCTCGCCCTTTGGACCGGGTTTTTCTGTGGAGTTTATCGAGACGCTCGAAGCTGACCGTGTAAATCATGTCGCACTTCACCCACAGCTCTTTATAACCATCGGATTGAAGTGGATTGGTACGTAGCAAATGATGCCAGTCATGCTGGATGTCAGGGGCGGTAGATGAGATGGGCACCACGGTGCAGAGTTTGCGATTGTGAGTTGCGGTAGGAGAAATCACGACGACTTTACGTATCTTCAGCATCTCCGGTGCCACGAAGCCTCGGGTGAAGTCGCAGAGAAGAACGTCGCCTTGTTTGGGGTGATAGTAGAGAGCCAATCGTGAATGTCCCACAAAAAGCAAAGCCGCCCGAAGGCGGCTTCATTCGACACGCAGTTGAGCTTGCTTCGCCCCTTCTGCGCCGCTGGATCAACCCCGAAAGGGACCCAGACTCCTGCCAGCTTTCGCTGGTGACGGAGTGATTATGAGCATCATAAATTCCGAATTCAAGCGGGCTTGTGTCGACGAGCCACCCAGTTGTGCTGAATTCTTGATGCCAACTCCCATTAATTCAATGGAGTAGGGCGCTTTGCACTGTAATTTATAGGTATCAAGAGATGCCCTGTCAGTAACTGCTCTCCGGCAAACTCGCAATAATCGACCGATAGCTGTTCATCCGCTGCTGCTGCACGCGGCCGTCTTCCAGGGCCTTGAGCAAGGCGCAGCCTGGTTCGCGGTCGTGTTTGCAGTCGCGGAAGCGGCAGGTGCCGATCAGGTCGTTGAACTCGATGAAGCCCGCCTCCACATCGCTGCGGCTGACGTGGCCGAGGCCGAATTCACGAATGCCCGGGGAGTCGATCAACTCGCCGCCGCCGGGGAAGTGGAACAACCGCGCCGTGGTCGTGGTGTGGGTGCCCTGGCCGGACAGTTCCGACAGCGGGCCTACGCGGGTGTCGACTTCCGGCAGCAGGCTGTTGACCAGCGACGATTTGCCCACGCCGGACTGCCCGACAAACACGCTGATACGCCCGTCGAGCTGCTGTTGCAGTTGTTCCATGCCATTGCCGTGATGGGCCGAGACTTCCAGCACCGGGTAGCCGAGGGTGCGGTAGACCGCCAGCAGCGCATTTAGCGCCGGAGCGTTCTGCTCGTCGATCAGGTCGAATTTGTTCAGCAGCAACAACGGGCGGATGCCGGCATGCTCGGCGGCCACCAGGTAGCGGTCGATCAGGTTGGCGTGCGGCTCGGGCAGTGGCGCGAACACGATCACGATCATGTCGACGTTGGCTGCCACCGGCTTGAGCTGGCCGCGGCTGTCGGGCCGGCGCAGTTCGGTGGTGCGCGGCAACTGGGCGACGATCACGCCGATGCCCTGGTTGCCGGCACGCCATACCACTTTGTCGCCGGTCACCAGCGCAGGCAGGTTGGCGCGCAGGTGGCAACGGGACACTGAGCCCGCGAGTTCGCCTTCCAGTGCCTCGACTTCGACCTGCACCCCGAAGTGCGCGATCACCAGGCCCGTCTGTTCGGGGCCAAGGTCGCCGCCTTCAAGCGCTTCCACGGCGGAGGATTCACGTTTGGCGGCGCGCGCGGCGCGTTCACCTTGAATCTTTTCGATGCGCCAGTTTTGGCGACGATTGAGCTGGCGTTTGGCCATTGGTGTTCCGTGTCGATAATGCAAAGGTTTGGGTAAAACGGTCGCGAGTCTAGCACGGCCCCGCCTGCTAAACTGCGCAGCTACGCCAAGGTGCCAAGAGAATCAAGCCATGCAAAACCCACAGAACCTGATTTGGATCGATCTGGAAATGACCGGTCTGAACCCCGACACCGACGTCATCATCGAGATGGCGACCATTGTCACCGACAGCAACCTCAACACCTTGGCTGAAGGTCCGGTGATCGCGATCCACCACAGCGACGCGGTGCTGGCCACCATGGACGAGTGGAACACCCGCACCCACGGCAATTCCGGCCTGACCCAGCGTGTGCGCGACAGCCGTATCAGCATGGCCGAGGCCGAAGCCGAAACCATCGCCTTCCTGGAAAAGTGGGTGCCCAAGGGCAAATCACCAATCTGCGGCAACAGCATCTGCCAGGATCGTCGCTTCCTTTATACCCACATGAAGGGGCTGGAAAGCTACTTCCACTACCGCAACCTGGATGTGTCGACGCTTAAGGAGCTGGCCGCACGCTGGGCGCCTGAGGTCAAAGACAGCTTCCATAAAGGCAGCACTCATTTGGCGCTGGATGATATTCGCGAGTCGATTGCCGAGCTGCAGCATTACCGCAAGCATTTCATCAAGGCTTGAAACGGTTTCTTACCGTGTCCGGGCTTCCTGTGGTGAGCGGGCTTGCCCCGCGCTGGGCTGCGTAGCGGCCCCACTGCCGTTGCCGCATTTCTCCCTATAGATATCATCGCCAAGTATTTGGGGCTGCTGCGCAGCCCAGCGCGGGGCAAGCCCGCTCACTACAAGGATCGCCATCATGTTGCTGATGCTCTACCTCATCGCCATCACCGCTGAAGCCATGACCGGTGCCCTCTCTGCGGGGCGTCGCGGCATGGACTGGTTCGGCGTGGTGCTGATCGCCTGTGTGACGGCTTTGGGGGGCGGTTCGGTGCGCGACGTGTTGCTGGGGCATTACCCGCTGACGTGGGTCAAACACCCTGAATACCTGGTGCTGACCTCGGTTGCGGCGCTGGTGACGATCTTTGCCGCGCCGCTGATGCGCCACCTGCGCTCGCTGTTTCTGGCGCTGGACGCCGTTGGTCTGGTGGCCTTTACCCTGATCGGCTGCATGACTGCCCTGGAAATGGGCCACGGCATGCTGGTGGCATCGGTCAGCGGCGTGATCACCGGGGTGTTCGGCGGGATTCTGCGGGATATCTTCTGCAACGACATTCCGTTGATCTTCCGGCGTGAGCTGTACGCCAGCGTGTCGTTCCTCGCGGCGTGGTTCTATTTGCTCTGTCTTTATCTGGAACTGCCCAGTGAGCAAGCGATTCTGCTGACCTTGTTCAGCGGCTTTCTATTGCGCCTGCTGGCGATCCGTTTCCACTGGGAAATGCCCAAGTTCGTCTACAACGACGACGTGCACTAGCGCGTGGCGTGCTGGTTCAGCGCCCACTCCACATGTTCGCGTACCAGCTCCGACGGGTAATCCCGGCGCGCCTTCAAGGCTTCCAGCACCACAATGCTCGACGGTGCATTGCCCAGGCCCACCGCCAGGTTGCGCAGCCAGCGCTCGTAGCCGGCACGGCGCAAGGGCGAGCCTTCGGTGCTGCTGAGGAATTTATCCTCGTCCCACATAAACAATTCGGCCAGTTCCGCGTTATCCAGGTTATGCCGTGGCTTGAAATCGCCCTCGGCGGTGGATCGGGCGAAACGATTCCACGGGCAAACGATCTGACAGTCATCACAACCGAATACACGGTTGCCGATCAGGGCGCGCAGGTCTTCAGGGATCGCGCTCTTCAATTCGATGGTCAGGTAGGAAATACAGCGCCGGGCGTCCAGCACGTAGGGGCCGACGAAGGCGTTGGTCGGGCAGATGTCCAGGCACGCGGTGCAGCGGCCGCAATGTTCAGTGCTGTGGGGCTCATCAAGCGGCAGCGGTAAATCGACAAACAGTTCACTCAGGAAGAAATAACTGCCGGCCTTGCGATTGAGTACCAGGGTGTTTTTACCGATCCAGCCAAGGCCCGCCTGTTCGGCAATGGCTTTTTCCAGCACGGGCGCGCTGTCGACAAAGGCACGAAAGCCAAACGGGCCGATTTGCGCCTGGATGCGGTCGGCCAGTTGCTGCACGCGCTTGCGGATGAGCTTGTGGTAATCGCGGCCCAAGGCGTAGCGAGAGATATAGGCTTTTTCCGGCTGGGCCAACAATTGCGCCATGTGCGTGTCGCCGGGCAGGTAGTCCATGCGCAGCGACACCACGCGCAAGGTGCCCGGCACCAGTTCTTCGGGGTGGGAGCGTTTGCTGCCGTGGGCGCCCATGTAATCCATCTCGCCGTGGTAACCCGCGTCGAGCCAGCGTTGCAGGTGCTGTTCATGCTCAGCCAGGTCAAGGCCGCTGATGCCGACTTGTTGAAAGCCCAGCTCGCGGCCCCAGTCTTTGATCGATTGGGCGAGGGCGGGCAGATCGAAGGTAATAGCGGGCATGAGACAGGGGAAACCACAGGTTAGATGCGTATAATTCTGCCAGACATCGGAGCTTGAAGACGCATGCCTCAGACAAAACACCCAATAACTGACGTTCAGCCGCTGTTGTTCGGCCATTTGCCGCAACTGGCTGCACGTTCCCCCAGTGCCCATAAAGGCCAATTCGGCCACCTGCTGGTGGTCGGCGGTGACCATGGTTTTGGCGGCGCGGCATTGCTAAGCGCCGAAAGCGCCTTGCGCAGCGGTGCCGGCATGGTCTCGTTGGCGACCCGGCCCGAAAACGTGTCGGGGGCACTGGCAAGACTGCCGGAAGTCATGACGGTCGGCGTGAGCTCGGCCAACCAATTGATGGGCCTGCTGGAAAAAATCTCGGTCATCGTCATTGGTCCAGGCCTGGGCGAGGCGTCCTGGGGTAAAAGCCTGTTGTCAGTCGCCGCCAATGCGCGTCAGCCGCAAGTGTGGGACGCCGATGCGTTGAATCAGCTGGCAACCGGCAGCGTGAGCCTTCCAGCCAATTGTGTGATTACACCGCATCCGGGCGAGGCCGCGCGCTTGCTGGGCATTTCGACAGCCGAGGTTCAGGCTGACCGTCTTAAGGTGGCGCGCGCGTTGAGCCAGGCATTTAATGCAGTGGCTATTCTCAAGGGGGCTGGCAGTTTGATTGCAAGCCCGGATGGACGCGTTTCGCGGTGTGATCAAGGCCACCCGGCGATGGCGACGGCGGGGCTGGGCGATGTGCTGGCCGGCCTGGTGGGTGCGTTGCTGGCCCAGGGCATGCCCGCCTATGAGGCAAGCTGCCTGGCGGTTTGGGTGCATGCCACGGCGGGAGAGCGCCAGGGCACCTTGGGTCGCGGCTTGGCGGCCAGTGACCTGATACCTGCCATTCGTCAATTGTTGGAGGAGCAGTCTCCGTGTCTGAAGTAATCCTTTTCCTGGCCGATGAAGACACCATGGTGGCGTTTGGTCATCGTCTTGCGTGGGCCACACAGGGTCGGGGGCTGATCTTTCTCGAAGGCGATTTGGGGGCGGGCAAGACCACGCTGTCACGCGGGATCATCCGCGGGTTGGGCCATGCCGGGGCGGTGAAAAGTCCGACATTTACCTTGGTCGAACCCTATGAGATCGGCGACCTGCGCGCTTTTCACTTTGACCTCTATCGGCTGGTCGACCCCGAAGAACTGGAGTTCATGGGCATCCGTGATTATTTCGAGGACGATACGCTGTGCCTGATCGAGTGGCCAAATAAAGGCACAGGCTTTTTGCCAAAGCCGGACCTGACCATTACCATTACGCCGCATGAGCACGGACGTCAGCTGAAGTTGTTGCCCCAGAGCTCGCGCGGTGAAACGTGGTGTGTGGCTCTGGCATTGGAATTCAAATAATTGGTGGGGTTAGGTATGCGCTTTCGCGCGTTGGTTGCTGTCGTAGGGGTGTTGCTTGCGGCAATGACTGTCAATGCTCTGGCTGCTTCACAGGTGAAAAGTGTGCGCCTGTGGCGAGCACCGGATAACACGCGACTGGTGTTCGACCTGTCTGGCCCGGTCCAGCACAGTGTTTTTACCCTCACGGCGCCTGATCGCCTGGTCATCGACATTAACGGCGCGACCCTGGCCGCGCCGTTGAAGGTGTCCACGGCCAACACCCCGATCACCTCTATGCGCTCGGCCCAGCGCACGCCGACCGACTTGCGGGTGGTCATCGACCTGAAAAAGGTGGTGACGCCGAAAAGCTTCTCCCTGGCCCCGAATGCCCAGTACGGAAACCGCCTGGTGGTCGACCTGTTCGACAACGCCGCCGATGCCGCACCGCCGCCTGCGCCGACTCCGAGCGTGGCGACGGTGCCGGCCGTGCCGGTCAACCCGTCGCAGCCCCAGGTCAAATTGCCGCCGCCGCCACCGGCGCCGGCCGGCAAGCGCGACATCATCGTAGTGATCGACGCCGGCCATGGCGGTGAAGACCCGGGCGCCTCCGGCTCGCGCGGCCAGCATGAAAAAGACGTGGTGCTGGCCATCGCCCGCGAGCTGCAGCGCCAGGTCAACGGTATGAAAGGCTACCGCGCCGAACTGACCCGTACCGGCGACTACTTCATTCCGTTGCGCGGCCGTACCGAAATTGCGCGCAAGAAGGGCGCCGACCTGTTCGTGTCGATCCACGCCGATGCCGCGCCCTCCAGCGCTGCGTTCGGTGCCTCGGTGTTTGCCCTGTCGGATCGCGGCGCGACGTCCGAGACCGCCCGTTGGCTGGCCGACAGCGAAAACCGTTCCGACTTGATCGGCGGCGCCGGTAACGTGTCCCTCGATGACAAGGACAAGATGCTCGCCGGGGTATTACTCGATCTGTCGATGACCGCCTCGCTGACCTCCAGCCTGAACGTGGGTCAGAAGGTCTTGAGCAATATCGGCCGCGTTACATCGTTGCACAAACAGCGTGTGGAGCAGGCCGGGTTTATGGTGCTGAAATCGCCGGACATCCCCTCGATCCTGGTGGAAACCGGCTTTATCTCCAACGCCAACGAAGCCTCCAAGCTGGCCAGCGCCAGCCACCAGCAGGCGTTGGCGCGCTCCATCAGCGCCGGCGTGCGCCAGTTCTTCCAGCAGAACCCGCCGCCGGGCACTTACATCGCCTGGCTGCGTGATTCCGGCAAAATCGCCCAGGGCTCGCGTGACCATCGCGTCCAGCCCGGCGATACCCTGGCGATGCTGGCGGTGCGCTTCCAGGTGTCGGCGGCGACCTTGCGCAGCGCCAACAATCTGCAAACCGATGAATTGAAAGTCGGACAGGTATTGACCATCCCTGGCACTGAATTGGCGGCACAATAATGAGCGAATCAACCTTGGATAGCGGGTCGCGCATCGAATTGCTCAGCCCGCGCCTGGCTAACCAGATCGCTGCGGGTGAGGTGGTCGAGCGTCCCGCATCGGTGATCAAGGAGCTGCTGGAAAACAGTATCGACTCCGGCGCCAAGCGCATCGATGTCGACGTGGAGCAGGGCGGCGTCAAGCTGTTGCGCGTGCGCGACGACGGCAGCGGCATCTCTTCCGATGACCTGCCGCTGGCCCTGGCCCGCCACGCCACCAGCAAGATCCGCGACCTGGAAGACCTTGAGCGGGTGATGAGCCTGGGTTTTCGCGGTGAAGCTCTGGCGTCGATCAGCTCCGTGGCGCGCCTGACCCTCACCTCGCGCACGCGCAACGCCGAGCAGGCCTGGCAAGTGGAAACCGAGGGCCGTGACATGGCGCCTCGGGTCCAGCCGGCGGCGCACCCGGTGGGCACCTCGGTGGAAGTGCGCGACCTGTTCTTCAATACGCCGGCGCGGCGTAAATTCCTCAAGGCCGAAAAAACCGAATTCGATCATCTGCAAGAAGTCATCAAGCGCCTGGCCCTGGCGCGTTTCGACGTGGCGTTCCACCTGCGCCATAACGGCAAGACCATCCTCAGCCTGCACGAAGCCCATGACGAGGCCGCGCGGGCTCGTCGTGTGTCGGCGATCTGCGGCGCGGGCTTCCTGGAGCAGGCGCTGCCGATCGAGATCGAACGCAATGGCCTGCGTCTGTGGGGGTGGGTCGGGTTGCCGACGTTCTCCCGAAGCCAGGCGGATTTGCAGTACTTCTTCGTGAACGGCCGCGCGGTGCGCGACAAACTGGTGGCCCACGCGGTGCGCCAGGCGTATCGCGATGTGCTGTTCAATGGGCGGCATCCTACGTTCGTACTGTTTTTCGAGGTCGACCCTGCCGTGGTCGACGTCAACGTGCACCCGACCAAGCACGAAGTGCGCTTTCGTGATGGGCGCATGGTGCACGACTTCCTGTATGGCACCTTGCATCGCGCTCTTGGCGATGTGCGCCCGGATGATCAGTTGTCGGCGCCGATCGTGACCGCGGTGGTGCGCCCCAGCGGCCCCGAGGCCGGAGAGTTCGGCCCCCAGGGTGAAATGAGCCTGGCGGGCAACCTGCTGCAATCACCAGCGCCACAGCCTTCCTACTCGTCGACGCCGGGCTCCGGCTCGGGTGCGGGTTATCAATACCAATACACTCCGCGTCCGCAATCGACCGTACCGGTAGCCGAGGCCCAGGCGGCCTATCGGGAGTTCTTCGCGCCGCTGCCAGGGGCTGAGCCAGGTGCGGCGGTGTCCTTGCCGGAAGGCGGCGGGGACATTCCGCCGTTGGGTTATGCGCTGGCGCAGCTCAAGGGTATTTATATCCTCGCGGAAAACGCCCACGGCCTGGTGTTGGTGGATATGCATGCCGCCCACGAGCGAATCATGTACGAGCGCCTGAAGATCGCCATGGCCAGCGAAGGTCTCAGCGGCCAACCGCTGCTGGTGCCGGAATCCCTGGCGGTCAGCCAGCGTGAAGCCGATTGCGCCGAAGAACACCACGACGTATTCCAGAAACTGGGCTTCGAACTGCAACGCCTCGGGCCGGAAACCCTGGCGATTCGCCAGATTCCCGCCTTGCTCAAGCAAGCCGAAGCCAACCGGCTGGTGGCTGATGTGCTGGCGGACCTGATGGAGTACGGCACCAGTGACCGTATCCAGGCGCATATCAACGAATTGCTCGGCACCATGGCCTGCCACGGTGCCGTTCGCGCCAATCGCCGCCTGGCCCTGCCGGAAATGAACGGTTTGCTGCGAGACATGGAGAACACCGAGCGCAGCGGCCAATGCAACCATGGTCGACCAACCTGGACCCAGATGGGCCTGGACGATCTGGACAAACTGTTCTTGCGCGGCCGTTGATGAGTGCCTCGCCCCCCGCGATCTTCCTGATGGGCCCCACGGCCGCGGGCAAGACCGACCTGGCCATCGAACTGACCAAGGTGCTGCCGTGCGAGCTGATCAGTGTCGACTCTGCCCTGGTTTACCGGGGCATGGACATCGGCACGGCCAAGCCTTCCAGAGCACTGCTGGCCCAGCATCCGCACCGCCTGATCGACATCATCGACCCGGCCGAGAGCTATAGCGCCGCGGATTTTCGCAGCGACGCCCTGGCCGCCATGGCCGAAATCACCGCGCGGGGCAATATCCCGCTGCTGGTGGGCGGCACGATGCTCTACTACAAGGCTTTGCAGGAAGGCTTGGCCGACATGCCGGCCGCCGATGCCCAGGTGCGCGCCGAACTCGAAGAAGAGGCTGCACGCCTTGGCTGGCAAGCCCTGCACGACCAATTAGCGGCGGTGGACCCGGTATCGGCGGCGCGCATTCACCCCAATGACCCCCAGCGTCTCAGTCGCGCGCTGGAAGTCTGGCGTGTCAGCGGTCAGACCATGACTGAACTACGCCTGAAACAAACTGCGCAAAGTGCTGACGCAGGCGCATCTGGACAGTCACAATTGCCCTATACTGTGGCAAATCTGGCGATTGCTCCGGCAAATCGCCAGGTGCTGCACGAACGAATTGCACAAAGATTCACAATTATGTTGGAACAGGGGTTTATCGACGAGGTCGTAGCACTGCGTTCACGAGGTGACCTGCATCCAGGGCTGCCTTCGATACGTGCTGTAGGCTACCGCCAAGTCTGGGATCATCTGGATGGCAAGCTGACGTCAGCCGAAATGCAGGAGCGCGGCATCATTGCCACGCGCCAATTGGCAAAGCGCCAGTTCACCTGGCTGCGCAGCTGGAGCGATTTGCACTGGTTGGACAGCCTGGACAGCGACAATCTGTCACGCGCCTTGAAATACTTGGGAACGGTCTCCATATTGAGCTGAGTCCTTGCAATTGCCGTCTATCCTTGGGGGTGTGACGGCCCTGAGCTACCTATTTTCCGATTTTTTATTATTGATCCTTAAAGGAGTGCGGCACATGTCAAAAGGGCATTCGCTACAAGACCCTTACTTGAATACTTTACGTAAAGAGAAAGTGGGGGTTTCCATCTATCTGGTCAACGGTATCAAGCTGCAAGGCACGATCGAGTCGTTCGACCAGTTCGTGATCCTGCTGAAAAACACCGTCAGCCAGATGGTCTACAAGCACGCTATCTCGACAGTCGTCCCTGTTCGTCCAATCCGTCTGCCTAGCGCAGCAGGTGATGATGCAGCTGACGCTGAGCCAGGTAACGCCTGATAGGAGTCTCCTTTGTTCTTTGAGCGCCACGGTGGTGGTGAGCGAGTGATCCTCGTTCACTTGGATGGACAGGACCCTGAGGCGCGCGAAGATCCGCAGGAGTTTCAGGAGTTGGCAAATTCGGCCGGCGCCGAGACCGTTGCGTTTTTTAACGTGCCGCGTCATTGGCCAACCGCCAAATTTCTGATTGGCAGCGGCAAGGTCGAGGAATTGCGCGACCTGGTCCACGCCGAAGAAGCCGATCTGGTGATCTTCAATCACACCCTCACGCCCAGTCAGGAACGTAACCTCGAACGTGTTTTCGAGTGTCGCGTGATCGACCGTACCGGCCTGATCCTCGATATTTTCGCCCAGCGCGCCCGGACCCATGAAGGCAAGCTCCAGGTTGAACTGGCCCAGCTTGACCACATGAGCACCCGGCTGGTTCGCGGCTGGACTCACCTTGAACGTCAAGGTGGCGGTATCGGCATGCGCGGCCCGGGTGAAACCCAGCTTGAAACCGACCGGCGCCTGCTGCGGGTTCGCCTGCGCCAGATCAAGGGCCGCCTCGAAAAAGTACGCAGCCAGCGCGAGCAATCGCGACGCGGCCGTTCGCGTGCGGATATCCCGACCGTGTCCCTGGTGGGCTACACCAACGCCGGCAAGTCCACGCTGTTCAACAACGTGACCAAGTCCGATGTGTATGCGGCCGACCAATTGTTCGCCACCCTCGATCCGACCTTGCGCCGTCTGGACATCGACGACCTGGGGCCGATTGTCCTGGCCGATACCGTGGGTTTCATCCGTCACCTGCCCCACAAGCTGGTCGAGGCATTTCGGTCTACGCTCGAAGAGTCGAGCAATTCCGACCTGCTGTTGCACGTGATCGATGCGGCTGAGCCGGATCGCATGTTGCAGATCGAGCAGGTGATGGTGGTGCTGGGCGAGATTGGGGCCCAGGACTTGCCGATCCTCGAGGTCTATAACAAACTCGATTTGCTTGAAGGCGTTGAGCCACAAATCCAGCGCGACGAGAACGGCAAGCCCCAGCGGGTATGGCTGTCGGCGCGCGATGGCAGTGGTTTGGAGCTGCTTGAACAAGCCATTGCCGAACTGCTCGGCAGCGATTTGTTCGTCGGCACCTTGCGCTTGCCTCAGCGTTTTGCTCGACTGCGTGCACAGTTTTTCGAGCTGGGCGCGGTACAGAAAGAAGAACACGACGAAGAAGGTGTCAGCTTGCTGGCCGTTCGATTGCCGCGCTCGGAACTGAATCGGCTGGTCAGCCGTGAAGGTGTGGTTCCGGCAGAGTTCATCGAACAACACACTTTGCAATAAAAGCCTCCGAAAGCGGTTGTGCCGCAGTAGCAGGCATTCTGTAGCATTGGTCGGCGCGCCGTGGGTGCGTCTTTGCTTTATCAGATGGAGAGCGCTATGGCTTGGAATGAGCCGGGTGGCAACTCGAATAATCAGGATCCTTGGGGTGGTAAACGCCGCAATAATGGCGACCGCAAGGGGCCACCAGATCTCGACGAGGCCTTCCGAAAGCTGCAGGAAAGCCTGAATGGGTTGTTCGGTGGTGGGAAAAAACGCGGTGGTGACGACGGCGGTCGCACAAGCAAGGGTGGCGGCTACGGCCTGTTGGGCCTGGGTCTTGTCGTGCTGGCGGCCGTCTGGCTGTACAGCGCTGTCTACGTAGTCGACGAACAGGAGCAGGCCGTGGTGCTGCGCTTCGGCAAGTACTACGAGACGGTCGGTCCGGGCCTGAACATCTACTTCCCGCCGATCGACAAGAAGTACATGGAGAACGTCACGCGTGAGCGTGCCTACACCAAGCAGGGCCAGATGCTGACCGAAGACGAGAACATCGTCGAAGTGCCGCTGACCGTGCAGTACAAAATCAGCAACCTGCAGGACTTCGTGCTGAACGTTGATCAGCCGGAAATCAGCTTGCAACACGCAACCGAAAGCGCCCTGCGCCACGTGGTGGGTTCCACCGCCATGGACCAGGTGCTGACCGAAGGTCGTGAATTGATGGCCAGCGAAATCAAGGAGCGCCTGCAACGGTTCCTCGATACCTATCGCACCGGTATCACCGTCACCCAGGTAAACGTACAGAGCGCAGCGGCACCGCGTGAAGTGCAGGAAGCCTTCGACGACGTGATCCGCGCCCGTGAAGACGAGCAGCGTTCGCGCAACCAGGCGGAAACCTACGCCAACGGCGTCGTGCCGGAAGCGCGTGGTCAGGCCCAGCGCATCCTTGAAGATGCCAACGGTTACCGCGACGAAGTGGTCTCCCGCGCCAAGGGTGAGGCGGATCGTTTCACCAAGCTGGTAGCCGAGTATCGCAAGGCCCCTGAAGTGACTCGTGAGCGTCTGTACCTGGACACCATGCAGGAAGTCTTCAGCAACACCAGCAAGGTCCTCGTGACCGGCAGCAAGGGTGGGCAGAACAACCTGCTGTACCTGCCGCTGGACAAGATGATCGAAGGTGGTCGTAGCAGCTCCAGCGCACCGTCCGCCGGCTCCAATGCCGCTGCCAACGAAGCGAGCGCCCGTGCGGCCGCTGACTTGCTGCAACAGCAAACACGTACCAGGGAGAGTCGTTGATGAGCAATAAATCGCTGACCGCCCTGATTGTGGGCGTCGTCGTGGTCATCGCTGCCTGGAACTGCTTCTACATCGTGGCTCAGACCGAGCGCGCGGTGCTGCTGCAATTCGGTCGCGTGGTCCAGGCGGACGTCCAGCCGGGCCTGCATGTGAAAGTCCCCTACGTCAACCAGGTGCGCAAGTTCGACGCCCGCCTGATGACCCTGGATGCACCGACACAGCGTTTCCTGACCCTGGAAAAGAAAGCCGTGATGGTTGACGCCTACGCCAAGTGGCGCGTCAAGGATGCCGAGCGCTTCTACACCGCGACCTCCGGTCTCAAGCAGCTTGCCGACGATCGCTTGTCGCGTCGTCTCGAGTCGGGCCTGCGCGACCAGTTTGGTAAGCGCACCCTGCACGAAGTGGTCTCCGGTGAGCGTGATGCGCTGATGGCGGATATCACCCGCTCGCTGAACACGATGGCGGAAAAAGAGCTGGGCATCGAAGTGGTCGATGTTCGGGTCAAGGCCATTGACCTGCCCAAGGAAGTGAACCGCAGCGTGTTCGAGCGTATGAGCACCGAGCGTGAACGTGAGGCCCGCGAGCATCGCGCCAAGGGTAACGAGTTGGCTGAAGGTATCCGCGCGGATGCCGACCGTCAGCGTCGTGTACTGCTGGCAGAAGCGTATCGCGAGTCTGAAGAGACCCGTGGTGATGGTGATGCTCAGGCGGCGGCGATCTACTCCAAGGCCTACGGCCAGGACCAGGAGTTCTACGCGTTCTACCGTAGCCTGCGTGCCTACCGTGAAAGCTTCGCGAACAAAACCGACGTCATGGTGCTGGACCCAAGTAGCGATTTCTTCCGCTACCTGGAAAAATCCAAGTAATCAGCTCGTCACTGTGTAGGACACACTCCGTCGGGCGGCTAAAACGCCTGGCGGGGTGATCCTTTCAGAAAACGGGTGTATGATGCGGCAGCCGGGAAATTCCCGGCTTTTTTGCGTCTGCATGTTTGATTTGGCAGGCGTGACAGGTTTTTCGAGGAAAGTGCCCGACGAGGCCGGTGACAGGTCGTTCGTCACGTCGCTCTTGCGCGTGGTTTATGCAGGCTGCGGGTATTTTCTGCTTCACTCAAGGCTCGGCCGAGGGCTGGCCGCCCGGATCATAGGGGAATGGCGTAATGGCAACGGTAGACCGCTGGCTGCTGCCAGATGGCATCGAAGAAGTACTGCCACCGGAGGCTGCGCGCATTGAAGTAGCGCGTCGCCAGGTGTTGGATCTGTTCCAGAGCTGGGGTTACGAGTTTGTCGTGACCCCCCATATCGAGTACCTGGAATCCCTGCTGACCGGTGCGGGCCAGGACCTGGATCTGCGCACCTTCAAGGTCATCGACCCGCAATCGGGCCGGCAAATGGGTTTTCGTGCCGACATCACGCCGCAAGTGGCGCGTATCGATGCGCACACCCTGCGTCGCGAAGGCCCGAGCCGCCTGTGCTACGCCGGCAGCGTACTGCACGCCCAGCCGCGTGCCTTGTCGTCGTCCCGTAGCCCGATCCAGTTGGGTGCGGAGTTGTACGGCGACGCCAGCCCGAGCAGCGACGTTGAAGTGATCAGCTTGATGCTGGCCATGCTGCAACTGGCTGATGTACCGGATGTTCACATGGATCTGGGTCACGTCGGCATTTACCGTGGCCTGGCGCGCGCCGCCGGTTTGTCCGGTGAAGTGGAGCAACAGTTATTCGATGCCCTGCAACGCAAGGCGATCGATGAAGTCATTGCCCTGACCGAGGGCGTGCCTGCCGACCTGGCCGGCATGCTGCGGGCGCTGGTCAACCTGTGCGGTGGTCCTGAGGTGCTGGTCGCTGCCCGTGAGCGCCTGGCGAATGCGCCGGCGCCAGTGTTGGCGGCATTGGACGACGTGCTGGCGATTGCCGAGCGGTTGTCCGCGCGTTTCCCGCAGCTGCCGTTGTACTTTGATTTGGGCGAGCTGCGCGGTTACCACTACCACACGGGTGTGGTGTTCGCGGTGTTCGTTCCGGGTGTTGGCCAGGCCATCGCTCAAGGTGGTCGTTATGACGATATCGGTGCCGACTTCGGTCGTGCGCGTCCGGCCACTGGTTTCTCCACCGATTTGAAAACCCTGGTGACCCTGGGGCGTGCTGAGGTCGAGCTGCCGTCTGGTGGCATCTGGATGCCCGACAGTACGGACGCAGCACTCTGGCAGCAGGTGTGCCAGTTGCGCAGTGAGGGTCAGCGTGTTGTCCAGGCTTTGCCTGGCCAGCCATTGGCCGCCGCCCGTGAAGCGGACTGCGACCGGCAATTGATTCTGCAGAACGGGCTTTGGCAAGTATCGCCACTGGCTTCTTGAGTTTTCCTGCCGGCCATCGCCGGCACCAAGTTTGCGCGAATGAGGACAAGTGTTATGGGTAAGAATGTCGTAGTCCTGGGCACCCAATGGGGTGATGAGGGCAAAGGCAAGATCGTTGATCTGCTGACCGAACATGCTGCCGCCGTAGTGCGCTACCAAGGTGGCCACAACGCTGGCCACACCCTGGTCATCGATGGCGAAAAAACTGTCTTGCACCTGATCCCGTCGGGTGTCCTGCGCGAAGGCGTGCAGTGCCTGATCGGCAACGGCGTGGTGGTTGCGCCGGATGCCCTGCTGCGCGAGATCACCAAGCTGGAAGAGAAAGGTGTGCCGGTGCGCGAGCGCCTGCGTATCAGCCCGTCCTGCCCGCTGATCCTGTCCTTCCACGTGGCGCTGGACCAGGCTCGTGAAAAGGCGCGTGGCGAGTTGAAGATCGGCACCACCGGTCGTGGCATCGGCCCGGCCTACGAAGACAAGGTTGCGCGTCGTGGCCTGCGTGTGGGCGACCTGCTCAACATGCCGCGTTTTGAAGACAAGCTGCGTGAACTGGTGGATTACCACAATTTCATGCTGGTCGGTTACTACAAAGAGCCGGCCATCGAATTCGACAAGACCCTGGCCGAGTGCAAGGAATACGCTGAGCTGCTCAAGCCGCTGATGCTGGACGTGACCGCCGAGCTGCACGACCTGCGTCGCGCCGGCAAGGACATCATGTTCGAAGGCGCCCAAGGTTCGTTGCTGGACATCGACCATGGCACCTACCCGTACGTGACCAGCTCCAACACCACCGCTGGTGGCGTGGCGACCGGTTCGGGTGTGGGCCCGATGTTCCTGGACTACATCCTGGGCATCACCAAGGCTTACACCACTCGTGTCGGTTCGGGTCCATTCCCGACTGAACTGTTCGACGACGTCGGTGCGCACCTGGCTAAACAAGGCCACGAATTCGGCGCGACCACTGGCCGTGCTCGTCGTTGTGGTTGGTTTGACGCCGTTATCCTGCGTCGCGCTATCGACGTGAACAGCATCTCGGGTATCTGCCTGACCAAGCTGGACGTGCTCGACGGCCTTGAAGCCATCAACATCTGCACCGGCTACAAAGATGCACAAGGCAACGCTGTTGCGCCGACCGACGCTGACAGCTACGTGGGCCTGCAGCCGGTATACGAAGAAGTGCCGGGCTGGACCGAATCGACCGTGGGTGCCAAGACCCTGGAAGAGCTGCCTGCCAACGCTCGTGCTTACATCAAGCGCGTTGAAGAGCTGATCGGTGCGCCGATTGACATTATTTCGACGGGGCCGGACCGCAACGAAACTATCGTTCTGCGTCATCCGTTCGCTTAATAAGCTGTTGATGTAAAAAGAAAAGGACTCCTTCGGGAGTCCTTTTTCGTTTGTATTCGCCAAGCGGCACGACCCTTGCTGTGTTTCCTTCTTTCGCGGTGCTATCAAATTACTGGCACCCGTGGTGGAGGGATTACCGATGTCTGCCGTTCTCTCATTGTTACAAAGCCGTCTGTTGCGGCCGGTGTTCGTTACCCTTGGTATCGCCCTTTTGGTGCAAGTGCTGGTGGCGGTCGCGCTGACCCGGAGCACGGTCACTGCGCTGGAAGCCGATTTAGGCGCGCGTCTGGGTGTGGATAGCCAGAAATTGTCTGGCGAGTTGGCGCAGGCCGGCAAGGAGGTCACGTCGAGCCTGGACAACTTGTCCGCCAGCACACGCCAGCGTCTGACCGCCGGGCTTTCCTCGCGTCTGCAGGAAGAGCAGAAACAACTGCGCGCGACCCTGGAAAAAGACCTGCAAGACTCCGCCAACGATATGGCGCAACTGCTCGCCTCGGTGGCACCGCGCGCCATGTGGGACAGCGATGTCCCGACGCTGTCTGAGTTTGCCCGGCGTGCCCAGCGCAATCCCAACGTGCTGTTTGTGGTCTACGACGACGCTGCGGGTGAGCACTTGACCCGTTACCTGAACCGCGAAAACCCGATCAACAAGGCGCTGCTGGAAAAAGGCCAGGGCGACCGCGCCTTGGACAAGGTCCTCAATGCCGCGAGGCATGATCCCTCGGTGTTCTACGTCGAGGCATCCATCAGCCCCAATGGCGTAGAAATCGGCAAAGTGCTCATGGGCGTGTCGACCGCATCGGTCGAGGCTGACCTGCAGGCGCTGGACAAGCGTTTTGCCGCGCTGATCGCCAGCGGTGATCAACTGGTGGGCGACAGCCTCAAAGGCGCCGCCGCGGACAGTGCTGCCGCCATGGGCGCCCGCCTGCAATCGGCGCAAGCCACCGCCACTCAGATGACCGCCAACACCACTGGCGCCGTGCAAGAGGCCGCCGGCACTTTGCGCTGGCGTATCGGCATGGGCCTGGCGGCCGTCGGTTTTGGTGTGTTGCTGCTGATCGCCGTTGTGCTGGGTCGTCGTGTGGTCAATCGCCTGAAACTGCTGATTGCCGCCATGGACGACCTGGCGGCGGGCGAGGGCGATCTCACCAAGCGTGTGCAGATCAGCAGCAAGGATGAAATCGGCGACATGGCCTCGGCGGTCAATCGCTTTGTGGATAAGTTACAACCGATCGTGCGTGAGGCGGGCGATGTGGCCCAGCGTACCGGCGTAGAGATCGGCGCCATGACGTTGCGCAATGCCGGCGCCGATGCGGCGGCAGGCCTGCAGCGTGATGAAGTGGCGGAAAGCTTGCGTGCACTCTCGCAAATGGCCGACGAAGCCCAGGCTGAAAGTCATGCCATGCAGGCGGCCTTGCAGCAGGTGGTTGATATTCGCCAGGCCACGGATGAGAACGCGCGTACCTCGGCCGAGGTCGGCAGTTTGATCGAGGCATTGGCGGGGCAGGTCCAGGCGGGTTCGCAGGTCATCGAGCGTCTGGCTCAGCAGAGCGAACAGATCGAGGTGGTGCTGACAGTGATTCATGGCATCGCCGAGCAAACCAACTTGTTGGCCCTCAACGCCGCCATCGAGGCGGCACGCGCCGGTGAAACCGGGCGCGGCTTTGCGGTGGTGGCGGACGAGGTGCGAGCGCTGGCCAGCAAGACTCAAAGTTCCACGGGTGATATCCAGGCGCATATCGTCGCGTTGCAGCAGGGCGCGCGTGAGGCGGTGGAGACTATCGGCAAAGCCGGGCGCCAGGCCAGCGAGGGCTTGTTGGTGCTGCGCGACAGCGTGCGCTTGCAGCAGACGGTACAGGCGTCGGTGGAGCAGGTTCATGCCGCAATCGGCCTGGCGACGCGAGCGGCCGAGCATCAAGCCCAGGGCGCACATGCGGTGCGTGGGCGGGTCGAGGTGATCCATGCCCAGGCTGAGCGCGCTGCGCAGGCGGTGGTCGAGACGACCGCCAGTGGCAAGGTGCTCGATGGCTTGGCGGCGCAGTTGAAGGCGAGTTTGGGGCAGTTTCGGGCTTAGCGTTGTCTGTCTGGCCTCATTGGGAGCAAGCCCCCTCCCACAAATGTGGGAGGAGGCTTGCTCCCGATAGCGATGTCAGCGACTCAGATACATCCGAGTTGTTAACAGATAGACCGGCAACCCCGACACCAGAATCAACAACGCCGCATAAGGCGCTGCCGCCGCAAATTCCACATTCGACGTGTGCGCCCACACCGCCGTCGCCAGGGTGTTCAGCCCGGTCGGGCTGAGCAGCAGCGTGGCGGTCAGCTCCTTCATCGCATCCAGAAACACCAGCGCAAACGCCGCGCCCAGCGCCGGGAAGATAATCGGCAAGGTCACTCGGCAAAACGCACTGAACGACGTTGCCCCCAGCGTGCGTGCCGCCTCTTCCAGCTGCGGTGCCGCCTTGTTCAGCGCCGTACGAATCGGCGCCTGGGCCAGCGGCAAAAACAGCAGCGCATAGGCAATCAGCAACAGCGTCGAGGTCTGGTACAGCGCCGGCACGTAATGCAGCGCGAAATACACCAGCGTCAATGCAATCACCAGGCCGGGCAGGGCATGCAGCAGATACGGCAGGCGCTCGGCCCAGATCGCCAATTGGCCTTTGTAACGCACCACCAGCAGCCCGACCGGCACCGCCAGTACCAGGCACAACGCCGCCCCGCCGAGTGACAATGCCAATGAGGAAAGCAGCGCCTCGCTGATCTCGGCCACCGGGAACGCCGCCGACGAACCGACCGCCAACCAGTAAGCGAGCATCCCCAGGGGGACGCCGCTGCCAATGATTGCCAGTGCAAGGCAATACATCTGACCCAATAACGCCCACTTGCCCAGTTTGACCTGCCCGGCATGCCGCGCCGCGCCCTGGCCGATACGTACATGGCGGCCCTTGCCGCGCAGGCGCAGCTCCAGCCACAGCAGGGTCAGGCACATCACCAGCAATACCGCCGAGAGCATCGCGGCATTGGCATTGCTGAATTCCAGTTCGAATTGCTGATAGATCGCTGTGGTGAAGGTTTGCAGGCCGATGATCGACAAGGCGCCGAACTCGACCAGCATGTGCAGGGCTATCAGCAATGCCCCGGCCAACAGCGACGGCCACAGCAATGGCAGTGTGATGCGCCAGAACACGCCCCAGCGGTTCAGACCCAGCGTGCGGGCGGATTCTTCAAGGGAAGGGTCAAGATTGCGCAATGTCGCCGCCACCGGCAAAAACACCAGCGGGTATTTGGACAGGCTCATCACCAGGATCGCGCCGCCCAGCCCTTCGAAATGGGCGCTCAGCGACACCCAGGTAAAGCTGCTGACAAACGCCGGTACCGCAAACGGCAGGCACAGGATCACGCCCCAGATACGCCGCCCCGGCAGGTTGCTGCGCTCCAGCAGCCAGGCCAGTGATAGCCCGATCACGCAGCAGGCCACCGTTACGCCGATCATCAGCGCCAGGGTGTTGCGCAGCAGCCCGAATACATAAGGCCGCCACAACAAATGCACCGCCTCTGCCCAGCCGGCCTGCCAGGCTTTGAGCCCGACATAGACCAGCGGCAGCAGGCTCAAGCCCACCAGGAACAGGACCGGAAACAGCAGCCAGATGGAAGGACGTTTGCGCCGAAGGCTAAAACTTCCGCGCAGGGCGAGGGCGGGCAGCGATGGGGTCATCAGTTCAAGCCAACGTCACGTTCCAGATCCAGCGCTTCTTCGGCGTTGCCCAGGTCCGCAGGCGTAACGTTTGGCGGCTGCAGCTCGCTGAACGGCTTGAGGCCACGGTTGGATTCCATGCCTTTGCGCAGCGGGTATTCCGCCGAGGTGTTGGTGATTACGCGCTGGCCTTCTTCGCTGGTCATGAACGCCAGCAGTTGCTGGGCTTCCTTGGGGTGCTTGCTGGATTTCAGTGCGGCGGCGGACGACACCGTGATCAGGCCGCCAGCGTCGCCGTCCCTGAAGTAGTGCAGTTGCGAGTCCAGGTTGGTTTTTTCTTTCTTCAGGGCGAACCAGTAATAGTTGTTCACCAGCACGGTGGCCACTTCGCCGTTCTCCACGGCTTTGAGGGCCACCATGTTGTTGCTGTACACCTTGCCGAACGCGCGCAGACCGGTGAGCCATTCTTCTGCGGCTTCACGGCCGTGCAGCTTGATGATTGCCACGGCTTGTTCCTGGAATGCACCGCTGGTCGGGACGAAGCCGACTTTGCCTTGCCACTCGGGGGCGGCAAAATCCAGCACCGACTTGGGCAGGTCTTTCTCGGCAATCAGTTTCGGGTTGAACGCCACCACGCGAGTGCGTGCGGTCACGCCCATCCAGTCACCGTTGCGGCCGACGTAATCCTTGGGCAGCACATCGAGGGTGCCGGCGTCGATCCTGGCGAGCAGGCCTTGTTCGCCGAGTTTGTTCAGCGGTGGCGATTCTTCGGTATAGATCACGTCGGCGGGCGAGCGATCACCTTCTTCGACGACTTGGCTGGCCAACTGGTTGCTGCTGCCTTTGCGCACATTGACGTGGATGCCGGTCTTGGCTTCGAAGGCCTTGGCGAGTTCGTCGCCGACCTCTTTGTGTTGGCCGTTGTACAAGGTCAGGGAAACCTTGTCGGCAGAATAGGCGGCGGGCGAGAGCAGGATCAGGCCCAGCAGAGTGATGGTCAGGCCGCGCAGAACGGAGGTCTTGAGATGGGTGTCGCGGATCATCATCCGGGGTTTTCCTCACTTGAGATGCAACAAATCATTGCAAGGATAAACGATAAAGTTTCTCAGGTGCGGTATGGCGGCCGATGCGGGTAGGGTTTTTAAACCCTCGGAAACGAAAAAACCCGCTTTCGCGGGTTTGATCTGAATTTGGTGCCCAGGAGAAGACTCGAACTTCCACGACCTTGCGATCACCAGCACCTGAAGCTGGCGTGTCTACCAATTTCACCACCTGGGCATTATCAAGCAACGTTGCCGCTGTTGATGGGGCGAACTATACGGCGGGCTTTTTGATCTGTAAACCCCTGATTCAAAAAAATAAATCGAGATTCCCGTTAAAAATCAAAGGCCTGAAACGAAAAAACCCGCTTTCGCGGGTTTGATCTGAATATGGTGCCCAGAAGAAGACTCGAACTTCCACGGCCTTGCGGCCACCAGCACCTGAAGCTGGCGTGTCTACCAATTTCACCATCTGGGCAGTATCTTCAACGTTGCCGTCGTCGATGGCGCGCACTATACGGAGTGGAATTTTGGCTGTAAACCCCTGGCATTAAAAAAGCCTGGAAAATTTCGCCAATGGTCGCGCAAGGTGCGCGCCGAGGGCGATAAAGGGCTTTTAAACGCTTGTTGATACCTGAAATTTCCCGTTTCAATACGCGTATGCCAAACTAACCCGCATATAGACAAGGTGAAAACTCTCTAATGGCCGATTGGCAGTCCCTCGATCCCGAGGCCGCTCGTGAAGCGGAAAAATATGAAAACCCTATTCCTAGCCGCGAACTGATCCTGGCGCATCTCGCCGATCGGGGCTCGCCTGCTAGCCGCGAGCAGTTGGTTGAAGAGTTCGGTCTGACCACCGAAGACCAACTCGAAGCCCTGCGCCGCCGTTTGCGTGCCATGGAGCGCGACGCTCAGCTGATCTACACCCGTCGTGGCACCTATGCGCCGGTGGACAAGCTTGATCTGATCCTCGGCCGCATTGCCGGTCATCGTGACGGCTTCGGCTTCCTGATCCCGGACGACGGCAGTGACGACCTGTTCATGAGCCCGGCGCAAATGCGCCTGGTGTTCGATGGCGACCGTGCCCTGGCACGCGTTTCCGGCCTGGACCGTCGCGGTCGCCGTGAAGGCGTGATCGTTGAAGTGGTGTCCCGTGCCCACGAGTCCATCGTCGGTCGGTACTTCGAAGAAGGCGGCATCGGCTTTGTGGTCCCGGATAACCCGAAGGTGCAGCAGGAGGTGCTGATCACCCCGGGCCGCAATGGCGCCGCCAAGGTCGGTCAGTTCGTCGAGGTGAAAATCACCCACTGGCCAACCGCGCGCTTCCAGCCGCAGGGCGATATCGTTGAAGTGGTAGGCAACTACATGGCGCCGGGCATGGAAATCGACGTGGCGCTGCGCACCTACGATATTCCTCACATCTGGCCTGATGCCGTGCTCAAGGAAGCCGCCAAGCTCAAGCCGGAAGTCGAAGAGAAGGACAAAGAAAAACGCATCGACCTGCGTCATCTGCCGTTCGTCACCATTGACGGCGAAGATGCTCGCGACTTCGACGATGCGGTCTACTGCGAAGCCAGGCCCGGCAAGCTGCGCCTGTTCTCCGGCGGCTGGAAGTTGTACGTGGCGATTGCCGACGTCTCCAGCTATGTGAAGATCGGTTCGGCCCTGGATAACGAAGCCCAGGTGCGCGGCAACTCCGTGTACTTCCCTGAGCGCGTGATCCCGATGCTGCCTGAGCAGCTGTCCAACGGCCTGTGCTCGCTGAACCCGAAAGTCGACCGTTTGGCCATGGTCTGCGAGATGACCATCTCCAAAACCGGCGAAATGACCGATTACCAGTTCTACGAAGCGGTGATCCACTCCCAGGCGCGCCTGACCTACAACAAGGTCAGCACCATCCTGGAAACGCCGAAGACCAGCGAAGCCAAGGCCCTGCGTACCGAATATGCTGGCGTGGTGCCGCACCTCAAGCAACTGTACTCGCTGTACAAGGTGTTGCTGGGGGCTCGTCACGTGCGTGGCGCGATCGACTTCGAGACCCAGGAAACCCGGATTGTCTTCGGTTCCGAGCGCAAGATCGCCGCGATCACCCCGACGACCCGCAACGATGCGCACAAGCTGATCGAAGAATGCATGCTGGCGGCCAACGTGGCCACTGCGGAATTTCTCAAGAAACACGAGATTCCTGCCTTGTACCGTGTGCACGACGGCCCGCCGCCGGAGCGCCTGGAAAAACTGCGCGCCTTCCTCGGTGAGCTTGGCCTGTCCCTGCATAAAGGCAAGGAAGGTCCGACGCCGAAGGACTACCAGGCACTGCTGGCCAGCATCAAGGACCGTCCGGATTACCACGTGATCCAGACCGTGATGCTGCGTTCCCTGAGCCAGGCGGTGTACAGCGCCGACAACCAGGGCCACTTCGGCCTCAATTACGAAGCGTACACTCACTTCACCTCTCCGATCCGTCGTTACCCGGACCTGCTCACGCACCGCGCGATCCGCAGCGTGATCCATTCCAAGCAGAACACCCCGCACGTCAAACGCGCCGGTGCCATGACCATTCCGAAGGCACGGATCTATCCGTACGACGAAGCGGCCCTGGAACAGCTGGGCGAGCAGTGCTCCATGAGCGAGCGCCGCGCCGACGAAGCCACCCGCGACGTGGTGAACTGGCTCAAGTGCGAATTCATGAAGGACCGTGTCGGCGAATCGTTCCCAGGCGTGATTACCGCCGTGACCGGCTTTGGCCTGTTTGTCGAATTGACCGACATTTACGTCGAAGGCCTGGTGCATGTCACCGCATTGCCAGGCGATTACTACCACTTCGACCCTGTGCATCACCGCCTGGCGGGCGAGCGCAGCGGTCGCAGCTTCCGTCTGGGCGACACAGTGGAAGTGCAGGTCATGCGCGTCGATCTCGACGAGCGCAAGATCGACTTCGGCATGCCTGACAAACCCGCTGAATCGCCCAATAGCCGAAAAAAACGTGGCAGCGAAACCGCCGCGCCGGCGACCAAGGGCAAAGGTACGCCTGCAAAAACCGCAGAGCCTGAACCCGCCAAGGCCGCTCGCCGCTCGTCTGCCAAAGACAAGGCGCCCGAAGCCTACCGACCAAGCGATGCCGCGGCAAAAAATGCCGAGCTGCGCAAGAGTCGCGAGTTGAAGCAGCAGTTGCTCAACGAAGCCAAAAGCGGTGGTAAAGCGGCGTCTGGGGGAAAGTCCCACGGGGCGGAAAAGCCGTCGAGCAAGCCAAGTAAACACCGTAAAGGCCCGCCCAAAGCGGGTTCGGCTCCCGCGAAAAGCGGCGGGTCGCGCAAACCTAAGGCCAAGCCATGAGTCTGGAAAAAATCTACGGCGTACACGCCGTAGAAGCACTGCTGCGTCACCACCCTAAACGCGTCAAGCAAGTGTGGTTGGCGGAAGGTCGCAGCGAGCCGCGCGTGCAAGCGCTGGTTGAACTGGCCACCCAAAACAAGGTTGCCATCGGCCAGGCCGAGCGTCGTGAAATGGACGTATGGGTCGAAGGTGTTCACCAGGGCGTGGTCGCGGATGTCAGCCCGAGCCAGGTCTGGGGCGAAGCCATGCTCGACGAGCTGCTCGACCGTACCGAAGGCGCGCCACTGTTGCTGGTGCTGGACGGCGTCACCGACCCGCACAACCTCGGCGCCTGCCTGCGCTCGGCCGATGCGGCCGGTGCGCTGGCGGTGATCGTGCCGAAGGACAAGTCGGCTACCTTGACGCCAGTGGTACGTAAAGTGGCCTGCGGTGCGGCGGAAGTGATTCCGCTGGTGGCCGTGACCAACCTGGCGCGCACGTTGGAGAAACTCCAGCAGCGCGGCCTGTGGATTGTGGGCACGGCGGGAGAGGCCGAGGTCAGCATTTATGACCAGGACCTCACCGGCCCGACCATCCTGATCATGGGCGCTGAAGGCAAAGGCATGCGCCGTCTGACCCGTGAGCATTGCGATTACCTGGTGCACCTGCCGATGGCCGGTAGCGTCAGCAGCCTGAACGTGTCGGTGGCGACCGGCGTGTGCTTGTTCGAGGCCCAGCGTCAGCGTGGCGCCAAGGCCAAGGCCAAGGCCAAGAAGTAATTCTGAGCTGGCATAGAACCAAAATGTGGGAGGGGGCTTGCCCCGATAGCGGCATGTCATTCAACAACTGTGTTGAATGAGCCACTGCTATCGGGAGCAAGCCCCCTCCCACATTTGTTTTTGTGGTGTGTGGAGATTGTTCAAATAATCACCAATCACCTTGCGCCCTTTCTTCCCCTTCTCTACAATTGCGCCCCTTGCCCACCTGGCAGGCACGCATGTGCCTCCCCTGCGGCAAGATCCATAAGTGTCATTCACTCCTTGTCTGACCGTTTTTGAGCGGCAGGCTACAACCCGTAAGGAGCATTCATGCGTCATTACGAAATCATCTTTTTGGTCCACCCGGATCAAAGCGAGCAAGTCGGCGGCATGGTTGAGCGTTACACCAAGCTGATCGAAGAAGACGGCGGCAAAATCCACCGTCTGGAAGATTGGGGCCGTCGTCAACTGGCCTACGCAATCAACAATGTTCACAAGGCTCACTACGTGATGCTGAACGTTGAGTGCACTGGCAAGGCCCTGGCCGAGCTGGAAGACAACTTCCGCTACAACGATGCAGTGATCCGTAACCTGGTCATCCGTCGCGAAGAAGCCGTTACCGGCCAATCCGAGATGCTCAAGGCTGAAGAAAACCGCAGTGAGCGCCGTGAGCGTCGCGACCGTCCTGAGCACGAAGGCGCTGATAGCGCTGACAGTGATGACAGCGACAGCAGCGATAACGCTGACGAGTAATCCACGGACCTTATTAAGGAGCCTATCAAATGGCACGTTTCTTCCGTCGTCGTAAGTTTTGCCGCTTCACCGCTGAAGAAGTGAAGGAGATCGACTACAAAGATCTCAACACTCTGAAAGCCTACGTATCCGAGACCGGCAAAATTGTTCCAAGCCGCATCACCGGTACCAAAGCTCGTTATCAGCGTCAGCTGGCCACCGCTATCAAGCGCGCCCGCTTCCTGGCCCTGCTGGCCTACACCGACAGCCACGGCCGCTGAGACCGGGCAGTCGACAAGTAGTAAAGGATTGAATGCATGCGCGCCTTAGCTGAGTTCATCATGCGCGGTCGTATGCAGGCCACTCTGGTAGTGGCTGGCTGTGCGGCATTGCCGCTGCTTTATTGGTTGGGTGCTGCCGCAGGTTGCCTTGTGCTGCTGCGGCGCGGTTTGCAGGACGCCGTTGGTGTCCTCGCCCTGGGATTGCTGGCCGCTTTGTTCTGGTGGCTGAAGCTGGATGAGCCCAAGGTACTTCTGGTACTGCTGGGGTCATCGAGCCTTGCGTTGGTTCTGCGCGCAAGTGAGTCCTGGGTCCGTACGCTGCTGGTCAGCGTGGCATTGGGGTTGGTGTTTTCGCTGTTGATTGACGCGGCTTTCCGCCCGCAAATCGAGGTGGTGGCGCAGGAGATCGTCAAGGTCCTGCCGCTGGCCCTCGGGGAACTCTACCAGCAGCTTTCGGTAGATGAGCGAGCGCGTCTGGCAACACTGATTGCACCGGTCCTGACCGGCCTTATGGCGGCAATAATGCAGGTCGTCAGCGTGCTGAGCCTGATACTTGGGCGTTATTGGCAGGCGTTGTTGTACAACCCGGGTGGTTTTGGTCGCGAATTTCGCAGTATCAGAATCCCCGTGGGCCCGGCGATGTTGCTGCTGGCATTGATGGTTGTCGGACCGAATCTCGGTCCACAGATGGCCTTTTTGATGCTGTTTTGCAGCGTACCGCTGGTGTTTGCCGGATTGGCCCTGATTCATGGGCTGGTCGCGCAGAAGCGCCTGGCCAAGTTCTGGCTGGTGGGGTTGTACGTCACGATACTGCCGTTCATGCAGCTGATTTATCCGTTACTCGTGGTGATTGCCATTGTCGACGGCCTGATTGATTTTCGCGGACGTCTGGCGTCGAAAGATGCCGATGGCGCGAACGGTGAAGGTTAAAAGTTAGAGGATTTTCACATGCAACTGATCCTTCTGGAAAAAGTCGCCAACCTGGGCAACCTGGGCGACAAAGTAAACGTTAAGGCCGGCTACGGTCGTAACTACCTGCTGCCATACGGCAAAGCCACCGCTGCAACCGCTGCCAACCTGGCTGCGTTTGAAGAGCGTCGTGCCGAGCTGGAAAAAGCCGCAGCAGACAAGAAAGCCTCGGCTGAAACGCGCGCTGCCCAACTGGCTGAGCTGGAAGTGACTATCACTGCCACCGCCGGTGACGAAGGCAAGCTGTTCGGTTCGATCGGTACTCACGACATCGCTGATGCACTGACCGCCTCCGGCGTTGAAGTGCAGAAGAGCGAAGTTCGTCTGCCGAACGGCACCATCCGCAACGTAGGCGAATTCGACGTAGCCGTGCACCTGCACGCCGAAGTTGAAGCCACCGTACGCGTTGTCGTGGTAGCAGCTTAAGCAGCACCTAACTGACTGGCACCTCGTGTGCCAGGCGGTTAACATCGGGCACGATCCTGTTTACAGGTCGTGCCTTTTGTTTTTCTACAACCCCCAAATTCCAAGTGGCCATGAACGATATTTCAGCTCCTGAGCAATACGATCTGCAAACCGCTGCCCTGAAGGTGCCGCCGCACTCCATCGAGGCCGAACAGGCCGTGCTCGGTGGCTTGATGCTGGACAACAACGCCTGGGAGCGCGTGCTGGATCAAGTCTCGGACGGTGACTTCTATCGCCATGACCACCGCCTGATCTTCCGCGCCATCGCCAAACTGGCCGACCAGAACTCGCCGATCGACGTAGTGACGCTGGCCGAGCAGTTGGACAAAGAGGGTCAAACCTCCCAAGTCGGCGGCCTGGGCTACCTCGGCGAGCTGGCGAAAAATACGCCCTCCGTCGCCAACATCAAGGCCTATGCCCAGATCGTTCGTGAGCGCGCCACCCTGCGCCAGTTGATCGGCATCAGCACCGAAATCGCCGACAGTGCCTTCAACCCCGAAGGCCGCACCGCTGCCGAGATCCTTGACGAGGCCGAACGCCAGATTTTCCAGATCGCCGAAGCGCGTCCGAAAACCGGCGGCCCGGTCAGCGTCAACGACCTGTTGACCAAGGCCATCGACCGCATCGACACGCTGTTCAATACCGACGCCGCCATTACGGGTATTTCCACCGGCTACACCGACCTGGACGAGAAGACCAGCGGCTTGCAGCCGTCTGACTTGATCATCGTCGCCGGCCGTCCGTCCATGGGTAAGACCACCTTTGCAATGAACCTGGTGGAAAACGCCGTGTTACGCAGCGACAAGGCGGTACTGGTGTACTCCCTTGAGATGCCAGGTGAGTCGCTGATCATGCGTATGCTCTCGTCCCTCGGGCGAATCGACCAGACCAAGGTGCGTTCCGGCCAGCTGGAAGACGACGATTGGCCGCGCCTGACCTCGGCGGTCAACCTGCTCAACGATCGCAAGCTGTTTATCGATGACACCGCCGGCATCAGCCCGTCGGAAATGCGTGCGCGTACCCGCCGCCTGGTGCGTGAGCACGGCGAGATCGCGCTGATCATGATCGACTACCTGCAATTGATGCAGATCCCCGGCTCCAGCGGCGACAACCGTACCAACGAGATTTCCGAGATCTCGCGTTCCCTCAAGGCCCTGGCCAAGGAATTCAACTGTCCGGTGGTGGCGCTTTCCCAGCTCAACCGCTCTCTGGAACAGCGCCCGAACAAGCGCCCGGTGAACTCCGACTTGCGTGAATCCGGCGCGATCGAGCAGGACGCCGACGTGATCATGTTCGTGTACCGCGACGAGGTGTACCACCCCGAAACCGAACACAAGGGCATTGCCGAGATCATCATCGGCAAGCAGCGGAACGGCCCGATCGGCTTTATCCGGCTGGCGTTCATCGGTAAATACACACGCTTCGAGAACCTGGCGCCGGGTAGTTACAACTTTGATGACGACGAATAAGCTGCTCAGCGCGGAAAAATCGCTCTGATCGTTGCTTCGTCGTATTGGTAGTTCCAACGCAGCTCGGTGGCGGCGGGTATATCTTCAGTGGCGAACAGCGCGGTCAGAATCGCCTTTTCCTGAGGGTTTTGGCCGACCTGGGTCATTACCCAAAATTGCGCCGCCTCGGCGTTGTAACCGGTGGCCGCCTGCCTGACCGGCTGCCCGTTTTCATATTCAAAAATCGTATTGATTCTGGACAGGATGTTGTCTCCCGATAGCACGGGTTGCATGCTCGGGGCGTGGGGTGTGATTGGTTGCATGATTTTGATCTGCATCAAATAAGGGTCTTGCCGTGCTCGGGCAATCTGAAATGGCAACACCCCTCCACCATAAACACCCAGAGGCTCGCCTTTGCTGATCGGGCGTCTGCTGACCACGGTAGCCTCGCCGATCATGACGGCCTCCGGTGCAAATTTTTGATGAGCCGCAGTGAAGGTCACGAGCTCCAACTTGTCTTCATAAAGGCGTGCGACGTCTTCAAAACCTTCCCAGCGGATATAAGGCCGAAGTACGTCGCTCTTTCGCACCTCGCCAGTGCTCAACGATCTCGAGTGGCTTTGTATTTGTCTGATGCGCATGGGAAGGCCCTGTTCATCACGCAGCGGGTAGCGCCCATTGTTGGCGCGGTCGTAGAGGCGGCGGTGGTTCTGACTGTACTGATAGCCACGCATCGAGCGCATATACGCTGACTCAGCGGCGCTGTAGCGCGGTTCCACCGTGCCCTCTGTAGCGGACTCATACTCGCTGGCAGAGGACTCGGCGGAGATGAAGTCATTGCTGCCGGTATCCATGGATTCGTCCGGGGAGGACGGCAGTTCTTTCAGGCCTCCCAGCAGCGCACCGTTGACCGGATCTATTTCCCAGCCGCCGCCGGGTTTGCGGCGCACATAAGGCTGGTAAGCCCTGAATCGGCTGCGGGCGTCGATCAATCGCCAGTCTGATCCATCGGGTTTGATTTGAAAGTAAGCGCCCTGTTCCTGTACGTAATAACGATAGCTGCCGTCCGGTTGCGCGGGGCTTTGATAGGTCCCGTCAGCGCGCAGTGCCAAACCCTGGGGTGGGGCGGAGTCTGCGAAAAGCGGATCGAAAGGCCGACCCTCGCTGGCGACCGCTTGCGGGCGGTTGATCGCTGCACGCAAAGGTGGGGCTTTGACCTGCGACTGCGAGCAGGCTTTGCGCACGGCTTCACGCAAGTCTTTAGCCCCAGATTGCTTGAGCAGATTCTCGCGTTCGGTGTCGGACAATGTTTGATCAACGGCGTCAAAGAGCGTCGCCGGTTCGTGCAGGCGGTTTTTGGTTGCGCCGTCGTAGGTCGCGTAAAGGCCCCGCTCCATGACCAGAATGTGGTGGGTAGCAGCGCCTTTGTCGCCGATGCGGTACAGCAACTGGCCGTTGCTCTGGTTGACCTCGATCTGCCGAAACGGCGGCCAGCCGGGCAACTGCTCCAGACTATGCAATATCAGCGGCAGGCTGTCGGGATTGTTCATCGAGTCCAAATAGACGCCTTCGTAGGTCGCACGGTTGCGAGCATTGCCAACGTACTGCTCGGCTTCCCAGCGCTGCAAGGGGCTCAGCGTTTTTTCGCGGTGCAGACGGGCTCGCTCTTGTGGAGCCAGCACGGCAGCCATCTCCTCAAGATGGCTTTTCGAAAGCTCGGGAACGAGTGCGCGAATATCGGTTTGAATCGGGTCGTTTGTCTTGTCATTGATCGACTTGAGCCAAGTAAACAAGGGTTGATGCCGGGTCTGCGCAGTGGCCTGAAGGTTCCTCGCCAGGTTCTCCACTTTGGTCAGGTATGTCAGGTAGAGACTGGGCATCAGCCGGTTGAATTCGGATTGTGACAACTGTTGTTCCAAGGCGTGCAGCAGTTCGCCTTTTCTGAAGCGTGCTTCTGGGATCCGTATTTCAATCGGGCCGGTGCCCTGACTGATCAGCACGTTTTGCTGTTCATCGACGATTTTCAGCGTGCGATTCGTTGGCCAGTCACGCAGTGAACACACCAGGTAGAGCTGAATGAAAGGTGAGTGTGGCGTCACGCTCGTACCTTCGGCGCGGTTCAGATCGAAATCCTGGATTTCCTGTTGCAGGTTGAAGTGCTTGACGGTGGTACGCAGCGCCGGCGGGGGGCGTAGGACATCCTGATGGACCTCGCGCAGGGCAGTCGTGTCGACGCCGCCAATCAACAAAATCGGCTCGACCATGGGCTGCTTGATATTCGCGGCGTCGGGGCCCAGCCGTTTTATCAGCTTGAGGTCGTCCCAGTCCTGCGAGGTTTCGTGGGCATGGCGCCAGCCGCCAACACCGTTGCTGAGCAATGGCGGCTTGTAAGCTTGCGGGTCGGTAGGGTGAGGCAATTCCCACTGGCCGCCCTTAGCGGTTTGTTGTACGGCGTGAATGCCATCATCGATTTTTAGAAACTGCTGTTGTTTATGCCGGTAGATGCCCTGGCTATCGGCGGCAAGCCCCTCCGGAAGCGTCGTCGGGTGCAGGTAGGGGGCCAGGTCAGGTTTCCAGAGACGATAGCCTTTATTGCGCAAGTGGACTTTCACCAGCCCTGCGGTAAACCCCGTGGCTTTGATGGCGCCGGCCGTGACCACGGCCTGGGCGACGGCATCCACCACATCCAGAAGGTCATTCAAGGCCTCGTCGCTGTCGCCGCGGCTCCAGGCGGCAAAACCGTTATAAACGCTATGAATCAGTTGGCCGGCCGTGACGACCAGCAACACTTCCCCGACGATGGGGATAAATGAAGCCGCGAACAACAGCAGTGACTGGCCCAAGTCTTTCCAGCGTTGCAAACGCTTTTGCCGGCTGAGGATATCGATATCGGCGGTGGAGACTGCCAGGATGCGCGCATCGTTTTTGATCTGTGCGATACGCTGACGGGCCATGGCCTGGAACACGTTGCCCTGGATGGGCGTGAGCGTCACCGGTTCATTCAGGCGGGCGCACGCGCAGACCACTGGCTTTCCGATCAGTTGCCCTTTGTCGATCCAGTCAATCCCTCCCTGCTTCAGGGCCAGCAACGTGCCTTGATGCTGCAAGGGGACCAGGCGATTGAAAAACACCAGGTACTCGGGATCGCTCAAGCGCGAAACCAATGTTTGCTCGACCTCGTGCAGTGAACGGTACGCAAGAAAGGGCGTAATCGGATCTTCCGGGACATATAGCAGGTATTCGTTGACGTGCTTGCTTGCATGGATCATCAGCACATTGGGCAGCACCACACCACCGAGGGTCAGGTGGCTGCACGGCAGATCCACGTGATTGCCTGTCTGTTGCAGGCTCTGCAGGTGTGCGTAGAGTCGGGTGTTTAAATGCCCCTTCATATAACTGATGTTCAGTGCGACGCCGAAGGCCAGCCGGTCATTCTCACTGAACAAGCCAAGCACCGTTGCGGCGGTGCGCTTGCTGCCAGGCGTGGGGGCGGGTTCAAGCACGTCAGTCAGGTGTTTCAGGTACTTGCCACCGATATCCAGTTCGCGACACGCAGTGGCGAAATCCGTTGGTGCAAGCATGCTCAGTGTTCGGCCGCTTTCAGTAAGGTTATAAAGACCGGAGCCTTGTTCCATGCCCTCTTTTTCGGCTTCAGAGGCTTCAAAATTTTGCAGGGCTGCTTCCAGCAAGTTTTGTTCAGTGGTCCTCGCGTGGTTTTTTATCAGGCCCAGTAAATGACTGTTCTTCCATTCGCGCACTAACAGGGATGTTTCATCCTTCAGGAACAAGGAGAATTGTGTGTCGATGAGATCGCGTATCAATGGACGAGCGTAAGCTTCGGGGCTTTTCAGTTCGTCCATGAGCGCTTTGAGCGTGTGCCGGGCCTGGTTGCTGGCAATCAGTTGTCGACGCAATTGCTGGCGAGATTCCAACGACGCTTCGCTGAGCCAGTACGGCAATTGCGTGTCGATGAAGTCTTTGTGAAGGCTAAGGGTGGGTGTTGCAACCTGTGTGTCTGGGTGATTCATGAGTGGGCCATGCAGAGCAGTGATCGATCGTCGGTAGCCTACTCACGATTTTTTTGAACAATGCCTAGCCCGGTAGCCCCTGAGTGCGCTGAAAATAGAAACCCACCACCACCGTCGGAATTGGTCAAATTTTGTGCTATATTTCGCGCCCGCGATTTTTCATCTCAACACCGGTCACCGTCATGCAAACAGCCAAGCCGTTATTTGACTATCCCAAGTACTGGGCCGAATGTTTCGGCCCTGCACCATTCCTGCCGATGAGCAGGGAGGAGATGGATCAGCTTGGCTGGGATTCATGCGACATCATTATCGTCACCGGTGATGCCTACGTTGACCATCCGTCGTTCGGCATGGCGATCATCGGCCGGCTGCTGGAGTCCCAGGGCTTTCGCGTCGGGATCATTGCGCAGCCGAACTGGCAGTCCAAAGACGACTTCATGAAGCTTGGCGAGCCGAACCTGTTTTTCGGCGTCGCGGCCGGCAACATGGACTCGATGATCAACCGCTACACCGCCGACAAGAAAATCCGCTCCGACGACGCCTACACCCCTGGCGGCATGGCCGGCAAACGCCCGGACCGTGCGAGCCTGGTGTACAGCCAGCGTTGCAAGGAAGCCTACAAGAACGTGCCGATCGTGCTTGGCGGCATCGAAGCCTCGCTGCGCCGTATTGCCCACTACGACTACTGGCAGGACCGTGTGCGCAACTCGATCCTGATCGACGCCACCGCCGATATCCTGCTGTACGGCAACGCCGAGCGGGCCATCGTCGAAGTCGCCCAACGCCTGTCGTGGGGCCACAAGATCGAAGACATCACCGACGTGCGCGGTACTGCGTTCATTCGCCGTGACACGCCGGCGGGCTGGTACGAAGTGGACTCCACGCGCATCGACCGTCCGGGCAAGATCGACAAGATCATCAACCCGTACGTGAACACCCAGGACACCCAGGCCTGCGCCATCGAGCAGGAAAAGGGACCGGTCGATGATCCGGAAGAAGCCAAGGTCGTACAGATCCTGGCCAGCCCGCGCATGACCCGCGACAAGACCGTGATCCGCTTGCCGTCGGTGGAAAAAGTCCGCGGTGACGCGGTGCTCTACGCCCACGCCAACCGCGTGTTGCACCTGGAAACCAACCCAGGCAACGCCCGCGCCCTGGTGCAGAAGCACGGTGAAGTGGACGTGTGGTTCAACCCGCCACCCATTCCCATGACCACCGAAGAAATGGACTACGTGTTCGGCATGCCCTACGCGCGAGTCCCGCACCCGGTGTATGGCAAGGAGAAAATCCCGGCCTACGACATGATCCGCTTCTCGGTGAACATCATGCGCGGCTGCTTCGGCGGCTGCACTTTCTGCTCGATCACCGAGCACGAAGGCCGCATCATCCAGAACCGTTCCGAAGAGTCGATCATTCGCGAAATCGAAGAGATCCGCGACAAGGTGCCGGGCTTCACGGGCGTGATCTCCGACCTCGGCGGCCCGACCGCGAACATGTACCGCATCGCCTGCAAGAGCCCTGAGATCGAGTCGGCGTGTCGCAAGCCGTCGTGCGTGTTCCCCGGCATTTGCCCGAACCTGAACACCGACCACTCGTCGCTGATCCAGCTGTACCGCAGCGCCCGTGCTTTGCCGGGTGTGAAGAAGATCCTGATCGCGTCCGGCCTGCGCTACGACCTTGCCGTCGAGTCGCCGGAATACGTCAAAGAGCTGGTCACCCACCACGTCGGTGGCTACCTCAAGATCGCCCCGGAACACACCGAGGAAGGTCCGCTCAACCAGATGATGAAACCGGGCATCGGCAGCTATGACAAGTTCAAGCGCATGTTCGAGAAGTACACCAAGGAAGCGGGCAAGGAGCAGTACCTGATCCCGTACTTCATCGCCGCCCACCCCGGCACCACCGATGAAGACATGATGAACCTGGCCCTGTGGCTCAAGGGCAACGGCTTCCGCGCCGACCAGGTGCAGGCGTTCTACCCGTCGCCGATGGCCACCGCCACCGCGATGTATCACTCGGGCAAGAACCCGCTGCGCAAGGTCACCTACAAGAGTGACGCGGTGACCATCGTCAAGAGCGAGGAGCAGCGCCGTCTGCACAAGGCGTTCCTGCGTTACCACGACCCGAAAGGCTGGCCGATGCTGCGTGAAGCACTGACCCGCATGGGCCGCGCCGACCTGATCGGGCCGGGCAAAGACCAATTGATCCCGTTGCATCAGCCGAGCACCGACAGCTACCAGAGCGCCCGTCGCAAGAACTCGACGCCGGCCGGCAGCCACAAGGTCGCCAAGGAAACGACGACCAAAATCCTCACCCAGCACACCGGCCTGCCACCCCGTGGCAGCGATGGCAGCAACCCGTGGGACAAGCGCGAACAAGCCAAGGCCGCCGCGCAGGCGCGTAACAAGCAGGCGGCCAAAGAGCGCAGCGATGCGGCCAAGGGCAAGGGCGGCAAGCCAGCGCGCAAGCCGGTTGTGCCGCGTTGATCGTCGCTTGAATATGCAGAACGCCAGCCTTGAGCTGGCGTTTTGCTGTGTGGCGAGTGGGTTGCCTGTTTGCTAATGTGGCGCCCATTAGATCGCTATCGGGGGCTTGCTCCCGATAGCGTCAGTCCAGTCACCACCCCCTTCAAGGAAGAGCACCCCAATGAGCAACCCCCTGCTCAACATCGGCATGGACTCCAACCGCTCCCAGTTCCTGGCGCGCCAGCGCATCGAAAGCCAGATCAACCTGCCGCGCCTGTTTGCGGCCATTGATGCCGATCCGGCCATCGTAGGGGCGGGCGTCGTGTATATCGATGCCGAGTTCAACGTGGTCACGCTGCGTGAGTTCCAGCCGATCTGCAGCATTGCCCCCAAACGCATTATTTTGCGTGAAGCGCAGAAGTACATTGCCCCGGCGCAGTTTGCGCAACAGGTCCAGGACAACCCTCGCGAATCGCGCCTGGTGGGAGAGGCGATCAACACGTCCCTGTCCTGCGCAGGCGCGATCATCGGTTGGATCGTCGTGCTCAGCGGTACCGTCGCCGTGCCGTTCACGGCGGGCGCCAGCAGCGTGATCACGGCCATCGGCTATACCGCCGCCACGGCCAGCACACTGCAGTGTTTTGCCAGTGGCTATCGCGTCAGCAATGAGATCAGTGACCCCTCTAAAAACGACAAGCTCGACAGCTCGGATTGGTATCAGTACACGATGATCGCGCTGGATGCGGCGTCGTTGATCGGGGTCGGCGCATCGACGTTGACCACGGTAAAGCTGGTGCGGATGAACCAGGCCGCCACGGGCAAAAGCGTGCGGGACGTATTGCGAGGCTTGACCCGGCAAGAGCGCGCCAAGCTCACGAAGGAGCTGCTCAGCATCCAGGACCCGCGCATGACCGCCAAAATGCTCAAGTTGAAGCAACTGTCCGGCGAGGCGACCAAGCGTTTCACCCCCGCCCAGGTCAAGCATGCAACGGTGACCCAGATACAGGATGCCCTGGGCGCGGCCATCGGATTCACCGGCAGTGCAATCTCGGGGAATGTGCGCACCATTGCCGTGGGACTGTATGAGGAAATGAGCAATGAATGAGCTACCCGGTATTCGCAGTTTTCTGGCGCAGTACTTTCCGGTCTTCATGGGCGCGATTTTCGCGGCGGTGTTCAGCCTGGTGTTTGCGGTGCCACTGATTTTCGACAGTTATTTCCCGCGCTTGCCGATGGACGACAACCTCAAGTATTCCTTTCTGGGTGGCCTCGCGCTGACGTGGGGCATCGTGCAGTGCAATTTCATGATCGCGCGCGGGCGGCCGCAATGGGTATGGCCGCTGGTGATATTGCTTGCGCTCTGTGTTCTGGTGGTGCTGCCCACCATCGCGTTTGGTCCGCATCCGCTTTCCTATGGCTTGAGCCTGCTGTTCCCGCTGCTGGGGTTGCTGCTGCTCAACAGTAAACGTCACCGCGAAATGCGCCAGAAACTCGTTGAAGTGAGGCGGCTGCGCCAAGCCATCATCGCAACACACAAAGCACGCTAGGTGGGTAGATTCGCCACCCTGCGCCACAAATATGTGCAGCTCTTGCACCACGGTACGTACATTGGCGCCGTTTTGGTGCTCTACTGCACCGGGTCTTACGATAAAGCGCAATGACCTCCGCTCTGGCATAAGTCTTGCGCACGTTGTATCCATGCCCTGGCTCGCAGGAGGCCGCCGTGTCGATTCATGTCGCGTTGCACCACGTTACGCATTACCGCTACGACCGCGCTGTTGAACTCGGCCCACAGATCGTGCGTTTACGCCCGGCGGCCCATAGCCGTACGCGGATTTTGTCCTACGCACTCAAAGTGCTGCCCGAACAGCACTTCATCAATTGGCAGCAAGACCCCCAGGGCAATTACCTGGCGCGCCTGGTGTTTCCGGAAAAGACCGATGAACTGCGTATCGAAGTCGACCTGGTCGCCGAGATGGCGGTGTTCAACCCGTTCGACTTTTTCCTCGAGCCCTACGCCGAGAAAATCCCCTTCAGCTACGCCGCCGATGAGCAGCGCGAGCTGGCGCCGTACCTGGAAACCCTGCCGCTGACGCCTAAATTCGCCGCCTACCTGGCCGGTATCGACCGTACGCCGTTGCCCGCCGTGGATTTCCTGGTGGGTCTCAACCAGCGCCTGGCCGCCGATATCGGCTATTTGATCCGCATGGAGCCGGGCGTGCAAACCCCGGAGTTCACGCTGGAAAACGCCTCCGGCTCGTGCCGCGATTCGGCGTGGTTGCTGGTGCAACTGTTGCGCAACCTGGGCTTGGCGGCGCGGTTTGTGTCCGGCTACTTGATTCAGCTGACCGCCGACGTCAAAGCCCTCGACGGCCCATCCGGTACTGAGGTGGACTTCACCGACCTGCACGCCTGGTGCGAAGTGTATTTGCCCGGCGCCGGCTGGATCGGCCTGGACGCCACGTCCGGCTTGTTTGCCGGTGAAGGGCATATCCCGTTGGCCTGTAGTCCTGACCCATCGTCCGCCGCACCGATCAGTGGGCTGGTGGAACCGTGCGAGTGCGAATTTACTCACGAAATGTCGGTGGAGCGGATCTGGGAAGCCCCTCGGGTGACCAAGCCCTACACCGAGGAACAATGGCTGGCGATCCAGGCCCTGGGCCGACAGATCGATGGCGACCTGCTCAAGGACGACGTACGCCTGACCATGGGCGGCGAACCGACCTTCGTGTCCATCGACGACCCCGACGGCGCCGAGTGGAACACCGCCGCCCTCGGCCCGGACAAGCGTCGCCTGTCGGCCGAGCTGTTCCAGCGCATGCGCCAGCACTATGCGCCCAAGGGCCTGGTGCATTTCGGCCAGGGCAAGTGGTACCCCGGCGAACAACTGCCGCGTTGGTCGCTCAACTGCTATTGGCGCCGCGACGGCGTGCCGATCTGGCACAACAGCGCGTTGATCGCCGATGAACAGCAGGACTACGGCGCCGATGGCGTGATGGCCGGGCGTTTCCTGGCCAGCGTCGCCGAGCGCCTCAAGCTGCCGGCGCGCTTTGTATTCCCCGCGTTCGAAGATAATTTCTACTACCTGTGGCGTGAAGGCGC
The DNA here is from genome assembly GCF_036688725.1 of Pseudomonas lactucae. Classification (NCBI taxonomy): domain Bacteria; kingdom Pseudomonadati; phylum Pseudomonadota; class Gammaproteobacteria; order Pseudomonadales; family Pseudomonadaceae; genus Pseudomonas; species Pseudomonas lactucae. Next base: position 117,177 of record NZ_JAQQPT010000001.1, on the reverse strand, counting down.
GCTGGCGCAAAACGTCACCGCCCAGGACCCGCGCCTGAGCGACGATCTGGAGCGCGCGCGCCTGCGCAAAGTATTCAGCCAGGGCCTGGATAAGGTCATCGGCCAGGTACTGCCGCTGGCGCGCACGGCGGCCAATGACCGTTGGCAAAGCGGCCGCTGGTACCTGCGCGACAACCACTGCCGCCTGGTGCCGGGAGATTCGCCGCTGGGCTATCGCCTGCCGCTGGCCTCGCAACCGTGGGTGACGGCGGCGGAATATCCGTTCGTGCACCCCACCGACCCGAATCAGGAGCAGCCGGAGCTGCCCACCACCGCGCAACTGCAAAGCCACGGTGAGCCTGCTCCCAGTGAAGACCGCGTGCCGCAGGTGGACGAATCCGCCGATTGGCTGACCCGTACCGCGTTGTGCGCCGAAGCACGTGAGGGCCGGCTGTACTTGTTCATGCCGCCTCTGGAGCGCGTTGAGGATTACCTGGAACTGGTGGCCGCCATTGAGGCCACCGCCGAAGAGTTGCATTGCCCGGTGTTGCTGGAAGGCTATGAGCCGCCGTTCGATATGCGCCTGAGCAACTTCCGGATTACCCCGGACCCAGGTGTGATCGAGGTCAACGTGCAGCCGTCCGCGACCTGGGACGAGTTGGTCGAGCGCACCGAATTCCTCTACGAAGAGGCCCGGCAAACCCGCCTGACCACTGAAAAATTCATGATCGACGGGCGCCACACCGGTACCGGTGGCGGTAACCACTTTGTGCTCGGGGGCGCCACGCCGAAGGATTCGCCGTTTCTGCGTCGCCCCGACTTGCTGCGCAGTTTGATCAGCTACTGGCATAACCACCCATCGCTGTCCTACCTGTTTTCCGGCCTGTTTATCGGCCCGACCTCCCAGGCGCCACGGGTGGATGAAGCACGTAACGATGCGTTATATGAGCTGGAAATCGCCTTCGCACAGATGCCCGCCCCCGGCGAAGAATGCCCGCCGTGGCTGGTAGACCGCCTGTTGCGCAACCTGCTGATCGACGTGACGGGCAACACCCATCGCGCCGAATTCTGCATCGACAAGCTCTACTCGCCCGACGGTGCCACAGGCCGCCTGGGCCTGCTGGAGCTGCGCGCCTTTGAAATGCCGCCCCACGCGCGTATGAGCCTGACCCAGCAACTGCTGCTGCGGGCGCTGGTCGCGCGTTTCTGGCGTGAACCCTATGCACCGCCAAAACTGGCGCGCTGGGGCACCGAACTGCATGACCGCTTCCTGCTGCCGCACTTTATCGAGCAGGATTTCGCCGACGTCATCGTCGAACTCAACGCCGCCGGCTACCCGCTGCGCGCAGAATGGTTTGCCGCGCACCTGGAGTTCCGTTTCCCCAAGGTGGGCGACTACGCCGTCAACGGTATCGAACTGGAGCTGCGCCAGGCCTTGGAGCCTTGGCATGTCCTGGGCGAGGAGGGCGCGGTAGGCGGTACCGTGCGGTATGTGGACTCGTCGCTGGAACGCTTGCAAGTCAAACTCAGCGGCCTGCCGCCGCAGCGCTACCTGCTGACCTGCAACGGTATTGCAGTGCCGCTGCAACCGACCGGTCGCGTGGGTGAGTTTGTCGCCGGTGTGCGCTACCGCGCGTGGCAACCGGCCAACTGCCTGCAACCGACCATTGCGGTGCACGCGCCGTTGGTGTTCGACCTGCTGGACACCTGGATGCAACGTTCGCTGGGCGGCTGTCAGTACCACGTGGCGCATCCGGGCGGGCGCAACTACGACAGCTTGCCGGTGAACGCCAACGGCGCTGAGAGCCGGCGGCAGGAGCGGTTTTTCCGCTTGGGGCATACGCCTGGAAAACTGCCGGTGCCAAACCTGGAGATTAATGACGAGCTGCCGATGACTCTGGATCTACGACGTTTCTCCAATAAAAAAGACTGAATGCGATTTCACTGGGCCCCTGGGCTTTTGTGGTGAGCGAGCTTGCCTCGCGCGGGGCAAGCCCGCTCAACACAAAAGCCCGGCGACACAGGGGATTTGCAGTGTTTGTTGAGTTAATCTGAGCCCCTTTGCCTCTGCCGAGCGTTCCATGTCCGACTTGCTCGACCGTTACCCGCTGACCACGGGGACTTATCACGAACTGCTGGACGACAGCGGCGCCGTGCGTGCCCATTGGCGGCGCCTGCTCGATCACCTGCAGCGCAGCACCCCGGCGCAACTGGCCCAGCGCCAGGCGCTGCTGACGCGGCAGATCCAGGAAAACGGCGTGACCTACAACGTCTACGCCGACCCCAAGGGCGCCGACCGCCCGTGGGAGCTGGATTTGCTGCCCCACGTGCTGGCCGCCGATGAATGGCAGCAGTTGTCCGCCGGGATCGCCCAGCGTGCGCGCCTGCTCAATGCCGTGCTCGCCGATCTCTATGGCCCGCAGCGCCTGATCAAGGAAGGCTTGCTGCCGGCGGAACTGGTGTTCGGGCATAACAATTTCCTGTGGCCGTGCCAGGGCATCCAACCGCCCGACGGTACTTTTCTGCACCTGTACGCCGTGGACCTGGCGCGCACCCCGGATGGTCGTTGGTGGGTCACCGCCGACCGCACCCAGGCGCCGTCGGGCGCCGGTTATGCGCTGGAAAACCGTACCATCGTGTCCCGCGCCTTCCCGGACCTGTACCGCGACTTGCAGGTGCAGCACCTCACCGGGTTCTTTCGCACACTCCAGGAAACCCTGGCCCGCCAGGCGCCGAGCGACAACCAGCCGCCGCTGATCGTGCTGCTCACCCCTGGCCGCTTCAACGAAAGCTACTTCGAACACCTCTACCTCGCCCGCCAGCTCGGCTACCCACTGGTGGAGGGCGGCGACCTGACCGTGCGCGACAGCACCGTATTCCTCAAGACCCTCAGCGGCCTGCGCCGGGTGCACGCGATCATGCGGCGCCTGGACGACGACTTCTGCGACCCGCTGGAGCTGCGCACCGACTCGGCCCTGGGCGTGCCCGGCCTGCTCGATGCCGTGCGCCAGGGCAATGTGCTGGTAGCCAATGCCCTGGGCAGCGGCGTGCTGGAGTCCCCGGGCCTGCTGGGCTTTCTGCCCAAGATCAATGAATTCCTGTTCGGCGAAGCACTGATCCTGCCGTCCATCGCCACCTGGTGGTGCGGTGAAGCGCCGGTGCTCGCCGAAGCCCTGGAGAAACTGCCTGAGCTGCTGATCAAGCCGGCATTCCCGTCGCAGAGTTTCGCCCCGGTGTTTGGCCGCGATTTGAACGATGAGCAACGCCAGGCCCTGGCCGAACGCATGCGTGCGCGGCCCTACGCCTACGTCGCCCAGGAATTGGCGCAACTGTCCCAGGCGCCGGTGTGGCACACCGTGGATGACCACCTGCAACACCGCGCCATCGGCATGCGCGTGTACGCCGTGGCCAGCGCCGAGGGCTACCGCGTGCTGCCCGGCGGCCTGACCCGCGTGGCGGCCGAGGCCGATGCCGAAGTGGTGTCGATGCAACGCGGTGGCGCAAGCAAAGACACCTGGGTGCTCGGCGAACGCGCACCGGGCAGCGAGCAGTGGCGCGCGCAGCGCACGATTGGTGCCCATGACCTGGTGCGCCGCGATCCTTATCTGCCGTCGCGCGTGGTAGAGAACCTGTTCTGGTTCGGCCGTTATTGCGAGCGCTGCGATGACAGCGCACGTTGGCTGCGTATCGTGCTGGCGCGCTATGTCGATGGTGACGACCCATTGGCGTTGCAGGCGGCGGTGGAGTTGGGTGAAAACCTGCGTCTGTTGCCGGAGGAAGACGAGCTGCCCGAACGCCTGATGGCGGCGTTGCTCGGCGATGACTGGCCGCAAAGCCTGCGCGCCAACCTGCAGCGCTTGCAATGGGCGGCGTCCCAGGTGCGGGGCAAGTTGTCCCGAGAGAACTGGCAGGCCCTGGTCGAGCTGCAACGCGAAGCCATGGAGCTGGAGCGTGAAAGCCCGGACTTTGGCGAGTTGCTGGATTTCCTCAACCGCCTGGTGATGTCCCTCGCGGCGTTGTCCGGCTTTGCCCTGGACGACATGACTCGCGACGAAGGCTGGCGTTTCCTGATGATGGGCCGGCGTATCGAGCGCCTGCAATTTCTGAGCGGCAGCCTCGCGGCGTTCCTGCGCGGCGTGGCGGTATTCGATCAGGCGGGGCTGGACTGGTTGCTGGAGCTGGGCAACAGCAGCATCACCTATCGCTCGCGCTACCTGGCGGTGCCGCAGTTGATTCCGGTGCTCGACCTGTTGCTGCTCGACGAGCAGAACCCCCATGCGGTGCTGTTCCAGCTCAAGCTGGTGAGCCGTACCCTGCGTCGTCTCAACGATGACTTCGGCGTGCCCCGCGAGACTGGCCTGGCGCCCTTGGTGGAGCGCCTGGCGCGTTTCGACCTGGGTTGCCTGGAGAACGGACTGTTCGGCGAAACCAGCGTGCGTGCCGCACTGGATGGCCTGGCCGACCTGCTGCAAGCGGTGGCCGATGAAAGCGGGCAAGTGTCGGATCGCCTGGCGCTGCGCCATTTTGCCCACGTGGATGATGTCAGCCAGCAAACGGTGTCGGTGTAATGAGCGCGCGCTACCAGATTTTTCACGATACCCATTACCACTACGACAGTCCGGTGTCCCTGGCCCAGCAGCTGGCGCATTTGTGGCCACGGCCATGTGCCTGGCAGCGCTGCACCTCGCAACAGCTGGAGATCAGCCCGCAGCCATCGTCGCGACGCGATGAGCTGGATGTGTTCGGCAACCCGATCACGCGCCTGGCCTTCGAGCGGCCCCACGATGAGTTGTTGGTCAATGCCGGGTTGACCGTGGAAGTGCTGGCACGGCCGCTGCTGGACTTCCAACAGTCGCCGCCCTGGGACCGGACGCGAGACAGCCTGACCTACAGCAGCCAGGCAATGACCCCTGAGCGGATCGAAGCGTGCCGCTATCGCTTCGAATCCCCCTACGTGCACCTGAAGAAAACCTTCGTCGAGTTCTCCGAAAGTTGTTTCCCGCCCGGCGAGCCGTTGTTGCTTGGCGTGCAGGCACTGATGGAAAAAATCTTCAGTGAATTTACCTTTGATGCCGAAGCCACCCAAGTCGCCACGCCGTTGGTGGAAGTGCTGGAACGCCGCCGTGGCGTGTGCCAGGACTTCGCCCACCTGATGCTCGCCTGCCTGCGTTCGCGAGGCCTGGCGGCGCGTTATATCAGCGGCTACCTGCTTACCCAGCCACCGCCCGGCCAGCCACGACTGATCGGCGCCGATGCGTCCCATGCGTGGGTTTCGGTGTTTTGCCCGGTGGCGGGCTGGGTGGATTTTGACCCGACGAACAACGTACAGCCGGCACTGGAGCACATCACCCTGGCCTGGGGCCGGGATTTTTCCGATGTGTCGCCGTTGCGGGGGGTGATTCTGGGGGGAGGGAGCCATGACCCGGAAGTGCGGGTGACGGTGATGCCGCTGGAGTAGCGGTGGATTGTGGTGAGCAGGGCGCGCCTGCTCACCACAAAGGAAATTATTCAGCCGGATCTTTTGGTGCTTCAGTCTCGTCGCTCGTTTCTTCTGCATCGACGTCCGGGTTCAGTGCGCCGGCTTCTTCATCGGCAGCGGCTTTCTTGCGTTGCAGCTTTTCCTCTTTCTTCTGTTCCTTGGCCAGGTCTCTCTGACGTTTGGCGAAGGAGTAATTGGGTTTGGCCATGGGCGATCCTCTAGGGTCGAAGGTGAGGGTGGCGGCGCGCGGCTGCCTTGGGTCGCTATGGTAGCAGCTTAGCAGCGCGCTTGGCCTTCACTTACCGCAGGCATACGCGGCCAACAGGCCGTTGAAGAATTGATTGAAGGGCATGGCTCGGGCTCCAGTGGGTGATGGGGCCGATCATAGGCGGGTGCTGCGACTTTGGCTGGTAGATTGTGTTGATAAGTCTGATAGCCTAAAGTTGTATACAATTTGTTGATTCAGATCATAAGAACTCAAGCCCGTATGAGGCACCCTTACCGCAATCCGCGTTTTTAAACCCTGCCTTGGAGATTCACATGTTTGCGAAAATCTTTGCTGTTTCCCTGCTGACTCTGGCGAGCGGCCAGTTGCTTGCTGCAGAGTGCAAGGTCACCGTCGACTCCACTGACCAGATGTCCTTCAACACCAAGGAAATCGTGATCGACAAGAGCTGCAAGACGTTTACCGTGAACCTGGAACACTCGGGCAGCTTGCCTAAAAACGTCATGGGGCATAACTGGGTGCTGACCAGCGCTGCCAACATGCAACTGGTTGCGACTGATGGCATGGCTGCTGGCATCGACAAGAATTACCTGAAAGAAGGCGACGACCGCATCATCGCCCACACCAAGATCATCGGTGCCGGCGAGAAAGATTCGGTGACCTTCGATGTAGCGAAACTGGCCGCCGGGACGGACTATGCGTTCTTCTGCTCGTTCCCAGGCCACATCTCGATGATGAAAGGCACTGTGGTCGTCAAATAAGACCGCGTTATCGTTTATCGGGGGCTTGCCCCCGATAGCTAACTGACAGTCAACATAAAACTATCTGACTCACCTCAAGGCGCAAACGGCATCACCCGCTTGTGCTCAGTCTTGCGATACGTGTCGCAGATAATCCTGAACGCTTCCTCACGCACCGGTTCACCCTGCAAAAAAGCATCGATCTCGGCATAGGTCACGCCATGTGACGCCTCGTCCGGCTTGCCCGGCGACAGGTCTTCGAGGTCGGCCGTCGGCACCTTCTCCACCAACGACTCCGGCGCGCCAAAATGGCGTGCGATTGCGCGCACCTGGTTCTTCACCAACCCGCTCAGGGGCGCCAGATCGCACGCGCCATCACCGAACTTGGTGAAAAAACCCATCACCGCTTCCGCCGCATGATCAGTCCCGATCACCAGCCCACCGGCGGCGCCGGCAATGGTGTACTGCGCCACCATGCGCATGCGCGCCTTGGTGTTGCCCAGCACGAAGTCACGGGACACTGCGGCCTTGCCTTCAAACGCCGCCACCTCATTGGCCAGGGATTTCACCGCCGGGCCGATGTTCACGGTGTGGCGCTCGTCCGGGTCGATAAAGTCCACCGAGGCCTGGGCGTCGATTTCGTCGAACTGGGTTTCGTAGGGCAGGCGCACGGCGATGAATTTATACGCCGCATCACCGGTACGGGCGCGCAGTTCCTGCATGGCGCGCTGGGCCAACAGGCCGGCGGTGAGGGAGTCGACACCGCCGCTGATGCCCAGTACCAGGGCCTTGAGGCCCGAATTGCGCAGGCAGTCCTGGATAAAGGTCACGCGCCGGGCCACCTCGGCTTCAAGGGCGGCCTGGTCTTTGAATGGCGCTTGCACCTTGAGCTGCTGCGCAATCTCACGCTGTACGGCTTGCATGATTCACTCCTTGCTGGAAATGGCAGGTACTTTGAAAACGTGACGTAAATAGGCGACAAAATTCGGGTCGGTGCAGTGGGTCTTGCCCGCTTCATCAGAGATTTTCGCGACGGGCTGGCCATTGCAGGCGGTCATTTTAAGCACGATGCTCATCGGTTCCACGCCTGGAATATCGCAGGTCAGGTTGGTGCCGATGCCGAAGCTCACATTAATGCGGCCACGCAACGCGCGGAAAATCTCCAGGGCCTTGGGCAACGACAGGCTGTCGGAAAACACCAACGTCTTGCTCATTGGTTCGATACCGAGCTTGTGGTAATGGGCGATGGCTTTTTCGGCCCACTGCACCGGGTCGCCGGAGTCGTGGCGCAGGCCGTCGAACAGCTTGGCGAAGTACAAGTCGAAATCGCCGAGGAACGCATCGGTGGTGATGCAATCGGTCAGGGCGATGCCCAGCAGGCCACGGTATTCGCGGACCCAGCAGTCGAGGGCGGCGATCTGGCTGTCGATCAGGCGTGGGCCGAGTTGCTGGTGGGCCATGATCCACTCATGGGCCATGGTGCCCAGGGGTTTCATGTTCAGCTCGCGGGCCAGGTGTACGTTGCTGGTGCCGACAAAGCGCCCGGGGAAGTCGTGCTTGAGCACATTGACCACCTCCTCCTGCACCCGGTACGAAAAGCGCCGGCGCGTGCCGAAGTCGGCCACTTGCAGTTCCGATAGTTCATCGCTGCCGGCATTCGCGGTCAGCCAGTCGAACTTGCGGTACAACTGCTCGCGGGCCTGTTCGAGGATCACGGTCTGGTAGCGGTAGCGGTTGCGCACTTCGCTGACGATGGCCAGCAGCGGTACTTCGAACAGGATCACATGCAGCCACGGCCCACGCAGGCGGATAAACAGCTCGCCGTTCTCGATGCCGGTCTGCACATAGCGCAGGTTGAAGCGAAACAGCCCCAGAAAGCGCAGAAAATCCGGCTTCATAAAACTGATGCGTTCCAGGAACCCCAGCTGGTCCGGGCTCAGGCTCAGCTCGGCGAGGCGCTCGATCTGGTAGCGGATCTCCGCCAGGTACGGGCGCAGGTCTTCGCTGTTACGGCAACGAAACTCCCATTCAACTTCCACGTTGGGGTAGTTGTGCAGCACCGCCTGCATCATGGTCAGCTTGTAGAAGTCGGTGTCGAGCAGGTTCTGCACGATGCGATCGGCAAACACACTCTCGCTCATAACGGGAATCTCCAGACGGGTCGGCGATGGCGCCGGCCTTTACGCGCAATTGAGGAAGGTGGCTAGTGGCGCATAGACCTGTGGGGTTTTGCCAGTGATTTTTTCGCCAAAGCTACTGACGCTATCGGGCACTAAATAACCTGAGCCATCATCCACTTCACAAAATCGCGCACCTTGGGCACTTCCGCCGAATGCTCCGGATACGCCAGGTAGTAGGCATCCTGGCTCGGCATCGCATGCTGCCAAGGGATCACCAACTTGCCGTCGGCCAGTTCTTCTTCCACCAGGAAGCGCGGCAGCAGCGCCACGCCACACCCCACCTGTGCCGCACGAATGCACATATAGAACGTATCGAAACGCGGCCCATGGTAGCTGTGTTCGGTCTGGTAACCCTGGCTGGCGAACCAGTCGTGCCAGCCCTGGGGGCGCGAGGCGTTTTGCAGCAACACCAACTCGCTCAACTGCGTGGGGTCCGTCAGCGGCTTGGCCGGCAGGCTTTCCGGTGCGCACACCGGCACCAGTTCTTCGCTGAACAGCTTCAAGCTCTCGGTGCCGGGGCGTGACCCCTGGCCAAAATAGAAGGCCAGGTCGGCCTTGCCCTGCAGCAATTCGTCCGGTTCCTGCTCGTTACACAGGTCCAGGTGGATCTGTGGGTGGCGCAGGCGCCAGCCCTTGAGGCGCGGCACCAGCCAGCGTGCGCCGAAGGTGTAGGGCGTGGACACGCGCAGCACTTCGGTTTCGCCGCCGTAGGAGCGCAGGTAATGGGTGGACATCTCCACCTGGGTGAGGATCTTGCGCACTTCCACCAGGTACAAATCGCCCGCCGGAGTCATTTGCAGGCGGCGACGCACGCGGCGAAACAACAGGTGTTGCAGCAACTCCTCCAACTGCGCCACTTGTTTGCTCACCGCGCTCTGCGTGAGGTTCAGCTCCTCGGCGGCGCGGGTGAAGCTCAGGTGGCGGGTGGCGGCTTCGAAACACTGCAGGGCGGTGATCGAGGGCAAATGTCTTTTGTTCAGCACGGCGTGCCTCTTTTTATGCTTTGCATGAATAAACGGAATGATATCTCGCCTAATCGTCGTTTGTTGGCAAGTCTTGGGCCAGCTACAAATAAGGTCTGGATCGCCGTGCGTGTTGCGGCGCGATTTTTTGTACGCAGATTTGAAGGAGTGACCCATGGTTGCCGCATTGCTTGATCGTCTCGGGGTAAACCCGGCCCTGTACCAGGCGGGTAAACAGCCCGTGCATTCGCCGATTGACGGCAGCCGGATCGGCAGCGTGCACTGGGAAGGCGCCGCCGAGGTGGAACAACAGGTCAGTCGCGCCGAGCATGCATTCGAGGCCTGGCGCAAAGTGCCGGCCCCACGTCGTGGCGAGTTGGTACGGCAATTGGGCGACATGCTGCGTGAATACAAGGCCGACCTGGGCGAGCTGGTGTCCTGGGAAGCCGGCAAGATCACCCAGGAAGGTCTGGGTGAAGTACAGGAAATGATCGACATCTGCGACTTCGCGGTCGGCCTGTCGCGCCAGTTGTACGGCTTGACCATCGCCTCTGAGCGCCCGGGCCACCACATGCGTGAAACCTGGCACCCGCTGGGCGTGGTCGGCGTGATCAGCGCCTTCAACTTCCCGGTCGCGGTGTGGGCGTGGAACACCGCCCTGGCCCTGGTGTGCGGCAACGCCGTGATCTGGAAACCGTCGGAAAAGACCCCGCTCACCGCCCTGGCGTGCCAGGCGCTGTTCGAGCGCGTGCTGAAGAACTTTAACGATGCCCCGCAGTACCTCAGTCAGGTGATCATTGGTGGTCGCGATGCCGGCGCTGCGCTGGTGGATGACCCACGCGTAGCGTTGATCAGCGCCACCGGCAGCACCCGCATGGGCCGCGAAGTCGCACCGAAAGTCGCCGCGCGTTTCGCCCGCAGCATCCTCGAACTGGGCGGCAACAACGCGATGATCCTCGGCCCAAGCGCCGACCTGGACATGGCCGTACGCGCCATTCTGTTCAGCGCCGTCGGCACCGCCGGCCAGCGCTGCACCACCTTGCGCCGCCTGATCGCCCACGAGTCGGTCAAGGAAGAAATCGTCACGCGCCTCAAGGCGGCCTACGCCAAAGTGCGCATCGGCCACCCGCTGGAAGGCAACCTGATCGGCCCGCTGATCGACAAGCACGGCTTCGACAACATGCAGGACGCCCTGGCGCAAGCCTTGAGCGAAGGCGGCAAGGTGTTCGGCGGCAAGCGCCAACTGGAAGACACCTTCCCCAATGCCTACTACGTGTCGCCGGCGATTGTGGAGATGCCCGAGCAAAGCGACGTGGTGTGTACCGAGACCTTCGCGCCGATCCTGTACGTGGTCGGCTACACCGACTTCGCCGAAGCCCTGCGCCTGAACAACGCTGTACCGCAAGGCTTGTCATCGTGCATCTTCACCACGGATGTGCGTGAAGCCGAGCAGTTCATGTCGGCGGTGGGCAGTGATTGCGGCATCGCCAACGTCAATATCGGCCCGAGTGGCGCGGAAATCGGCGGCGCGTTTGGCGGTGAGAAAGAGACCGGCGGCGGGCGTGAGTCGGGCTCGGATGCGTGGCGTGGGTATATGCGTCGGCAGACCAATACCGTGAATTACTCGTTGGAGTTGCCGCTGGCGCAGGGCATCACTTTCGACTGATCCCTCAAGTCGGAGTGAGATCAAAATGTGGAGGGGCGGTGCGACGATTCGACTTGCTCCCTCTCACATACGATCGCATTGCACATCAGGATTGTTGTTTGTTGGGTCTCATCGGAGTCTGGCAATGGCACTACGCGAAACATGTTTGTGGGAGCACCTCACCCCCAGCCGGCCGGACCGTACCGCGCTCAAGGGTGAGGTCAACGTGGATGTGTGCGTGATCGGCGCCGGCATCACCGGTTTGTCGGCGGCCATTCATTTGCTGGAACAGGGTAAAAGCGTCGCCGTGCTCGAAGCCCATCGCACCGGCCATGGTGGCTCGGGGCGCAACGTCGGGCTGGTGAACGCCGGGCTGTGGATCCCGCCGGATGACATCGAAGCCGGTTTCGGCGAAGCGGTGGGCAGCCAGCTCAACCGCATGTTGGGCGCGGCGCCGTCGTTGGTGTTCAGCCTGATCGACAAGTACAACATCGATTGCCAATTGCGCCGCGAGGGCACGTTGCACATGGCGCACAACGCCCGTGGCGAGGCGGATTTGCGCAGCCGTGACGAACAATGGAAACGCCGTGGCGCACCGGTGGAACTGCTCACCGGCCAGGCCTGCGAGCAGGCCACCGGCACGAAAAAGATCGCCGCCGCCTTGCTGGATCGACGTGCGGGCACGTTGAATCCAATGGCCTACACCTCGGGGCTGGCCACGGCCGCCGTCGGCCTTGGCGGGCAACTGTTCGACCATTCGCCCGTCACTCAACTCGAACGCCAGGGTTCAAACTGGTCGGTGCAGACTGCCCAGGGAGCAGTGCGAGCCGCACAGGTGGTCATCGCCTCCAACGCCTACACCGAAGGCGAATGGACCGACCTGCGGCGTAACTTTTTCCCCGGTTATTACTATCAGGTCGCGTCGGCACCGCTGACCGACGACGCCGCCAGACAAATCCTGCCTGGCGGCCAGGGATCGTGGGACACGCGTCAGGTATTGAGCAGCATCCGCCGCGACGCCGATGGTCGTTTGTTGCTCGGCAGCCTGGGCAACGGCAACCAGAAGCCGGCCTGGTTCCTCAAGGCGTGGGCCGATCGGGTGCAGCAGCACTATTTCCCGTATCTCAAATCGGTGCAGTGGGAATACACCTGGACCGGTTGCATTGCCTTCACCCCCGATCACTTGATGCGTCTGTTCGAGCCGGCGCCGGGCCTAGTGGCGGTCACCGGTTATAACGGGCGGGGCGTGACCACCGGCAGTGTGGTCGGCAAGGCGTTTGCCGACTATCTGTGTCACCAGAATCCCCAGGCGTTGCCGATTCCGTTCGCGCCCATGCAACCTTTGGCCGGCGTGGGTCTGCGTAGCTGTTTGTATGAGGCGGGATTCTCGCTGTATCACGCCGGGCAATGCCTGCGAATCGTGATCTGATCAGCGAAATACCGCGCAAAAGACCGCATCCCGTGCGCGGGCGCCTAATCTGTATTGGTGCAAGTCGTAGCAGTCGCGCACTGTAAATGTGCAGTTCCGTTACGCATGTTGTAACAAGTGCAGGAACAGTCGTTTATGCATCCGGTTGCAGGTGCGACCCGCAAGGGTTGTGCTTTTTATGGCTGCCGGTTGCACCTTTGTGAGCTAGAGGGTTGCACGTACTGGCAAGCGGCAGCGAAACGCCTGTAATAACAATGACACCGTGTCTTTTTGAAGAATAAAAACGTACTGGCACGACGCTTGCTCTGAGCTTTCGGTGAAAGGTTTGAATGCAAGTTGTCGTGCCAAAAATCAAAAATATCGGAGCACCACTCATGTCCCAGACGTTTTACAAGAAAGGTTTTCTGGCCCTCGCCGTTGCAGCGGCGCTGGGTGTTTCTACGTTTGTTCAAGCTGATGTGAAGATTGGCGTGGCGGGGCCCATGACGGGCGCCAACGCGTCGTTCGGTGAGCAGTACATGAAGGGTGCCCAGGCGGCAGCCGAAGTCATCAACAAGGCCGGCGGCATCAACGGTGAGAAAGTCGTGCTGGTGGCCGGCGACGACGCCTGCGAACCCAAGCAGGCCGTGGCCGTGGCCAACCGTCTGGCCGACCAGGACAAAGTGATCGGCGTGGTCGGGCACTTCTGCTCGTCCAACACCATCCCGGCCTCCGAGGTCTACGACGAGGCGGGCATCATCGCGATCACCCCAGGCTCCACCAACCCACAAGTGACCGAGCGCGGCCTCGGCGCCATGTTCCGCATGTGCGGGCGTGACGACCAGCAAGGCATCGTCGCCGGCGACTACATCGTCGACGTGCTCAAGGGCAAGAAAGTCGCGGTCATCAACGACAAGGACACCTACGGCAAAGGCCTGGCCGACGCCACCGCTGCCCAGTTGACCAAGCGCGGCGTCAAACCGGTGCTGGAAGAAGGCCTGACCCGTGGCGAGAAAGACTTCAGTGCCCTGGTCACCAAGATCCGCTCCCTGGGCGCCGACGTGGTGTACTTCGGTGGCCTGCACCCGGAAGCCGGTCCACTGGTCCGCCAGATCCGTGAAGCAGGCCTCAAGGACGTCAAGTTCATGTCCGACGACGGTGTTGTGACCGACGAACTGGTGGCCACCGCCGGCGGCGCGCAGTACGTCGATGGTGTGTACATGACCTTCGGCGCCGACCCGCGCCTGCTGCCGGACAGCAAGGCCGTGGTGGAAGAGTTCCGCAAGGCCGGTTACGAGCCTGAAGGCTACACCCTGTATGCCTACGCCTCGTTGCAGGCCTTGGCCGCCGGTTTCAACGGCGCCAAGTCCAACAAGGGCGAAGACGCCGCCAAATGGCTGAAGGCTCACCCGGTCAAGACCGTGATGGGCGAGAAGACCTGGGACGCCAAGGGTGACCTGAAAGTGTCCGACTACGTGGTTTACCAGTGGGATAAAGAAGGCAAATACCACCAGTTGGAAAAGCAGAAGTAAGCACAAGCACTAGAGATCCAATGTGAGAGGGGGCTTGCCCCCTCCCATATTGGGACAGTGTGGTTATTGAGATCTGTCTTTTCCTCCAGAAGCGCCGCACACCCACCGGTGTGCAGGTGCTCACCGCGTGAGATTGCGTTATGGATGGTATTTTCCTGCAGCAACTGGTCAACGGCCTGACCCTCGGGTCGGTCTATGGCCTGATCGCCATCGGCTACACAATGGTCTATGGCATCATTGGCATGATCAACTTCGCCCACGGCGAGGTTTATATGATTTCCGCTTACCTCGCGGCGATCAGTCTGGCACTGCTGGCTTACTTCGGCATCGAATCCTTCCCGCTGCTCATACTCGGCACCCTGATCTTCACCGTGGTCGTCACCGGCGTGTACGGTTGGGTCATTGAACGGGTCGCCTACAAACCGCTGCGCAACTCCACCCGACTGGCACCGCTGATCAGCGCCATCGGTATCTCGCTGATCCTGCAGAACTACGCACAGATCGCCCAGGGCGCCAAGCAACAAGGCATCCCGACCCTGCTGGCCGGGGCCTGGCGTGTCGATATCGGCAGCGGGTTCGTCCAGCTCACCTACACCAAGGTGTTCATTCTCGTGGCGGCGTTCGCCGGCATGGCCTTGCTCACCTACGTCATCAAGTACACCAAGCTCGGCCGCATGTGCCGCGCCACCCAGCAAGACCGCAAGATGGCTTCGATCCTGGGGATCAACACCGACCGCGTCATTTCCTACGTGTTCGTCATCGGTGCCGCCATGGCCGCGTTGGCCGGCGTGCTGATCACTCTCAACTACGGCACCTTCGACTTCTATGCCGGCTTCATCATCGGCATCAAGGCATTTACCGCTGCGGTACTCGGCGGCATCGGCTCCCTGCCTGGGGCGATGTTGGGCGGGATCATCCTCGGTATCTCCGAGTCGTTGTTCTCGGGGTTGATCAACTCTGACTACAAAGACGTGTTCAGTTTCTCCCTGTTGGTGGTGATTCTGATTTTCCGTCCCCAGGGCCTGCTTGGTCGCCCACTCGTGGCGAAGGTGTAAAACATGTCTGCTGCCAAACCTATCGATATCAAGAAAAGTGTCGTCGATACGATCCTTGCCGGGCTGATTTCGTTGATCGTGTTCGGTCCGATCGTCGGCGTGGTCCTCGACGGCTACAGCTTCAACCTGGAACCGGCCCGCGTGGGCCTGCTGGTCGCCATCGTGATGGTCGGCCGCTTTGCCATGAGCCTGTTCCTGCAAACCCCCAAGGGCGTGAAGATCCTGCAGGGCTTCGAGAGCAGTGGCTCCGGCGTGCACGTGCTGGCACCGGACTACAAATCGCGGCTGCGCTGGATCATCCCGGCGCTGATCGTGATCGCCATCGTGTTTCCGATCTTCGCCAACAAGTACCTGCTCACCGTGGTCATCCTCGGCCTGATCTACGTACTGCTGGGCCTGGGCCTGAACATCGTGGTCGGCCTGGCGGGCCTGCTCGACCTGGGTTACGTGGCGTTCTATGCCATCGGCGCCTATGGCCTGGCGCTGGGCTACCAATATCTGGGCCTGGGCTTCTGGACGGTGCTGCCATTGGCGGCCATCGCGGCGGCGCTGGCGGGGTGCATACTCGGGTTCCCGGTGTTGCGAATGCACGGTGACTACCTGGCCATCGTGACCCTGGGCTTCGGTGAAATCATCCGCCTGGTGCTCAACAACTGGCTGTCGTTCACCGGCGGGCCGAACGGTATGCCGGTGCCCTCGCCGACCTTCCTCGGGCTGGAGTTCGGCAAGCGTGCCAAGGATGGTGGCATTCCTTTCCATGAGTTCTTCGGTATCGATTACAACCCCAACATCAAGTTCATGTTCATCTATATCGTGCTGTTCCTGGTGGTGCTGGCCGTGCTGTACATCAAGCACCGCCTGACGCGCATGCCGGTCGGCCGCGCCTGGGAAGCCCTGCGTGAAGATGAAATCGCCTGCCGTTCCATGGGCCTGAACCACGTACTGGTCAAGCTCTCGGCGTTCACCATCGGTGCCTCCACCGCCGGTTTGGCCGGGGTGTTCTTTGCCAGCTACCAGGGGTTCGTCAACCCGTCGTCATTCACCTTCTTCGAGTCGGCGCTGATCCTGGCCATTGTGGTACTGGGTGGCATGGGATCGACCGTCGGTGTGGTGATTGCGGCGTTCGTGTTGACCGTGGCGCCGGAACTGCTGCGCAGTTTCAGCGAATACCGTGTGCTGCTGTTTGGCGTGCTGATGGTGGTGATGATGATCTGGCGGCCACGCGGCCTGATACGGATCAGCCGGACCGGGGTGACGCCGCGCAAAGGAGTGGCACCATGAGCAAGGAAATCGTGCTGTCCGTGGAACACCTGATGATGCACTTCGGTGGCATCAAGGCCCTGAGCGATGTGAGCCTCAAGGTCGAACGCAACTCGATCTTCGCCCTGATCGGCCCCAACGGCGCCGGCAAGACCACCGTATTCAACTGCCTTACCGGCTTCTACAAAGCCAGTGGCGGCAAGATCGAACTCAACGTGCGCGGCAAGCAGACCAATGTGATCCAACTGCTTGGCGAACGCTTCCGGGCCACCGACTTCGTGTCGCCGAAAAGCTTTCTCAGCCGCGTGTACTACAAGATGTTCGGTGGCACCCACCTGGTCAACCGCGCCGGCCTGGCGCGCACGTTCCAGAACATTCGCCTGTTCAAGGAAATGTCGGTGCTGGAAAACCTGCTGGTGGCCCAGCACATGTGGGTCAACCGCAACATGCTGGCCGGCATCCTCAACACCAAGGGCTATCGCAAGGCCGAGAGCGACGCGCTGGACTGCGCGTTCTACTGGCTCGAAGTGGTCGACCTGGTGGACTGCGCCAACCGCCTGGCCGGTGAGCTTTCCTACGGCCAGCAGCGCCGCCTGGAAATCGCCCGCGCCATGTGCACGCGGCCGCAGATCATCTGCCTCGACGAGCCCGCTGCCGGCCTCAACCCCCAGGAAACCGAAGCCCTCAGCGCGATGATTCGCCTGCTGCGCGACGAACACGACCTCACGGTGGTGCTGATCGAACACGACATGGGCATGGTAATGAGTATTTCCGACCACATCGTGGTGCTGGACCACGGCAACGTGATCGCCGAAGGCGGGCCGGATGCAATCCGCAACGACCCGAAAGTGATCGCCGCCTACCTGGGCGCGGACGAAGAGGAGCTGGTATGAGCGCACCTATCCTCGAAATCAAGGACCTGGACGTGTTCTACGGCCCGATCCAGGCCCTGAAAAAAGTCTCGCTGCAGATCAACGAAGGCGAAACCGTCAGCCTGATCGGCTCCAACGGCGCGGGCAAATCCACCTTGCTGATGTCGATCTTCGGCCAGCCGCGGGCCGAGTCGGGGCAAATCATCTACAACGGCGTCGACATTACCCACAAGTCATCCCACTACATCGCCTCCAACGGTATTGCGCAGTCGCCGGAAGGGCGGCGGGTGTTCCCCGACATGACCGTCGAGGAAAACCTGCTGATGGGCACCATCCCGATTGGCGACAAGTTTGCCAGCGAAGACATGCAGCGCATGTTCGAGCTGTTCCCGCGCCTCAAGGAACGGCGTAACCAGCGCGCCATGACCATGTCCGGCGGCGAGCAGCAAATGCTCGCCATCGCCCGCGCGCTGATGAGCCGACCCAAGCTGTTGTTGCTGGACGAACCGAGCCTGGGGTTGGCGCCGATCGTGGTGAAACAGATCTTCGCCACCCTGCGCGAACTGGCATCCACCGGCATGACCATCTTCCTGGTGGAACAGAACGCCAACCACGCGCTGCGCCTGTCGGATCGGGCATATGTGATGGTCAACGGCGAGATTCGCCTCACCGGGACTGGCAAGGAGCTATTGGTGAACGAGGAAGTGCGCAACGCCTACCTCGGCGGTCACTGATCTCAAACTTTGTCGCATTATCCTGTGGGAGGGGCGGTGCCCCTCCCACATTTATTTTTGGCGACTTTCCAAATTGTGGAAAACAAATCCGGCTACCTCCCAAAGCGCGACATATAGCCGCCGCAAATCCCTGTTTTGTCACCGTTTTGACTTGTCCCCATCCGCTGTGGAACCGGCTGTGGGTAACGTGGGAGTAGCTGGCTGAACGCCTTTAAAACCGTGGCTTACAGCGCGACGGTTGTTTTTTGATCAGCGACTTTTTCGCGACCGCCCAAGGGGTTTGTCAACCTGTTTAAAGACACAGGTATATGACCGGAATATGTCTGTTCAGCCTGTGGATAAGTCTGTGACTAAACTCTGGAAAGACCGCCGCAGAGGCCGGAATGACTGGCCTGGAGCCATCGTCTGAATTTCCACGCCATCCATGGGCCTACATACGCCCCCGCCAAGGTCAAGCAAAAAACTTTCTAAAATCGCCTGCAAGCCTTGTGAATAGAGGCCTGTGTGGTTTTGCACTTGCCCCCAAAGACTGTGGGCGCAGTTGTGGATAACCTGCGTGCATATCGCTACACGCCACGGTTTATATGGCTTTGCCCTGCATGGTTAAAAAGTGATCAGTCCGGCGTAAAGAAGTGCGCACAGCGGTTGCCGCGACGGCGGGGTAAGGGCATTCTGCTGGCAACTTTTTTCCCGATGCCCGCAAGGAGAACACCATGTCCAACACGCTGTTTATTACTGGCGCCACTTCAGGTTTCGGCGAAGCCTGCGCCCGTCGATTTGCCGAGGCCGGCTGGAAACTGGTGCTCACCGGCCGTCGTGCCGAACGCTTGAATGCGCTGGTCGAAGAGCTTTCCAAGCAGACCGAAGTGCATGGCCTGGTGGTGGACGTGCGTGACCGCAAGGGCATGGAAGACGCCATCGCCAACCTGCCGCCGTCGTTCGCCACCCTTCGCGGGCTGATCAACAATGCCGGCCTGGCCGTGGGCACTGACCCGGCGCCCAAGTGCAGCCTCGACGATTGGGAGACCATGGTCGACACCAACATCAAGGGCCTGCTGACCACCACCCATCTGCTGCTGCCGCGCTTGATCGCCCACGGCCGTGGTGCCGGCATCATCAACCTGGGCTCCATCGCCGGCAGCTACCCGTACCCGGGCAGCCATGTGTATGGCGGCTCCAAGGCGTTCGTGAAGCAATTTTCGCTGAACCTGCGGTGTGACCTGCAAGGCACCGGCGTGCGCGTGACCAACATCGAGCCGGGCCTGTGCGAGAGCGAGTTTTCGCTGGTGCGCTTTGGTGGTGACCAGGCGCGCTATGACGCCACTTATGCCGGTGCCGAGCCGATCCAGCCGCAGGACATTGCCGACACGATATTCTGGGTCATGAACACGCCGGCGCATGTGAATATCAACCGCTTGGAGCTGATGCCGGTGAGCCAGACCTGGGCTGGGTTCGCCATCGAACGTGGGGCCAAGTAGGGCTTTAGATCGAATCGTTGCCATCGGGGGCTTGCCCCCGATGAGGCCCTGAAGATCACCCGAGATGCCGGATCAGCCCCTGATAGCAGGTCGCCAAATGATACGGCGTGGTCGACGGCATATCCCGCCGACTCACCTTGCCATTGGCATCCAGGCATTCATGCCAGCCTTGCTCATGCAGGAAATGCTGTTGCAGCGCGAGCAATTGGCGTTGCAACACCGCCTCACTGCCAGGCCGCAAGGTCAACGCCCGCAGGTATTCGGCCTGAGCCCAGATCCGTTGAGTACCGTCGCGCATGCTGCCATCGAGGGCGAGCATGCCGCTGACCGCACCGCTTGACTTATCCACGCCCGTTTCCTCGGCGTAGGCAAACGCCCGTGTCAGCGAGGCATGCAGCGCTGTGCCGCGCAGCACCGCCGACGATTCCAGCAAAAAGAACCACTCGAACTGATGCCCCGGTTCAAACCAGTTATCCACAGCGCCCAGCGGTTTCTCCATCATCACGCCGTGCTGGCGATCAATGAAGCGCTGCTGCATGGCCGTCGCCAGGTTGAGCAGGGCGGCCTGCACGTCGGCGTCTTCCCGTACGGCGAGGGTGGCGAGGAAACCTTCGGCCAGGTGCATTAATGGGTTTTGCAGCGGGCCCGACTTGAGGGACGACCAATTGCGCTCCAGCACGGCCTCGTACAGGCCATCGCCGGTGGCGAAACGCTGGGCCACCACTTCCAGGGCGGCATTGAGCACCGACTCTACCAATGGCTCACGCACCTTGGCCCAGTAATGGGCGCAGGCAAAGATGATGAAGGCGTGGGTGTAGAGGTCTTTGCGTTTGTCCTGCGGCTGCCCGGCCGGGTCGATGCTGTAGAACCAGCCGCCGTGCTCGGCGTCATGGAAGTGCCGTTGCAGGGAACGGAACAGCGCTGCGGCGCGTTCTTCGGCGAACGCGGCCTCCGGCTCGCCGATCAGGCTGGCGAACAGGTACAACTGCCGGGCGCAGGCCATCGCGCGGTAGCGTTGTGGGGGCAAAGGCCGGTGATCGGCATCCAGCGCCTCGTAGGGCAGTGCCAGGTCGGCATTCCAGCCCGGGCCCTGCCAGAGCGGCACGATCAGCGTGTGGAAGTGCGTGAGCACGGTATTCAAGGCAGGCGGGGAAGCGATGGGCATTGGCTGGCGTCGTCACGGCAGGGGTGTTTGCCGCGCATGGTAGCAGGCTTGGGAACAGTGGTGTCTGTGTGACCGCTATCGGGAGCAAGCCCCCTCCCACATTCAGACTTGTGAACACAGTACAAATGTGGGAGGGGCTTGCCCCCGATGAGGCCCTCCACTGCGCCGCGAATCAGCCCGCCAGCAACCAAGCCCCAGTCACCGCCGAAGCCGCCCCAGCCACCCGCACCAGCGGCGCCGCAGCCGCCGGCAGCCAACGCACCAGCGCATAACCCGCCGCGTGCAATACCGCAGTCGCACCGACAAACCCCGCCGCATACGTCCAAGGGCTGGTCATGTCCGGCAGCTCCAAGCCATGCGCCACACCGTGGAACAGCGCAAACAACGCCGTCGCGCCCACCGCCATGAACAATGGCGGGCGCACCGCCAGCGCCACGGCCAGGCCCAGGGCCAGCACCGAGGCGGCAATCCCGCTTTCCAGCGCCGGCAACGCCAGGCCTTCAAAGCCCAGCATGCCGCCGATCAGCAGGGTGCCGACAAAGGTACACGGCAGCACCCAGCGGGCAGCGCCTTTTTGCTGCGCCGCCCACAGGCCGACCGCGAGCATGGCCAGCAAATGGTCGATGCCGCCCAGTGGATGGCTGATACCGGCCACCAGGCCGTTGTCGCCGTGGCCCGGATGAGCGAAGGCCAGGGCCGGGGTGAGCAGCAAGGCAGCGGCTGCGAAGAGTTTTTTGAGGCTCATGAGCAGATTCCTTATGGGTTGATTTATGCGGCGGTCAGCAAGCCCTGGCGTTCGATAAAGGCGACGATGTCATCCAGTCCTACGCCGGTTTTCTGGTTACTGAACACAAAGGGTTTGCCGTTGCGCATGCGCTGGGTGTCGCTGTTCATCAGTTCCAGCGAGGCGCCGACCAACGGCGCGAGGTCGATCTTGTTGATCACCAGCAGGTCGGATTTGCAGATTCCCGGGCCGCCCTTGCGCGGTAGCTTGTCACCGGCCGACACATCGATCACATAGATGGTCAGGTCGGACAGTTCCGGGCTGAAGGTCGCCGACAGGTTGTCACCACCAGACTCCACCAGGATCAGGTCCAGGCCGGGGAAGCGGCGGTTGAGCTGGTCCACCGCCTCCAGGTTGATCGAGGCGTCTTCACGGATCGCTGTGTGCGGGCAGCCGCCGGTTTCCACGCCGATGATGCGCTCCGGCGCCAGGGCCTCGTTGCGTACCAGAAAGTCGGCGTCTTCGCGGGTATAGATGTCGTTGGTCACCACCGCCAGGTTGTAGCGGTCGCGCAAGGCCAGGCACAGGGCCAGGGTCAGTGCGGTCTTGCCGGAGCCGACCGGGCCGCCGATGCCGACGCGCAGAGGTTGTGTGTTCATGTGCTTCTCCAAAAAGGTCTTAGGAACGGAACAGGCGGCTGTACTGGCGCTCATGGGCCATGCACGCCAGGGACAGACCGAAAGCGGCGCTGCCCAGATGCTGAGGGTCGATGCGAGCGGCATCCTGCTGGGCTTGTTGCAGCAGCGGCAGCAGTTCGCTGGTCAGCCGCTGGGCGGCCTGCTGGCCCAGGGGCAGGGTTTTCATCAGCACGGCCAATTGGTTTTCCAGCCAGCTCCACAACCAGGCGGCGAGGGCGTCATCGGGACTGATGGCCCAGGCACGCGCGGCCAGGGCCCAGCCCAAGGCGAGATGCGGCTCATGGCGTTGTTCAAGAAAGCTGCGGGCTGCGTCGTCCAGTTCCGGCAAACCATTGAGCAACTGCTGCAGGGAATAGCCCATCTGGCGGCTCTCCTGATACAGCTCGCGGGTTTCGCGGCTGGCTTGATGCGCTTGGCACAGTTGCGCCAGCGCCGGCCAATCCTGCTCCGCCGCGGCGCGACAATGGGCAAGCAACAACGGCGCCTCGAAACGCGCAAGGTTGAGCAGCAGCTGGTCGCTGATCCAGCGGCGGGCACTGGCCGCATCATTCACGCGGCCATCGTCCACCGCCATTTCCAGGCCCTGGGAATAGCTGTAGCCGCCAATCGGCAATTGCGGGCTGGCCAGACGCAGCAGCGCCCAGGCTGGGTTCATACCCGCACGCCGAACTGATGCAGCTTGGGCGGATAGTTGAAGTCTTCATCGCCATGGCGCGAATGATGATGACCGCCGCCATAGGCGCCGTGTTCCGGCTGGAATGGCGCTTCGAGGGTTTCGGTATGGGCGCCCAGCTGTTCGAGCATGGCTTTGAGCACGTAATCATCAAGCAGGCGCAACCAGCCATCCCCGACCTGCAACGCCACATGGCGGTTGCCCAAGTGATAGGCCGCACGGGTCAGTTCAAAGGCGTTGGCGCAGGTGACGTGCAGCAGTTGTTCAGGCCGGGCGCACACGCGTACGACACGTCCGTCTTCAGCTTGTAGGAATTCACCATCATGCAGCGGTGGCTGACCGCGTTCCAGGAACAGACCGACGTCTTCACCGTCGGCACTGAAACAGCGCAGGCGGCTTTTGCTGCGGGCCTCGAAATTCAGCAGCAACTCAGCGGCCCAGAGGGGTTGGGGGGCGATTCGGCGGTGGATCACCAGCATCAGGAAGCTTCCAGCTATGAGCGATGAAACAGCTAGAGCAAGGGGCTTGCCAACCGTGCCGGGGTACCGCAAACGCCTGTGGATAAGCGCGTTGATGCCACCAAACAGGGCGCGGGAAATTTCTGGCGTGAACCAGATTGGTGCGCCAAGGCCTGCGATGCACTCCCTGTGGGCGTTTCGGATATTTCCTACACCTACTCAGGATTTCGCGTTCAAACCCTTGCCCAGCCGATCATTAGTCTGTGCGCCGTGTTTAACCCACTGCGACGTTCATCATGATCAAGTCATTTCTCTATCTCATCCTGGCCAGCCTGTCTTTCGTCGTTACCTCGGCGTCGGCTACCTATCAACCTCGCGCCGACTTCGGCTCCTCGCTGCACAGCCTGCCGTCGTCTTCCATCGACGACGTGATCGACCGCGCGCACGAGTTGCTGGGCACGCCTTACAAGTGGGGCGGCAATTCGGTGGAGCAAGGGTTCGATTGCAGCAGCTTGCTGGTCTACCTGTTCAAGACCCAGGCCAATATCAAAATCCCGCGAACCACGGCGGCAATGCACCGGTCAACGGCCGCCACCATCAAGCGCAGCGCGCTCAAGCCCGGCGATGCGGTGTTTTTCAAGGGGAACGGACGCGGTCAGGTCAGCCATGTCGGCCTTTATATTGGCGAGGGTAAATTCATCCATTCGCCGCGTACCGGCAAAAACGTGCGTATCGATTCACTGAGCAATAGTTACTGGAACAAGCACTACACCACCGCCAAGCGTTTTCATACGCAGGGCTGATCGACTATTCGGTGCTGCCCAGGCCCTGCCAATGCTTGAGGCCGATGAAGATAAACCGCAGTTGCTGGGTGATTTTTGCCTGGGGCGTGAGGTGGGCAGGCAGGGCGTGAGGCGGTGGGTCGATGATGTCGGGGAGGGTGGCGAACACGCTTTTGACGATCAGGTCGGCCATCACGTGCAGGCCGTCGGCATTCAGGTGCTGCAGCTTGGGCATCAACGTCAGGTCGGCGGCGAGGTCGCGGGTGATGTCCTCGCGCAGGGCGGCGATGGCCTGGCGCACGGCCAGGCAGCCGCCGTATTGCTCGCGGGCCAGGAACAGGAACTGGGAGCGGTTGGCCGACACCACATCGAGAAAGATCCGCACCGAGGCGTCGATAATGCCGCCCATCACGAATTCGTTGTGGCGCACCAGGCGAATCGTGGCGCGGAAGGTCTGCCCGACCTCACTCACCAATACCAGGCCAAGCTGGTCCATATCGGCAAAGTGTCGGTAAAACCCGGTGGGAACGATGCCGGCCGTCTTCGCCACTTCACGCAGGCTCAAGCTGCCAAACCCACGGCCACACTCCATCAAATGGCGGGCTGCGTCCATCAGGGCGAGGCGGGTCTGTTGCTTTTGTTCGGCGCGGGGCAGCATGGGCGGGCGAGCTTTGTGGTCAAGTACAGCGACGCACTCTAGCAAAACCGCTTCGCTGGCGTCGAACTTGGCGGGTGGAGACGTGACGCTTACTGCAAAAAGTCAAAAGCC
Source organism: Pseudomonas lactucae (assembly GCF_036688725.1). Lineage (NCBI taxonomy): Bacteria > Pseudomonadati > Pseudomonadota > Gammaproteobacteria > Pseudomonadales > Pseudomonadaceae > Pseudomonas > Pseudomonas lactucae. Next base: position 92,358 of record NZ_JAQQPT010000001.1, on the reverse strand, counting down.
CGATCGACTGATCGGGCTTTTTTCTGGGCCACCACAGGGTTAGCTCTGTGCTTGATGCATTTCTTCCAGGCGGTCGGCACCACCTTCGGCAACGGCATTGCGTTCCAGCAGACGATCGGCACCCCCTTCGGCGACAGTGTTGCGTTCTTGCAGACGGTCGGCCCCCCCTTCGGCGACAGTGTTGCGTTCTTGCAGGCGGTCGGCACCACCCTCGGCGACAGTGTTGCGTTCTTGCAGGCGATCAGCGCCACCTTCAACCAGGCCTTTCTGTTCCAGGCGGTTACGGCCGTTTTCGGTCACGCCTTCGGCATAAGCACGTTTGTTGGCGCGGTCCGAACCACTTTCAGCGACGGCGCCTTTGGCGTAGTCACGGTTCTCATCTTCTTGCGAGCCGCTGCGAGCCAGGGTCTGGTTGAAGTGCGCGGCGTCGGCTTTGACTTGTGGGGTGACTTGTTCGGCGGCTGGCAGGGCAAAGGCACTGGAAGCCAGGATGGACAGTAGAACGGTAGCGAGTACTTGGCGTTTCATGATGGGTTGCTCCTTGGGAGGGCGATAAAGTGGGTACGGGGCTAATGCTACTCTCGATAAGTCGATATAAAAGTTCATAAACACAATGGTAATAATCAACAGAATTGATTGTTCCCGCCGGAGGCTCTAGCACGCGCCTCTCAAGCACGCGGTTTTGCACCGGGGTGGGTATTTTCGAAACGCGCCCGGGTAACAATGGTGCGCCGTTGATGATTGAATGTGTCTGGTCGATCAGGAAAATGGCTTTTTGCGATTAAATTGACCGCAGGGCTAAACCCCCAGGCGGTTTGCCAGTCGTACCCTTATGAACAGTCGTTCTGCTAGCCGTGTTGAGGAGCTTTGTGCAATGACGCGCACCCGTAAAATCGTTGCCTGGATCTGCGCCAGCTTCGTTCTGTTAATCGCTGTCGCCGTGTTGTTCCTGGTGTTTTTTGATTGGAATCGCATCAAGCCGCCCCTCAACGCCAAAGTCTCCGAAGAGCTGCATCGTCCGTTCGCTATCAATGGCGACCTCGCCGTGGTGTGGCGGCGCGAGCCCGATGAAGGCGGCTGGCGCGCCTGGGTGCCGTGGCCTCACGTGATTGCGCAAGACCTGACCCTGGGCAACCCCGACTGGTCGAAAAAACCGCAGATGGTCACGCTCAAGAAAGTCGAACTGCGTATTTCACCCCTGGCCCTGCTGGTGCAGCGCGTTGTCATCCCGCGTATCGACCTCACCGAGCCGAGCGCCGAGTTGCAGCGCCTGGCCGACGGCCGCGCCAACTGGACCTTTGAGTTCGATCCCAAGGACCCGGGCGCCGAGCCTTCCAGCTGGGTGGTGGACATTGGTGCCATCGGCTTCGACAAGGGGCATGTGACGCTCGACGACCAAACCCTCAAGACCCAACTCGATGTGATCGTCGACCCGTTGGGCAAACCCATCCCCTTCGGTGAGATCGTCGGCGACGCCGATGCCAAAAAGGCCTTGGAAAAAGGCGCCGCGCCGCAGGACTACGCGTTTGGTCTCAAGGTCAAAGGCCAGTACCACGGCCAGAAACTCGACGGCGCCGGCAAGATCGGCGGCCTGCTGGCCCTGCAGGACGCGGCCAAGCCATTCCCGCTGCAGGCCCAGGTGAACATCGCTGACACCCGCATCGCTCTGGCCGGCACCCTGACCGACCCCCGCAACCTTGGCGCCCTTGACCTGCGCCTGAAACTGGCAGGCGCAAGCCTGGGCAACCTGTACCCGCTGACCGGCGTGACCCTGCCGGATTCGCCGGCGTATTCCACCGATGGTCACCTGATCGCCAAATTGCACGAAGCCGATGGCGCGTCATTTCGCTATGAGAATTTCAACGGCAAGATCGGCAACAGCGACATCCACGGCAACCTCGCCTATGTCGCCAGCCAGCCACGGCCCAAACTCAGCGGCGCGCTGGTGTCCAACCAGTTGCTGATGGCTGACCTTGCGCCCCTGATCGGTGCCGATTCCAACGCCAAGCAAAAGGCCCGTGGCGGAGCAAGCAAACAACCGGCGACCAAAGTACTGCCGGTGGAAGAGTTCCGCACCGAGCGTTGGCGTGACATGGATGCCGACGTGGAATTCACCGGCAAGCGCATTGTGCACAGCGCCGACTTGCCCTTCACCGATCTCTACACGCACTTGGTGCTCAACGACGGTGAGCTGAGCCTTGTGCCCCTGCGCTTCGGCGTGGCCGGTGGCAAGCTCGATGCGCAGATTCGCTTGAACGGCCGCATCACACCGATGGAGGGCCGCGCCAAACTCACCGCGCGTAACTTCAAGCTCAAGCAACTGTTCCCGACCTTCGAGCCCATGAAGACCAGCTTCGGTGAACTCAACGGCGACGCCGATATTGCCGGGCGCGGCAACTCCGTCGCGGCGCTGCTGGGCAGCTCCAACGGTGACCTGAAGATGCTGATCAACGACGGCGCGATAAGCCGGGGGCTGATGGAAATCGCCGGTCTCAACGTGGGCAACTACGTGGTGGGCCGCCTGTTCGGCGACAAGGAAGTGAAGATCAACTGCGCCGCCGCGGACTTCGGCATCAAGACCGGCCTGGCAACCACGCGGCTGTTTGTGTTCGATACCGAGAACGCCATCATCTACATCGATGGCACGGCGAACCTGGCCACCGAGCAACTGGACCTGACCATTAACCCCGAGTCCAAGGGCTTTCGCCTGTTTTCGCTGCGCTCGCCGCTGTACGTGAACGGGCCGTTCATCAAGCCCAATGCCGGGGTCAAAGCCATTCCATTGGCGCTGCGAGGCGCAGGCATGGTGGCGCTGGGCGTGATTGCCGGGCCTGCCGCTGGCTTGCTTGCACTGGTCGCGCCCAGCGGTGGAGAGCCCAACGAATGCGCGCCGCTGCTGCAACAGATGAAGGAAGGCAAGGCGCCGAAAACCGTGAAGGGCTGACTGACGAAACACAGATTCAACTGTGGGAGGGGCAAGGCCCCTCCCACCTCAGGAGTTACAGATCCTGCAGGATGTCCGCCATGTCATCGGCGTGTTCTTCTTCCTGGGCCAGGATGTCTTCGAAGATGCGACGGGTGGTCGGGTCTTTGTCACCGATGTACTGGATGATCTCGCGGTAGCTGTCCACCGCGATGCGCTCGGCCACCAGGTCTTCGTAGACCATTTCCTTCAAGGTATTGCCCGCGACGTACTGCGCGTGGGAGTTCTTCGACAGCAGGTCGGGGTTGAATTCCGGTTCACCGCCCAGTTGCACGATGCGCTCGGCCAGTTTGTCGGCGTGCTCGGCTTCCTGGGTCGCGTGTTCCAGGAACTCATCTGCGGCGATGCCGGCCTTGAGGCCGTTGGCCATGAAGTAGTGACGCTTGTAGCGCAGCACGCAGACCAGCTCGGTGGCCAGCGACTCGTTGAGCAAGCGGATGATTTCCTGGCGGTCGGCGTCGTAACCTTCGGTCACGGCGCCATTTTCGACGTTCTGGCGGGCGCGGCTGCGCAGGGTAGCAACGTCGGTCAATTGGGCTTGAGTCATTTCAATCTCCTGGGGCTAATCCGGTTTTACGCCACGCTCTGCCGGCGTGATCGCTCCAGGTTGTGAGTCTTGCGCACAGCAAAAAGTTTTATTGGATTTAGCCGCATGTGTCATAAGCGCGTCGTGCGCGGCGGCTACGCTGCACTCATCCTTTTGTGATCAAGGACGTTCGCTTCATGGCGCAGTCGTCAGCCACGCGTTATCCCCTGGTGCTGGTGCCCGGCATGCTCGGCTTCGTGCGCCTGGGGTGGTTTCCCTATTGGTACGGCATTGTCCCGGCGCTGCGAGCGGGTGGGGCGCAAGTGTTTCCCGTGCAGGTGGCGCCGCTGGATTCCAGCGAAGTGCGCGGTGAGCAGTTATTGGTGCAGATCGAGCGCATTCGCCTTGAGACCGGCGCCGACAAGGTCAACCTGATCGGGCATAGCCAGGGCGCGCTCACCGCGCGTTACGCGGCGGCCAGACGCCCGGAGTGGGTGGCGTCGGTGACGTCGGTGGCCGGACCCAACCACGGTTCTGAGTTGGCGGACCATATCCATGCCCATTACCCCGTCGACGGCGCCAAGGGTCGCCTCATGAGCGCGCTGTTTCATCTGGTCGCCTGGGTGATGGGCGTGCTGGAAACCGGCTATCGGGGGCCGCGTTTCAAGGCTGACCTGCGCGCCTCGCACCTGTCGCTGACGCGCGAAGGCGTGGCGCTGTTCAATCGCCAGTACCCCCAGGGCTTGCCCGAGACGTGGGGCGGGCAGGGCGCCGAGCTGGTCAATGGCGTGCGCTATTACTCCTGGTCCGGCACGTTGCAGCCGGGCATCACCGACCGTGGCCGCAACCTGTTCGACGGGACCAACCGCAGCTGCCGTTTGTTCGCGCGCAGTTTTGTGCGCGAAAAAGGCCAGTGCGACGGCATGGTCGGGCGCTACAGCTCACACCTGGGGCGGGTGATTGGTGATGACTATGCGCTGGACCATTTCGATATCGTCAACCAGTCCTTGGGGCTGGTGGGCAAGGGCGCCGAGCCGATTCGCCTGTTTGTGGAGCATGCGCAGAGGTTAAAGGCCGCCGGGGTGTAGCAGGAACACCGTGTCATCATTCATCGCAGGCACGCCTGACCTTGCGGCCAACCGGCGTCGTCCAGCGCTCCGACAGAATCACCCCGCCCAGGGTCAGCAAACCGCCCACCAGGTGATACAACGCTAACGCTTCTTTCAACACGACCGCCGCAATCAGTGCGGTTATCAACGGTAGCAAGTTGAAAAACAATGTGGTGCGGCTTGGTCCCAACGTCTTCACCGAATGCATCCAGGCCAACGGCGCGAGCATCGAGGCCAGCAGGCAGGCGTACAGCACCAGCGGGATATTCGCCCAGCCCAGACCGGCTTTGGCCGAAAACAGGAACAGCGGAAACAGCACCACCACCGCCACCAGTATCTGCAGATACAGCAACACCAGCGGCGGCAGGCGCAGTTGCCATTTTTTCAGCAGGGTGCTGTAGACCGCGTAGGCGAGGGTTGCCACCAGCATCATGCCGTCACCCAGGTTCACCCCATGTTGCAGCAACCCGCCCAGGCTGCCGGCTGACACCACCACGGTCACGCCGGCAAACGACAGCACGGCACCGGTGAGGGCGCCGAAGGTCAGGCGCTGGCCGAGGCTGATGATCGCCGACGTCAGCGCCATCAACGGCATCAATGACAGGATGATGCCCATGTTGGTGGCGCTGGTCAGCGACGCGGCGTAATACGCCAGGCTTTGGTAAACGGCCATGCCCAACACGCCGAGGATGACGATCCTGCCCAGGTTCGGGCGAATCTGCGCCCAATGGGCGATCACCGGCTTGAGCATGAATGGCGTGAACAGCAATGCTGCCAGCAGCCAGCGATAAAAACCGATCTCCGAGGGGAAGATCGAGCCCACGGCCAGTTTGTTGACCACGGTGTTGCCGGCCCAGATAAAAATGGCCAGCAAGGGATACGCGTATTGCATGACATCGCCATACAGAGGAATGAGCGGGGATTATCCTCTCTTCGCGGGAAGGTGTAACAGGATTTGGCTACACTCTCGAAAGGCCACGCCCCTCGGCGTGGTAACCGGGAGAAAACTCCATGAAGATGCTGCGTATACCGTTGTTGATGATGGGCCTGTTGCTGTGTTCCCAAGGCTTCGCCGCCACCGCCCAGCAAAACAAAATGACCACCTGTAATGCCGAAGCCACCACCAAGACGCTCAAAGGCGACGAGCGCAAGGCCTTCATGAAGACCTGCCTGTCGGCCCCGGCGGCCAATGACGCCAAGACCCTGACGCCGCAGCAGCAGAAAATGAAGGATTGCAACGCGTCGGCGAAAACCAAGGCGTTGGCCGGCGATGCGCGCAAGACATTCATGAGCACCTGCCTCAAGGGCTGACCCCGATTTAGCAGGCGCTGGAAAACAAGTGTGGGAGCAAGTCGAATCGTCGCACCGCCCCTCCCCTCCCACACTTGATCGCATTCGCACCTTCAGCTCTCGCTTGATTTCTGGAACGCTGGCAGACTGCCCATCCTTTAACGCCGTTCGTTTTGAGGCTGTATGCCAACGTTTCCTCAGCGTCATGTGTTGTTGCTGGCCAGCTACATCATTATTTTCGGCGGATTGCTGCTGGTCCTGCCGCTCAAACTACTGCCCAGCCTGTTGGCCGGCCTGTTGGTCTATGAACTGGTCAACATGCTCACCCCCCAACTGCAACGGCTGATCGAAGGCCGCCGCGCGCGCTGGCTGGCGGTGGCGTTGCTCGGTACCCTGATTGTCAGTGTGCTGGCCCTGATCTTCGCCGGTGCCATCAGCTTCCTGCTCCACGAAGCGGAAAACCCTGGCGCCTCCCTCGATAAGTTCATGGGTGTGGTCGACCGCGCCCGCGGCCAGTTGCCGCCGTTCCTCGACGCCTACCTGCCCGCCAGTGCCGCGGAATTTCGCGTGGCCATCGGCGAGTGGCTGAGCAAGCACCTGAGTGAACTGCAATTGGTCGGCAAAGACGCCGCGCACATGTTCGTCACCCTGCTGATCGGCATGGTGCTCGGTGCGATCATCGCCCTGCAACGCATCCCCGACCTGACAAAACGCAAGCCCCTGGCCGCCGCGCTGTTCGACCGTCTGCACCTGCTGGTCCAGGCCTTTCGCAACATCGTCTTCGCGCAAATCAAGATCGCCGCGCTCAACACCGCATTCACTGCGATATTCCTCGCCGTGGTGCTGCCGCTGTGCGGCATCCACCTGCCCCTGACCAAAACCCTGATCGTACTGACCTTCCTGCTCGGCCTGCTGCCGGTGATCGGCAACCTGATGTCCAACACCCTCATCACCATCGTCGCGCTGTCGCTGTCGATCTGGGTGGCGGTGGCGGCATTGGGGTATTTGATCGTGATCCACAAAGTCGAGTACTTCCTCAACGCACGCATTGTCGGCGGGCAGATCAGTGCCAAGTCGTGGGAGTTGTTGTTGGCGATGCTGGTGTTCGAAGCCGCATTCGGCCTGCCGGGGGTGGTGGCTGGGCCGATTTATTATGCGTATTTGAAGAGTGAGTTGAAGCTGGGTGGGATGGTTTGATCGTGTTCAGGCAGGGCGGCTGAAAAGCCACCCTGTTTGCGCTTAGGCCGCTTGCGAACTTAGCTTGCGGCCAATCACATCCATCAAATCGCACCCATCCCGCAAGGGAATGGCCAGCAGTTGTGCGAAGTCGTGGAGCACGACGGCATCACTGCTGAGTTCTTCTCTAAAGGCGATGTTTTCCAGCAATTGAGTTACCGCACGAATGCGGTAGGCAGCGGCGTCGAGAAGGACATCGACTGGGGCTTGGGTGTCGATGGTTAGAGCGGGGATGGTGCAGTCGTGGCCGGTTAGGGGCATGTAGCGATTCATACGTGAAACTCCGTGGACTAAGAGGAGCCCCCACTCATTGTCGCCAAACAATAGGGTGGCAGCTGTACGCAGGTTGGCGAACCGGTCCACGGGGACGGCAGACCCGAAGGTCTCCCGCGCACAGCCGCCATAAATACGGCTTTGCGGGTACAAAAACGCCTGCCAACGAAGCAGGCATTTTTGAACGTGGATGCAGGTCGCCAAACCTGGTCGCCATGAGGGCGACGACCGGACTATAAGCTTCATCATGGAAATCGTGCAAGGCGCAGGGCGTGTTGGTTACAACATTCCAAAGTAAGTTCTGTGCAGGCAGGTTTTGGGGCTGCTGCGCAGCCCAACGGGAGCAAGCTCCCTCGCCACAAAGGGGGAACGGTGGTGACTCAGGATTTGGTGTACATACGTCAAAAATGTGGGAGCAGGCAAGCCAGCTCCCACATTTGATTTATGGTGTTTGGACGTCAGCAGCCGTACCGCTTGCTCGCTTCAATCGCCAACCCGCTACCAATACTGCCAAAGATATTCCCTTCCACATGCCGCGCATTCGGCAGCATCGCCGCGATGCTATGACGCAGCGCCGGGATGCCGCTGGAGCCGCCGGTAAAGAACACCGTGTCCACCTGCGCCACGCTCACCGAAGCGTCGTTGAGCAACTGCGTCACGCTGTTGCGCACGCGTTCGAGCAAGGCGTCGATGGACGACTCGAACAACGCCCGGCTCAAATCCACGCTCAGGCCTTTTTCGATACGGTCCAGTGGCACATGACGATTGTCTTCGTGGGTCAGCTGGATCTTGGTTTCTTCAACTTCCATGGCCAGCCAGTGCCCGGCGCGTTGTTCGATCAGCTTGAACAGGCGATCGATGCCGCCGGTGTCTTCGATGTCGTAGCGCATGCTGCCCAGGGCCAGCTGGGATTTTTGCGAGTACACCGAGTTGATGGTGTGCCAGGTGGCCAGGTTCATGTGGTGGCTGGTGGGCATGTAGGCGCCGCTTTTCATGCGGCTGCCGTAGCCGAACAGCGGCATCATGCCTTGCAGGCTGAGCTGTTTATCGAAGTCGGTGCCGCCGATGTGTACGCCGCCGGTGGCGAGGATGTCGCTCTGGCGGTTGTCGTTGTGACGGCGGTCCGGCGACAGGCGCACCAGCGAGAAGTCGGAGGTACCGCCGCCGATGTCGACGATCAGTACCAGCTCTTCTTTTTCGATGGTGGACTCATAGTCGAACGCCGCGGCAATCGGTTCGTACTGGAACGAGATGTCCTTGAAGCCGATCTTGCGCGCCACGTCGACCAGGGTGTTTTCCGCTTCCTGGTCGGCCATCGGGTCGTCATCGACGAAAAACACCGGGCGGCCCAGTACCACTTCCTCGAACTCACGGCCGGCGTTGGCTTCGGCGCGGCTCTTGAGCTGGCCGATAAACAACGCCAGCAGGTCGGTGAACGGCATCGCCGTACCCAGTACGCTGGTGTCGTGCTTGATCAGCTTGGAACCCAGCAGGCTCTTGAGCGAGCGCATCAAGCGGCCTTCGTAGTTTTCCAGGTACTCGTGCAGCGCCAGGCGACCGTACACCGGGCGACGCTCCTCGAAGTTGAAGAACACCACTGACGGCAAGGTGATCTTGTCGTCCTCCAACGCAATAAGCGTCTCCTGGCCGGGGCGGATCCAGCCGACGGTGGAGTTGGACGTGCCGAAGTCGATGCCGCAGGCACGGGCCGGGGATGGGTTTTTCATGTCTATCGGGTTCCGGTCGAAAAACGGCCGCGCAGTGTATGTCAGTCGAGGGCGGATGCGTAGGCCGACCATCCGTTAAATCGTGCTTGAAAGCGCAGGATTCGCCCCCACATCTGGTGCATACGGCGAGCGCCGATAACACTTTGACGTATCCCCTCCGGCCACAAGACTCAACAGGTGCAAACCATCGCACCTTGTGCCCAGGGCTCTGCGATCTTGATAAAGGAAGGTGAAACCCCGATGGATTTCAAAGATTACTACAAGATACTTGGCGTCGAGCCATCGGCCGACGACAAGGAAATCAAAGCGGCCTACCGCAAGTTGGCGCGCAAATATCACCCGGATGTCAGCAAGGAAAAAGACGCCGAAGCCAAGTTCAAGGACGCGTCCGAAGCCTACGAAGCGCTTAAAAGCGCCGACAAGCGCGCCGAGTACGACGAACTGCGCAAATACGGTCAGCACGGTCAGCCGTTTCAGGGACCACCGGGCTGGCAGAGCCGTGGCGGCTTTGGTGGGGGTGGCGGCGGTGAGGATTTCTCGGACTTCTTCAGCTCGATCTTCGGTGCGCGCGGCGATGCCTTTGGTGGCGGTCAGCGCCGTCCTGCCGGGCGTAAAGGCCAGGACGTGGAGATGCAGCTGTCGGTGTTTCTCGAAGAGACGCTGTCGAGCGAGTCCAAGCAGGTGACCTTCCAGGTGCCGCAATACGATGCCTCGGGCCGGCATGTCAGCAACACCACCAAGAGCCTGAACGTGAAGATCCCCGCCGGCGTGGCCGACGGCGAACGCATTCGCCTCAAGGCCCAGGGCGCACCGGGCATCGGTGGCGGCGCGAATGGCGACCTGTACCTGATCATCAAGTTTGCGCCGCACCCAAAATTCGAAGTGGACGGCGAAAACCTGATCATCAACCTGCCGCTGGCACCCTGGGAATTGGCCCTGGGCACCGAAGTGGCCGTGCCGACCCTGACCGGCAAGATCAACCTCAAAGTGCCGGCCGGCAGCCAGAACGGCCAACGCATGCGCGCCAAGGGCCACGGCTTGCTGAACAAGCAAGGCGAGCGCGGGTTTCTGTTCGTGCAGCTCAAGGCGGTGATGCCGAAAAACAGCGATGAAGAAGTCAAGGCGCTGTGGCAGGAACTGGCCAAAAAGGCCGCGTTCGATCCCCGCGAGGCCTGGAACCACTAATTGCCCGGCAGCCTCCCGCGTGCGGCAGATAGGCCCTGCCGCAAACGGGCGGTGAATAAGCTTTTGAGCTTCATTCACCTCGTCAGAACAAAAAGTACCGCTGCGCCATCGGCAATACCTCGGCCGGTTCGCACCACAGCAACACGCCGTCGGCCTTGACCTGATACGTCTGCGGGTCCACCTCGATATCCGGTAAATAATCGTTGTGGATCAAGTCGGTTTTCTGCACGTCGCGACAGCCTTTGACCACCGCGATCTGCTTTTTCAAACCCAGGGCTTCGGGCAGGCCCGCGTCCGCTGCGGCCTGGCTGATAAAGGTCAGGCTGGTGGCGTGCAGCGAACCGCCGAAGCTGGCGAACATCGGGCGGTAGTGCACCGGTTGCGGCGTCGGGATCGAGGCGTTGGCGTCGCCCATCAGGCTTGAAGCAATCGCGCCGCCCTTGAGGATCAGGGTCGGCTTGATGCCGAAAAATGCCGGACGCCACAGCACCAGGTCGGCCCATTTGCCCACTTCGATGGAGCCGACGATATGGCTCACACCGTGGGTGATCGCCGGGTTGATGGTGTACTTGGCGATGTAGCGCTTGGCGCGGAAATTGTCATTGCCGGGGCCGTCGCCGGGCAGGGCGCCGCGCTGTTTCTTCATTTTGTCGGCGGTCTGCCAGGTGCGCGTGATCACCTCGCCCACGCGCCCCATGGCCTGGCTGTCCGAGCTGATCATCGAGAACGCGCCGAGGTCGTGCAGGATGTCTTCGGCGGCGATGGTCTCGCGGCGGATGCGGCTTTCGGCGAAGGCCACGTCCTCGGCGATGCTCGGGTCCAGGTGATGGCAGACCATCAACATGTCCAGGTGCTCGTCGATGGTGTTGCGCGTGAACGGCCGCGTCGGGTTGGTGGAGCTGGGCAGCACATTGGGGAAGCCGCAGGCCTTGATGATGTCCGGCGCGTGGCCGCCACCGGCGCCCTCGGTATGGTAGGTGTGGATGGTGCGGCCCTTGAGCGCGGCGAGGGTGGTTTCGACGAAACCGGACTCGTTGAGCGTGTCGCTGTGGATCGCAACCTGCACGTCGTATTCGTCGGCGACGCTCAGGCAGTTGTCGATGCTGGCCGGCGTGGTGCCCCAGTCTTCATGCAGCTTCAGGCCAATGGCACCGGCCTTGACCTGTTCGATCAACGGCTCGGGCAGGCTGGCGTTGCCTTTGCCGGTAAAACCGATGTTCATCGCGAATGCATCGCTGGCCTGGAGCATGCGCGCCAGGTGCCATGGGCCTGAGGTGCAGGTGGTGGCGTTGGTGCCGGTGGCGGGCCCGGTGCCGCCGCCGATCATGGTGGTGACGCCGCTGGTCAGCGCTTCTTCGATCTGCTGTGGGCAGATGAAATGCACATGGCTGTCGATGCCGCCGGCGGTGAGGATCATGCCTTCACCGGCAATCACTTCGGTGCTGGCGCCGATGGCCATGGTCACGCCCGGTTGAATGTCCGGGTTGCCGGCCTTGCCGATCGCGTGGATGCGCCCGTTCTTCAAGCCGACGTCGGCCTTGACGATGCCCCAATGGTCGATGATCAGCGCGTTGGTGATCAGGGTGTCGACCACTTCGTGGGCGAGCAACTGGCTCTGGCCCTGGCCATCGCGGATCACCTTGCCGCCGCCGAATTTGACTTCTTCACCGTAGACGGTGAAGTCCTGCTCGACTTCGACGAACAGCTCGGTGTCGGCCAGGCGCACCTTGTCGCCGACGGTGGGGCCGTACATGTCGGCATATGCCTGACGGGTGATTTTCATAACCTCGGTCCTCGGATATGAGCTGCAAGTTATTAGCTGCAAGCTTCAAGTAAAAGCAAATGGGGCGCCGCGAGCCGCTTTTTCTTGCAGCTTGCGGCTGATAGCTTGCAGTCGACCTAAAGCTCGCCCATGACTCTTCCCGCAAACCCATAAACTCGCCGCAACCCGCTCAGGTCGACGAGCTCGACAGTCCTCGCCTGCCCCGGCTCAAACCGCACCGCCGTCCCCGCCGGAATATTCAGGCGCATGCCCCGGCTGGCGGCACGGTCAAACTCCAGTGCGTCATTGGTCTCGAAAAAATGGTAATGCGAACCCACCTGGATCGGCCGGTCGCCGCTGTTGGCCACGCTGAGGGTGAGGGTACGGCGGCCGACGTTGAGTTCGATCTCGCCAGGCTGGATCCGATATTCGCCAGGAATCATGCAGGTTGCCCCAGGGTCTTGAAGTAGATGGCGGTCGGGCTGTAGCGCCCGTCCGGGCTTTGGCAGTAATCGGGCAGTTCACCGATCTTGGTGTAGCGCAGCGCCTGGTAGAAAGCTTCGGCGCCGGAGCCGGCTTCGGTGTCCAGGTACAGCAGGCCGAGCTTGTGCTGGCGCGCGGCGAGTTCCAGGGTGTGCATCAATTGCTGGCCCAGGCCATGGCGACGGGCGCTGCTGTGCACCAGCAGTTTTTGCACTTCGGCGCGGTTCAGGCCATTGGCTTTCTGGCACAGCGCCAATTGCACGCTGGCCTGCACCTGCTCGTTACGCACCACCACCCACAGCAACAGGCTGGCGTCTTCGAGACTCGCCTGCACGCCGCTCAAGTAGGCGCGGGCCTGGGCTTCATCGAAGTCGGCCATGAAACCCACCGAGGCGCCATGCTTGACCGCGTCCAGCAACAGCTCGATCAACCCCTGGCGGTAATGGGCAAAGCTCTCGGCATTGACTCGACGCAGTTGCGCAGTGCTCATCGCTGTTACTCCTGGGGCGGTTCGGCGCCCGGGTTCAGGGCCAGTTGCATAAAGGTCAGGTCCAGCCAGCGGCCGAACTTGATGCCCACTTGCGGCATCTGCCCGGTGATGATGAACCCCAGGCGCTCATGCAGGCGGATCGAGGCCTGGTTGCCGCTTTCGATGGCGGCGACCATCACGTATTTGCCGCCGCTGCGCGCGCGCTCGATCAACACCTGCATCAAGCGCGGGCCCAGGCCCTTGCCGCGTTGGTCATTGCGCACGTACACCGAGTGCTCGACGCTGTAGCGAAAACCTTCGAAGGGCCGCCAATCGCCGAACGAGGCGTAGCCGGTGACTGCATCGTTTTCCACCGCCACCAGGATCGGGTAGCCCAGGGCCTGGCGCGCGTTGAACCATGCCAGGCGGTTGGCCAGGTCCACCGGTTGTTCGTTCCAGATCGCCGTGGTGTTGCGCACCGCATCGTTGTAGATATCGCGAATGGCGGGAAGGTCCTTTTCGGTTGCATCACGAATCATGGCCGGGCCTCAGGCAATCGGTTGGTGGACGGTGACCAGCTTGGTGCCGTCGGGAAAGGTGGCTTCCACCTGGATGTCCGGGATCATTTCCGGGATGCCTTCCATCACCTGCTCGCGGCTGAGCAGGGTGGTGCCGTAGTGCATCAGGTCGGCCACCGTGCGGCCATCGCGGGCGCCTTCCATCAGCGCCGCGGAGATGTAGGCGATGGTTTCCGGGTAGTTGAGCTTCACACCACGCGCCAGGCGGCGCTCGGCGACTAAGCCTGCGGTGAAGATCAGCAGTTTGTCTTTTTCCCGTGGGGTGAGGTCCATGGTTCAAGGTCCTTTAAATGCATTCTTAAATACAATGGAGATCCCTGTGGGAGGAGGCTTGCCCCTCCCACATTTTGATCTTCATGTGCTCCAGATTCGTGGTGAAACAGCTTCCCGGCCTAACACTGCCGGCCGCAACAGCCGCCATAAATCAATCAACCAGCCCCGCGCCAGCAGTGCTTCACCGGCCAGGCAGCGCGCGACCAGCAAGCCCGGCAGTTGGGTCAAATCGCCGCGCACGGTGTTCGGCAGCGAGCGGCATTTTTCAAGCAATTCAGGGGCGATTTCGCCGGTCACCAATAGCGTGGCAAACACCGGCTGCCCATCCAGGCCGATCGGCGAATCCAGCAAGCCGTCGCCGCCGACAATGCGCTGGCGTTCGTGCCAGAGCAACTGGCCGTCGCGGCGGATATCCAGATGGGATTGAAAATGGCCAAGGTCGAAGCGCTCGCCACTGGCTGGGCGACCCAGGGCGACCACGTCCCAGTAGAACAGGCGGGCGTCGCCGTGCAGGTCGATGCGTGTGGTGAGTTCGGCTTGAGCGGCGCTGAACACGATGGTTTCCTGGGGTAGCCACTCCAGCGTGGCGCCCGCTGCGACGCTCAGCTCGAGTTGCTGATACGCCGGGCCGCCGGCGCGGTACCACTTGGCCGCGCCGGGGCTGGTCAATTGGACCCAGGCACCCTCGGCGACATCGGCGCTGATGTCCAGGCGATCCCCGCCGGCAATGCCGCCGGGTGGGTGCACGATGATGTGCTGGCACACCTCGGGGCCTTCGGCGTACAGGTGCTTTTGCACGCGCAGCGGGCCGAGGTGGCGGCGCATTACCGGGCGCGTGGTGTCGCCGAAACGTGCGTAGCCGAGTTCCAGCGCGGCGTGCCAGCTGGGGGTGAACAGGGCAGGGGAAACGGGCAGGTTCATGGTTATGGGCTTATCGTCAGGACGCTACAGATTAGATCGTTACGAGGCCGCGTACACCGTCGCTGTGCATATTTTCGCCACGGCCCTGCTGCACGATTTCACCCCGCGACATCACCAGGTACTGGTCGGCCAGTTCGGCGGCGAAGTCATAGAACTGCTCCACCAATAGAATCGCCATGTCACCGCGTGCCGCGAGCTTCTTGATCACCGCGCCGATTTCCTTGATCACCGAGGGCTGGATGCCTTCGGTGGGTTCATCGAGGATCAACAGGCGTGGGCGGCTGGCCAAGGCGCGGCCGATGGCCAACTGTTGCTGCTGGCCGCCGGACAAGTCGCCGCCGCGCCGATGCTTCATCTGCAGCAACACCGGAAACAGATCGTAGATGAACGCCGGCACTTCCTTGGCTTCGGAGGCAGGGAAACGCGACAGGCCCATCAACAGGTTTTCTTCCACCGTCAGCCGCCCGAAAATCTCGCGGCCCTGGGGCACGTAGGCGATGCCCGCGTGCACGCGCTGGTGCGGCTTGAAACCGGTGATGGCGCGACCTTCCCAATTCACCGCGCCTTCCTTGGCCGGCAGCAAACCCATCAGGCACTTGAGCAGGGTGGTCTTGCCCACGCCGTTACGGCCGAGCAGGCAGGTCACTTCGCCAATCTTCGCGTCAAACGACAGCCCGCGCAGGATGTGACTACCGCCGTAGTATTGGTGCAGCTTGTCGACTTGCAGCATTCTCAAAACCTCCTCAAATCGTGCAAGTATCCAGGCTTTTGTGGTGAGCAGGCTTGCCCTGCGCGGGGCAAGCCCGCTCACCACAAAAGCCGGCGCCTACATAAAGCTTATTCAGCGGCCGAGGTACACCTCGATCACGCGCTCGTTTTCCTGCACCTGCGCAAGCGAGCCTTCAGCCAGCACGCTGCCCTGATGCAACACCGTCACATGGTCGGCAATCGAGCCGACAAAGCCCATGTCGTGTTCCACCACCATCAACGAATGCTTGCCCGCCAGGCGCTTGAACAGTTCGGCGGTGAATTCGGTTTCGGCGTCGGTCATGCCCGCCACCGGTTCGTCCAGCAGCAACAGTTGCGGGTCCTGCATCAGCAGCATGCCGATTTCCAGGAACTGCTTCTGGCCGTGGGACAGCAGGCCGGCCGGGCGATGCACCGACGCGGTAAGACGGATGGTGTCGAGCACTTCATCGATACGGTCTTTCTGTTCGCCGCTCAGGCGTGCACGCAGGCTGGCCCATACCGACTTGTCGGTCTTCTGCGCCAGCTCCAGGTTTTCGAACACGCTGAGGGCTTCGAACACCGTGGGTTTCTGGAACTTGCGGCCGATGCCGGCCTGGGCGATCTGCACTTCGCTCATGCCGGTCAAGTCCAGGGTTTCGCCAAACCAGGCATTGCCGTGGCTGGGCCGGGTCTTGCCGGTGATCACGTCCATCAGCGTGGTCTTGCCCGCGCCGTTGGGGCCGATGATGCAGCGCAACTCACCCACGCCGATATACAGGTTGAGGTCGTTGAGCGCCTTGAAACCGTCGAAGCTGACGCTGATGTCTTCCAGGGTCAGGATCGTGCCGTGACGCGTGTTGAGGCCCTTGCCCGCGGCCTGGCCGATGCCGATCGCATCGCGGCCGCTGCCTGCATCGAAGATAGGTTCAAGCATGACGTTCCTCATTTCTTCAGCAGGCCGATAACGCCCTTGGGCAGGTACAGGGTGACGATGATGAACAGCGCCCCGAGGAAGAACAGCCAGTACTCCGGGAAGGCCACGGTGAACCAGCTCTTCATGCCATTGACCACTCCGGCGCCGAGCAACGGGCCGATCAGCGTGCCGCGCCCGCCCAAGGCCACCCACACGGCGGCTTCGATGGAGTTGGTCGGCGACATCTCGCTGGGGTTGATGATGCCCACCTGCGGCACATACAACGCCCCGGCCAAACCGCACAGCACGGCGCTCAACACCCACACGAACAGCTTGAAACCACGCGGGTCGTAGCCGCAGAACATCAGGCGGTTCTCGGCATCGCGCAGCGCGGTCAGCACGCGGCCGAACTTGCTTTGCGCCAGGCGCCAGCCGATATACAGGCTGGCCACCAACAGCAGTACCGTGGCGGTAAACAGCACCGCGCGGGTGCCCGGTTCGGTGATGCCGAAGCCCAGGATGCTGCGAAAGTTGGTGAAGCCGTTATTACCGCCAAAGCCGGTTTCGTTGCGAAAGAACAACAGCATCCCGGCGAAGGTCAGGGCCTGGGTCATGATCGAGAAATACACGCCCTTGATCCGCGAGCGGAAGGCGAAGAACCCGAACACCAACGCCAGCAACCCCGGCGCCAAGACCACCAGGCACAAGGCCCAGAGGAAGTGATCGGTGCCGGCCCAATACCAGGGCAGTTCGGTCCACGACAGAAACGTCATGAACGCCGGCAGCTCACTGCCAGCGGCCTGGCGCATCAGGTACATGCCCATCGCATAACCGCCGAGGGCAAAAAACAAACCGTGGCCGAGCGACAGCATCCCGGCGTAGCCCCACACCAGGTCCAGGGCCAGCGCGACGATGGCGTAGCAGAGGATCTTGCCCACCAATGTCAGGGTGTACGCTGATACGTGCAGCGGGTTTTCCGGCGACAGCAGCGAGCACAACGGCAAGGCCAGCAGCAGGGCCAGGATGACCGTGCCGACGGCAATCGTCGCCTTGGGGCCGGCCTTTCGCGCGGCCGTAAGCATCAATGGCTGGTTCATCAGTCGATCACCCGTCCTTTCAGTGCGAAGAGTCCCTGCGGGCGTTTCTGGATAAACAGAATGATCAGCGCGAGGATCAGGATCTTGCCGAGCACGGCACCGATCTGCGGCTCAAGAATCTTGTTGGCGATGCCCAGACCGAAGGCCGCCGTGACGCTGCCGGCCAACTGGCCGACACCGCCGAGCACCACCACCAGGAACGAGTCGATGATGTAGCTCTGGCCCAGGTCCGGGCCGACGTTGCCGATCTGGCTCAGCGCCACGCCGCCCAGGCCTGCGATGCCGGAGCCGAGGCCAAAGGCGAGCATGTCCACGCGCCCGGTAGGCACGCCGCAGCAGGCCGCCATGTTGCGGTTCTGCGTGACCGCGCGCACGTTGAGGCCCAGGCGCGTCTTGTTCAGCAGCAGCCAGGTCAGCACCACCACGAACAGCGCGAAGGCGATGATCACGATGCGGTTGTACGGCAGCACCAGGTTGGGCAGCACCTGGATGCCGCCGGACAGCCATTGCGGGTTGGCCACTTCAACGTTCTGTGCGCCGAACACCAGGCGCACCAGTTGGATCAGCATCAGGCTGATGCCCCAGGTAGCCAGCAGGGTTTCCAGGGGGCGGCCGTACAGGTGACGAATCACCGTGCGCTCCAGCGCCATGCCGATGGCGGCGGTGACAAAAAACGCCACCGGCAGCGCAATCAGCGGGTAGAACTCGATGGTCGCGGGTACGTAGCGCTGCATCAGCAACTGCACCACATAGGTCGAGTAGGCGCCGAGCATCAGCATCTCGCCGTGGGCCATATTGATCACGCCGAGCAGGCCGAAGGTGATCGCCAGCCCCAGCGCCGCGAGCAACAGGATCGAACCCAGCGACATGCCGCTGAAGGCCTGGCCGAGGATCTCGCCCAGCATCAGTTTGCGTTTGACCTGGGCCAGGCTGGTCTCGGCGGCGGTGTGCACGCCGGCATCGGTTTCGACACCGGGGGCGAGCAGGGCTTCCAGGCGCGTGCGCGCCAGCGGGTCACCGGTGCTGCCGAGCAAGCGTACAGCGGCCAGGCGCACCACGGGGTCGGGATCGACCAGTTGCAGGTTGGCCAGGGCCAGGCTCAGGGCCGTGTGCACGCCTTCATCGGTTTCAGCGGCGACTTGCTGGTCGAGGAATTTAAGTTGCGCCGGTTGCGCGCTCTTTTGCAGGGTTTGCGCAGCCGCCAGGCGCACCTTGGGGTCAGCGGCGAGCAATTGCTGGCTGGCTTGTACGTTGTCGATCAAGCCACGCAGGCGGTTGTTCAGGCGTACGGTCTTGGTTTCACCGTTGAGCGTGAGCTGACCTTGTTGCAGGGCGTCCACCAACTCGATGCGCGCCGGGTCGGGCTGGGCGGCCCAGTCCTGGAGCAGCTTGGCTTGTTGCGTCGGGTTGGCGGCCAGGAAGTCTTCGGCGTCGCCGGCATGTACCGCCAAAGGCAGCAATAGCAGGGCCGTGAGGATGAAACGGTGCAGGGCAGTGGGCATAACAGGTTGTCCTGATCTTGCGGGGGACAGTGTGGG
This sequence comes from Pseudomonas lactucae, assembly GCF_036688725.1. Classification (NCBI taxonomy): domain Bacteria; kingdom Pseudomonadati; phylum Pseudomonadota; class Gammaproteobacteria; order Pseudomonadales; family Pseudomonadaceae; genus Pseudomonas; species Pseudomonas lactucae. The sequence continues at coordinate 73,266 of NZ_JAQQPT010000001.1, read as the reverse complement.
AGGGGCGGTGCGACGATTCGACTTGCCCCCGATGGCGGTGCATCAGTCAGCACATGCAGTGCCTGACACTCAGCTATCGGGGGCAAGCCCCCTCGCACATTTTTGATCTGTCGTGAGACTTAGTTGCTCTTCACCGCGTAGTCCGGCTTTTTGTCATTCCCCGGAATGTACGGGCTCCACGGCTGCGCGCGGATCGGCTCCTGGGTCTGCCACACCACCGAGAACTGCCCGTCGGCCTGGATTTCACCGATCATCACCGGCTTGTGCAGGTGGTGATTGGTCTTGTCCATGGTCAGGGTGAACCCCGACGGCGCGGCGAAGGTCTGGCCGGCCAGCGCTTCACGCACTTTGTCGACGTCGGTGGACTTGGCTTTTTCCGCCGCCTGCGCCCACATATGGATGCCCACGTAGGTGGCTTCCATCGGGTCGTTGGTCACCGCTTTGTCGGCGCCCGGCAGGTTGTGTTGCTTGGCGTAGGCTTTCCAGTCGGCGACGAATTTCTTGTTCACCGGGTTCTCCACCGACTGGAAGTAGTTCCACGCGGCGAGGTTGCCCACCAGCGGTTTGGTGTCGATGCCGCGCAGTTCTTCTTCGCCCACGGAGAACGCCACCACCGGTACGTCGGTGGCCTTCAGGCCCTGGTTGGCCAGCTCTTTGTAGAACGGCACGTTGGAGTCGCCGTTCACGGTGGAGATCACCGCGGTCTTGCCGCCAGCGGAAAACTTTTTGATGTTGGCCACGATGGTCTGGTAGTCCGCATGGCCGAACGGGGTGTAGACCTCTTCGATGTCTTTGTCCGCCACGCCTTTGGAATGCAGGAACGAACGCAGGATCTTGTTGGTGGTGCGTGGGTACACATAGTCAGTGCCCAGCAGGAAGAAGCGCTTGGCGCCGCCGCCTTCTTCGCTCATCAGGTACTCCACCGCCGGGATCGCCTGCTGGTTCGGCGCCGCACCGGTGTAGAACACGTTCGGCGACATCTCTTCGCCTTCGTATTGCACCGGGTAGAACAACAGGCCGTTGAGTTCTTCGAACACCGGCAACACGGATTTGCGCGACACCGAGGTCCAGCAGCCGAACACCACGGCGACCTTGTCCTGGGTCAGCAACTGCCGGCCTTTTTCGGCGAACAGCGGCCAGTTGGACGCCGGGTCGACCACCACCGGTTCAAGCATCTTGCCATTCACCCCGCCCTTGGCGTTGATCTCGTCGATGGTCATCAACGCCATGTCCTTGAGGGACGTTTCGGAGATGGCCATGGTGCCGGACAACGAGTGCAGGATGCCGACCTTGATGGTCTCGGCGGCCTGTACGGTCCAGGTCAGGCCCATGGCGACGATGGATGCCGACAGGGTGAAAGCCTTGATCAAGCTGCGACGCTTCATTGGTGTGTTCTCCGTGAACCCGGTGTTGTTGTTGAGTAGCGCGAGGTTGATCAGGGCGTTTGCAAGGGTTGTGCCTGCTCCGTGGCAGGCGTGTGCGGCGCCGCTTTGAGCGCCTGGTGATATGCGAGCAAGCACCGAAATGGCGCCACAAATGCACGGCGGTGCGTGGGCGGCACCGTCGCGGTGCGTGGAGGGTGCGGCGCTGATGAACGCTAAGCAGGTGTGCTATCCCTTTGGCTGAACAACCGCGCCAATACCAGGCGGTCCATGACCCATACCAACACCAGCGAGGCGCCGACCAGGGGGAACACAATCGCCAACCCGAGCATGATCACCATCGCGGTTTTCCACTTTGGCAGGTCATGGCGCAGCGGCGGCACACCCAGGCCGCCATTGGGCCGGCGCTTCCACCAGATCACCACGCCACTGACCGCGCTGAGCAGGATCATCAGGCAGATCAGCAGCACGATCAGCTGGTTGACCCAGCCGAACATCTTGCCTTCGTGCAGCATCACGCCGGTCTCGGTGGCGCGGGCGACGAGGTTGTAGTGTTCCCAGCGCACGTCGGCCAGGACCTTGCCGGTGTACTGGTCCACGTGCAGGGTGGCGTCAAAGCGCGGGTCGTCGGCGAACACGGCAATGGTGAATACGCCGTCGGCGGTGGTGGGGAAGGTGATGCTGTAGCCGGGCTCGACCTTGCGGGCGGTGGCCAGGTCCACCACCTGTTGCAGGCGTAGGGTGGGCGCGGCGGGGGCCGAGTGCATCGCGCCGTGGTTCATGTGTTCGGCATGGTCGCCGGACATCGGCATCGGCGTGTTTTCCATGGCCCAGGGCACGGTCTGTTGCGTTGCGGTGTTGAGGACGCGGGCCTGCTGATCGGACTGTGGCACGTCGTTCCACATGGCGGCCGGAAAGCGGTTCCACAGGTCGGCGTATTGCTTGCCCCAGAAGCCGGTCCAGGTCATGCCGCTGAGCAGCATCACCAGCAAGAACGCCGCGCCCCAGAAGCCGGCGACGGCATGCATATCGCGCCAGAACAGCCGGCCACGGCTGTTAAAACGTGGCCACAACACCCCCCCCGAAGACTTGCCGCGCGGCCACCACAGGTACAGGCCCGACACGACGAGCATCACGCCCCAACCGGCGGCGAGTTCCACCAGTCGGTCGCCGACGGTGCCAATCATCAGCTCACCGTGCAGTGCGCGGGCGATGGCTTGCAGGTTGTATTTCGCGTCCTGCTCGCCGAGCACGGTGCCGCGGTAGGGATCGACGAACACCGTGATTTCGCGGCCGCCGTTGTGCATCACAAATTGCGCGCTGCTGGTGGCGTCGGCGGGTGGCAGGTATTTGCTGATTGCGCCTTGGGGGTAGGTCGCCTTGGCGCGTTGCAGTTGTTCGTCGGCGCTCAGTGCGTGTTCGGCGGCGGGGACGGTCAGCAGGTGGCCGTACATCAGTGGGTCGAGCTGCGGTTTGAACAGGTAGATGATGCCGGTGATTGCCAGCAGCACCATGAAGGGGGCGACGAAGAGGCCGGCGTAGAAGTGCCAGCGCCAGGCCAGGTTGTAGAAGGAGATTTTTTGCTTGTTCATCAAGGATGCTCCGCAAAGCTTAAATTTTTGTAGTGACTCAGGCCGCCATCGGGAGCAAGCCCCTTCCCACATTTGAATGCGTTCACATATCAAAATGTGGGAGGGGCGGTGCGACGATTCGACTTGCTCCCGATGCTTTTAGAAGCTCATGTCCACCTTGGTCCAAAGGGTCCGCCCCGGCTCCTTGATGGCCTGCGGGTCGTTGGCCGGGTAGCCGAACCCTGCATTGCCCGCCAGGTTCAGGTGCTCGGCGTAGGCTTTGCCGAACAGGTTGTCGACGCCGGTGCTGACCTTGAAGTTTTTATTGATGCGGTACGCCGCGTTCAGCGAGAACACGCCAAAACCGCCGCTCTTGTCGTAGTCCTTGCCGACCACGTTGCCCTTGTTCGGGTCGATACGGTTTTGCGCGGCCACCACGCGCCACAAGGCACCGGCGCTCCAGTCGTCTTCGCTGTAGGTGAGGCCCAGGCGTGCATCCAACGGCGGCATTTGCGGCAGGGGGTTACCGTCGCTGCTGTTCTTGCCCCAGGCGTAGGCGAGAGTGGCGTCGGCTTTCCAGTGGCGGGTCAGCGTGTACGCTGCACCGAGTTCGCCGCCCATGATGCGCGCGTCGACATTGCGCGCCTGGGAGGTGGTGCCCATCATTCCCGGTCGGTAGTCGAACAGGATGAAATCGCGCACCTGACCGACATAGCCCGAGGCCCAGGCTTCGAGGTTGTCGGTTTTGTACTGCGCGCCGAAGTCCAGTTGGGTAGTCTTCTCCGGCTTCACGCCGTCGAAGGCATTCACTGAGCCGGCGGCGCCAGTGTTGGGGGAGAACAGCTCCCAATAATCCGGGAAACGTTCGGCGTGGCCCAGGCCGGCGTAGAGGGTGGTGGGGCTGTCGGCCAGGTCGTGTTCGTAGCGCACAAAACCCGAGGGCAGGGTGTCGGCGCGGGTGTCGTCGGCGGTCGGATTAGGGCGTGACATCATTCCCGAGCCCGTGCGTTGACGAAAATCCTTGGCCGAGGCGCGGTCCAGGCGCGCGCCGCTGATCAGGCGGTCGCGGTCGGCGGCGTACCAGGTCAGTTCGCCGAACACGCCATAGTTGTGGAAGTTGGCGTCCTTGGTGCGCGGCAGGTCCTTGTAGGTGTCGATGCCCATGCTGCTGCGTGCGCGGTGTTCGTTGGTCTGTGCATCCAGGCCGCCGATCAATTGCAGGTCGGCCCAGCGCCAGGTGGCCTTGACCCGCGCACCGAGGGTGCGGCGGTCGACGTTGGAGGCCATCGGCCCCGCCATCATCCCGGTGCCCGAGGGCGTGCGCAGGCTGTAGTTGTCCATCACATGGTCGGCGTAGTTGTAGTAGATCTGGGCTTCGACCTTGTCCAGCACCTCGCCGATATTGGATTTTTCGAAGCGCAGGCCGAGGCTTTCGCGCAGGAACTGCGAGCCGTCCATACCGCGCCCGGCGTAGCGCGCTTCGCCGTCGCCACGGCCGGCGGTGAGTTCCAGCAGGGTGTCGGCGTCCGGGGTGAACCCCACCGCCACGTCGCCGTTCCACTTGTCGTAGCGCGAGGCGACGGTGTCATTGTTGCCGTCCTTGTAATCGTCGGCGTGGGCCTGGTTGCCGATCACCCGCACATAGCCCAGCGGCCCGCCGGCGGCGGCGTCGATGACCTTGTCGAAACGTCCGTTGGAGGCGGCCAGCACACTCGCATTGAGCCGTGTCCCCAGCTCACCGAAGTGTTGCGGCTCACGCTCGAACAGGATCGTGCCGGCCGAGGCGCCGGGGCCCCAGAGTACGGTTTGCGGGCCCTTGATCACCGTGAGGGTGTCGTAGGTTTCCGGGGAAATGTACGAGGTGGGCGCATCCATGCGGCCGGGGCAGGCGCCGAGCATCATGCTGCCGTTGGTGAGGATATTCAGGCGCGAGCCGAACATGCCGCGCAGCACCGGGTCGCCATTGGTACCGCCGTTGCGCACCAGGGCGAAGCCGGGGATGGTCTTGAGGTAGTCGCCGCCATCGCTGGCGGGCACCGGTTGGCGCGGGTCCTTGGGGTTGGTGACCACGGTCAGCGGCGAGCTGGGGGCGATCGCGGTGATCACGGTGGGGCTCAGTTCGTGCTCATGCTCGTCGGCATGGACCTGGGGCGTCAGCAACGCGCCGCATAAAACGGCGAGCACGGGGGTACATCCCAATCGGGTGTCAGCAGAAAACCTGGACATGACAAATTCCATCAATCAATCGTAAACAACACGGCCAGCAGCCTGCGGCTGTCTGTCTAAAGTCGGCCGGGGTGAAGTAACGGTGTCAGGGGCTTACGCGATGATGGGCGGCGCGCGGCTGCGGGCGCCGGGGAAGATGCTCCGCCGGGCATGGCCCAAGCGGGTGGCGGGGGTGAGGGCGTTGGCCGGCGGCGGGGTACCGAGGGCCACGAATGACACACTGCCAGGCAGGGCGGGGCAACTGAACAGCAGGTCGCAATAACCGCACTTGGCCCAGAGTGCGTGGTGTTCGTCGGGGGCTTTAGGGTGATGACCTTCGCCATGGTCGTTCGGCATGTCCATGGACATGCTCATCGGCATCGACATACCGGCGTGATGGTTCATCGGCATCGCTTGGGAAATCAGCGGACCGATAAAGATCATCAGCATGGCGAACAGGCTGATCCAGCTGCCGCGCTTCACGCGGTGATGTGGAGAGAGCCTGGCGCGAGGGGCGCCCATTGGGTGTTGGCCTATTGAGCGTGCTTATGCTCGTGGGTGGCCATCGGCGGCACTTTTTGTACCGACACTTGCACCTCGACCTTGCCGGCTTTTTCGAAGGTCAGGGTCAGTGGGAACTGTTTGCCGTCGGCCAACAGGCTGCGGTCTTTTATGCCCAGCAACATCACGTGATAGGCCATGGGCGCAAAGGTCAACTCGCCCTTGGCCGGTACGGCGACATTGGGCACCTGTTGCATTTTCATCAGGTCACCCTGCATCACATGCTCATGCAGCTCTGCTTTCTGCGCCAACGGGGTTTCGGCGCTGAGCAGGCGATCCGGGGTGGCGCCGGTGTTATGAATCACAAAATACGCCGCGACGGTGGGGGCATTGGGCGGCAACGCCTGGGACCAGGGGTCGCTGACCAGCAAGTCGCCGGCCTTGTAGTCGTCGGCATTGGCAGCACTGAACACCGGCAGCAACAACGCGGCGAGAAGCAGGGAAGATTTGAGCATGGCAGTTCTCCAGAACGGTTCTAAACGCAGTTCACTTGCGAAGAAGATCAGACCGTTGGAGAGGCGCGGGGGTTGAGGCTCGGCCATTGCTGGCGCGGGGTTGGCGGCGCCGTTGACGGTGGCGGCAGGCTCTCGACCGCCTCGAACCGCGTGACGTACAACTGCGGCACATGCCCCGGCAACGCCACCAACGGCGCTCCGCCGGAGCAACACCAGCAATGCTGCATGGTGGAATGATCGTCCTGTTGCGGCGCCGGAATTTCCAGCTTGCCCAGGGCAATCGTTTTCAGGCTTGCGCCATTGGAAGAACAGAACCCGCCCCACATCAGTTGCTTGAGCGGGTCGTCCGTCTGCTGTATCGCACTGGCCAGCGGCATGGCAAAGGCGTTGAACAGCACTGCAAGGCAGGCGATCCAGGCAATTGCAAAGCGTTGACGGGCCATGGCGGACAATCCGTAGGGTTAAAGGCGCAGGCGGGTATTTAGCCTGATCGCAGGGGATAAGTAAAAAGGGGCGGTGTGGTTTGGTGTCGCAGTGGCTCAGACCGCCTTGGCGTGAAGCTTGAGGCCCAACGCCTTCATAACTTTCATGATAGTCGCGAACTCGGGATTGCCAGTGCTGGAGAGGGCTTTGTACAGACTTTCTCGTCCGAGGCCGGCGTCGCGGGCTATTTGGGTCATGCCTTGGGCGCGGGCGATATTGTTGAGCGCTGAGCGAATCAGCAATCCGTCACCGGCGTCCTCCTCGAAAGAAGCTTCGAGATACTCCGCCATGTCCTCAGGGGTCGTCAGATGCTCGGCTATATCGAAATCTTTAAATTGAGTCATGGGTCACTCCTTTTTCTCAAATTCATCGGCAATTTCTTTAGCGCGCTCGATGTCGCGTTTTTGCGTTGATTTATCGCCACCTATCAACAGTAGGTAAACCACCTCACCTATACGCTTGAAGTACACCCGGTATCCAGGGCCGTAGTGGATGCGCATTTCGGATACGCCATTTCCGACGTTTACGCAGTCTCCAAAATTGCCCATTCTTGCGTTATCCAATCTTGTCAGCACGCGTCCATGGGCGGGTTTACTGCGTAGCGAATAAAGCCATTCCTGAAACTCATCAGATCTCTTGAAGTGGATCATCTAGGATCGTATTCCTTGGGATACATGTTGGCAAGTTGCGATGCGCTGAAAAAGCAGGGCATCCCCATCGCGGGCGCCGGAGCAAAACCGCGAGAGGGGAGGTTAGGGCGGGAGCTTTTGGCTGAGCCAGCCAGCTTGTTCGGAAGTGTTTGTAGGGGGATTCGGCTTTCGGTGGTGAGGCCTGATAGGAGGCTGTTCGGCTGGTTATTCGTATAAACAGAAATTTCCGACAAGGATTTGAGGTTGTCCCTAGGACGCTTGATCTCTAGTCTCCGTACACCGCTGCAAACGCAGCGGTCGGGCGTCGCGGCCCGGTTTACCAATGCGCCTATGCGCCATTGTCCGCTTTCAGTTGGCGCTTTTTTATCGTCTACTGTGCGGCGTTATGGTGGCTGTGCGCGGGATACCTTCGGGTATGCCGGGTTCATTGGTAACCGGTCCGCGAACCTGCGTACAGCTGCCACCCTCTATCGCGTCGCGGCGATCAGTGGCAGCTCCACTTACCAATGGAACTTCACAATGATTAAACACACCCCCAATCCCCCCGTCCGGCTATTTACCGTGGTTGACGGATTCAGTACCGAAGACCTGCTGGTCAACCTTAGCGAAACACTGGCATCGGCCAACGCGCTTAGCTGTGACCTGGCGTTTGATTTGGAAGGCCCGAAACGAGAGGAGTTGCTCGGCGTTGCGCAGTTGATCGAGCTGGCGCAGTTGCTGGCGGATCGCGTGCATGATGGCGTCGGGCAGACGACAGCAGTGGCTGGATGACGCAGTTTTAAATGTGGGAGGGGGCTTGCTCCCGGCGGTGGATCAGTCAGTAAATCAGGGACTGATACACCGTAATCGGGAGCAAGTCGAATCGTCGCACCGCCCCTCCCACATTGGATCGGTGGTGTTCAGGGTGTGTGGATTGCCTGTAAGGCCGCCGACACGGTGAGGAACTCCCGGTCTACGCGCGCCAACACCGGCCGCTTCAACACCAACACCGGCACACCACGCTCCCGTGCCACTTCCAGCTTGGGTTCGGTAGCCGTACTGCCGCTGTTTTTGCTGATCAGCACATCAATCTTTCGTCGTTCAAACAACGCCCGTTCGTCCTCAATCAGAAACGGCCCCCGCGCCCCTATCACTTCACACCGTTCATTGCCCGGATACACGTCCAGCGCCCGCAATGTCCAGAACTGCTCGACGGGGACTTCATGGAGATGCTGCAACGGTTCGCGGCCCAAGGTGAACAGTGGCCGCTTGAAGGGTTTCAGTGCTTCGGTCAGCTCAGCCCAGTCAGCGACCTCTCGCCAATCGTCACCGGCCTGCGGTTGCCACGCCGGGCGACGCAATGCCCAGCACGGCACACCGCTCAACTGTGCCGCCTCGGCGGCATTGCGGCTGATCTGCGCGGCATACGGATGGGTCGCGTCGAGAATCAAGCTGATACCTTCATCGCGAACGAACTGCGCCAACCCCTCGGCACCGCCATACCCACCGACACGCACCTGGCAGGTGAGGTCGGTCGGCACACGGCCGACACCGGCCAGGCTGTAGATATGTTGCGGGCCTAATGTGCGGGCAATGGCCAACGCTTCAGTCACGCCCCCCAGCAACAGAATCCGTTTCATAGCGGCTTGACCATGTCCAACAACGTAATCGGCAACGCCTGGCGCCACGTATCAAACTCCCCCAACGGCTGCGCCTGGGCCACGTGGATGCGGGTCAGTTCGCCGCCATGTTGAGCGCGCCAGTTCATCAGGGTCATTTCGCTTTGTAGGGTCACGGCATTGGCGACCAACCGTCCACCGGGCCGCAATTGTTGCCAGCAGGCGTCGAGCACGCCGTCGCGGGTGACGCCGCCGCCGATGAAGATGGCGTCGGGTGTCGGCAGGCCGTGCAACGCGTCCGGGGCTGTGCCGCGAACCAGATGCAGGCCGGGCACGCCGAGGACGTCACGGTTGTGTTCGATCAGACCCTGGCGGCCTTCGTCGGCCTCAATCGCCAGTGCACGGCAACTGGGATGCGTGCGCATCCACTCGATGCCGATGGAGCCGCTGCCCGCGCCCACGTCCCACAGCAGTTCGCCTGGCATCGGCGCGAGGCGGGCGAGGGTCATGGCGCGCACATCGCGTTTGGTCAGTTGGCCGTCGTGCCGGAAGGCGGAGTCCGGCAGGCCGGCCAGACGCGACAGGCGTGGGGTGTCGCTGGAGGCCAGGCAATCGATGGCGACCAGGTTCAGATCGGCCGTGCTCAGGTGTTGCCAGTCGACGGCCAGGCCGTCGAGGCGCCGCTCGTTCGCGCCGCCCAAATGTTCAAACACCGCCAATCGGCTGGGGCCGAACCCCGCCTCTGTCAATAAAGCGGCAATCAACGCAGGGCTGCCACCGTCATTGCTCAGCACTAACAAGCGCACACCGCTGGCCAGGTGCGCATTGATTGCCGCGAAGGGCCGCGCCACCACGGATAATGTCACCACGTCCTGTAACGGCCAGCCCAAACGCGCGGCGGCCAGGGACACTGACGACGGCGCCGGCAAAATCAGCAACTCTTCAGCCGTGATCTGCCGCGCCAAGCTGACGCCCACGCCATAGAGCATCGGGTCGCCACTGGCCAGCACGCACACCGGTTCGCCGCGCTTTGCCAGCACCGGTTCCAGGGAAAACGGGCTCGGCCACAGCTGGCGTTCGCCACGAATACACACCGGCAACAGGTCCAACTGGCGCTGAGCACCTATAATCCGCGTGGCGCGCAACAGGGCGTGCCGGGCATTCCTGCCCAGCCCCTTGAAGCCGTCTTCACCGATGCCTACAACCGTCAGCCAGGGCGACATAGCAATTCCTTGAGCGACATCCGACGGGCAGGCTTTTCATGCCGCCGGACAAAGCAGGCATAATACCGCGCCTTTACCCGTCAACCGGTAGCCCCGTGAACCCAACGCCCGCTCTGAATACCTTGCGCCCCTCGGCTTGTCCGGGGTTGCTGCGTATCGTCCAGGCGTTGGACGGCGGCATTTGCCGGATCAAACTGGCCGGTGGTTCGATCAGCGCCGCGCAGGCGAACGCCGTGGCCGATGCTGCCCAAGCCTATGCCGGCGGGGTGATCGAGGCGACCAACCGCGCCAACCTGCAGATCCGTGGGATCGGCGCCGAGCAGGATGCTTTGATCGCAATGCTGCTGGCGGCTGGCCTGGGCCCGAACAACGCCGCCGGCGACGACGTGCGCAACCTGATGCTCAGCCCCAGCGCCGGTATCGACCCGCAGATGCTGTTCGACACCCGTCCATTGGCCGGGCAGATCCTCGCCACGCTGGAAAATCATCCGCGCTTTCATGCGCTGTCGGCCAAGTTCGCCGTGCAACTGGATGGCGGCGAGGCCCTGGCGATGCTCGAACATCATCATGACCTGTGGCTGTCGGCATTCGTGCGCAATGGCCAGACGTTGCTCGCGTTTGGCCTGGCGGGTTGTCCGGGCCTGGATGCGCCGTTGGCCGCCGTGCGATTGGACCAGGGGCACGCGTTGGTGGTGGCTGTCCTCGACGCGTTCCTTGAACTCGCCACCCCAGAGCAAACCCGCATGCGGCATTTACCTGTGGATAACATGCTGGGCCGCCTGAGCCTGCCGCTGCTGCCGATCGAAGGTTTCAAACGCCCGCCCAGCGGCGCTTTGCTTCACCTCGGCACTTATCCACAGGAACAAAAAAATCAATTCTATGTCGCCGCCGTCGCCCCCTTGGGCCGCCTGGATTCGATGATGCTCAAGGGCGCCGCACAGCTTGCCAGCGATTACGGTGACGGCACCTTGCGCTTCACCCCTTGGCAAGGCGTGCTGCTGCCCAATGTCGAAAAACCCCACGGCGTGACGGAACGCCTGGCGCAACTGGGCTTTCTCTGTTCAATCGACCAACCCCTGGCGCGCATGACCGCCTGCACCGGTTCGAGCGGCTGCGCCAAAGCGCTGGCCGATACCAAGGCCGATGCGGTGCAACTGGCTGCGTTGCACACGGGCTTCGACGTCCACCTGTCCGGCTGCCCGCGCTCCTGCGCCGCCGCGCACACCGCGCCGGTCACCTTGTTGGCGGTGAGCCCTGGTCACTACGACCTCTATTTTCGCGAGGCAGCCCAGCCCGGTTTCGGCCGGCTGCACGCGCGCAACCTTTCCATTGAAGCGGCGGGCGCCCTGTTGCGCGCTCGTCCACGGAGCAACACCAATGATTGATTACATCCGCGACGGTCAGGAGATCTACCGCAACTCCTTCGCCATTATTCGCGCGGAAGCCAGGTTGGAGCGTATTCCGGCCGACCTGGAAAAACTCGCGGTGCGGGTGATTCACGCATGCGGCATGGTGGATGCCATCGACGGCCTGCAGTTCTCCGAAGGCGCCGGCAAGGCTGGACGCGATGCTTTGGCGGCGGGCGCGCCGATCCTGTGTGATGCGCGGATGGTCTCCGAGGGCGTGACCCGCGCACGCCTGCCGGCCAATAACCCGGTGATCTGCACCCTGCGTGACGACAGCGTGCCTGAGTTGGCGCGGGAGTTGGGCAACACCCGCTCCGCTGCCGCCCTGGAGTTGTGGCGCCCGCATTTGGCAGGCAGTGTGGTGGTGATCGGCAATGCGCCGACCGCCTTGTTTTACCTGCTGGAAATGCTCGACGCCGGTGCGCCGAAACCGGCGTTGATCCTTGGCTTCCCGGTGGGTTTTGTCGGCGCCGCCGAATCCAAGGCGATGCTGGCGGCCGATAGCCGTGGCGTGCCGTTCGTGATCATGCAAGGCCGCCTGGGCGGCAGCGCCATGGCCGCGGCGGCAGTCAATGCACTCGCCACGGAGGTCGAATAATGCCTGCACGCGGACGTTTGATCGGCCTGGGCGTGGGCCCCGGCGACCCGGAGCTGATCACCCTCAAGGCCCTGCGCCTGCTGCGCGAGTCGCCGGTGGTGGCGTACTTCGTGGCCAAGGGCAAGAAGGGCAATGCGTTCGGCATCATCGAAGATCACCTGGTGCCGCAACAGACCCTGATGCCGCTGGTGTACCCGGTGACCACCGAAGCGCTGCCGGCGCCGCTGTCGTACGAGCAGGTGATCAGCGATTTCTACGACACCGCCAGCGTCGACGTGGCCGCGCACCTGGACGCCGGCCGCGATGTGGCGGTGATCTGCGAAGGCGACCCGTTCTTCTACGGCTCCTACATGTACCTGCATGACCGTCTGGCCGAGCGTTACGACGCCCAGGTCATCCCCGGCGTGTGCTCGATGCTCGGCGGCGCGTCGGTGCTCGGCGCGCCGTTGGTGTATCGCAACCAGAGCCTGTCGGTGTTGTCGGGGGTATTGCCCCATGACGACCTCAAGCGCCGCCTGGCGGATGCCGACGCCGCAGTGATCATGAAACTGGGCCGCAACTTCACCAAGGTGCGTCAGGTGCTGGAAGAACTCGGCCTGGCCGAGCGGGCGCTGTATGTGGAGCGCGCCACCATGGCCAACCAGAAGATCGTGCCGCTGGATCAGGTGGAGCCGATGTCGTCGCCGTACTTCTCGCTGATCATCGTGCCCGGTGAACGGTGGCAAGGGTGATGACTGCAGCGATTGTCATCCTGGGCCAGGGCAGCCTGGCGACGGCGCGCAAAATCCAGCAGGTGTATCCCGGTGCGGTGATTTACGGTTTGGCCGGGCGAGTTGAAGGTGCGGACCAGGCCTACAACGAATTCGGCGCTACCCTGCGCCGGTTGTATCAACAAGGCACGCCGCTGGTTGCCTTGTGCGCCGCCGGCATTGTGATCCGCACCCTGGCGCCGTTGCTGCTGGAAAAAGGTGAAGAGCCCGCCGTGCTGGCCGTGGCCGAAGACGGCAGCGCCGTGGTGCCGCTGCTCGGTGGCCTGGGCGGCGTTAACCGGATGGCGCGGGAAATCGGCGCTGCGCTGAATGTATCCGCTGCGATCACCACCAGCGGCGAGCTGCGTTTTGGCACCTGCCTGCTCAACCCACCCACGGGCTATGAACTGGCCGACCTGGAGCTGGGCAAGCGTTTCGTTTCCGACTTGCTGGCCGGCGAAAGCGTGCGCATCGAAGGCGCGGCGCCATGGTTGGAGCAAGCGAATCTGCCGCAGGACCGGCAAGCACGGTTGGCGATTCATGTGGGCAGCGCCGAGCGCGTGCCGGTGGCCAATGAGTTGCTGATCTACCCGAAGAACGTGAGTGTGACCTGCAAGCCGGGCGCGGATTTGGCCGAGCGCGTGCGGGCGGCGTTGCATGACGCGGGCATCGCTGTGCAATCTCTGGCGTGCCTGCTTGCCAGTGACACGAAAATGGCCGAGGCGTCGCTGCACGAAGCGGCATCGGCGCTGGCGGTGCCGCTGCGTTTTGCCCGCATCAGCCAAGACGCCGACATCGTGATTCACGTTGCCGAGCAACCGCTGGACCTGTCCCAGGTAGGGCGCCCGCGTGGCCGCCTCGCCGTGATCGGCCTGGGGCCTGGCGCGGCGGAATTGATGGTGCCGGCGGTCAAGGCCGAACTGGCGCGCTGCACCGATGTGCTGGGTTATGAGACCTACGTGCGCATGGCCGGGCCGTTCCGTGACGATCAAGTGCAGCATTGCACCGATAACCGCGAAGAAATGCAGCGCGCGCGCCATGCCTTCGAACTGGCCGCCACGGGCCGTTCGGTGGTGGTGGTGTCGTCCGGTGACCCTGGCGTGTTCGCCATGGCGGCGGCGGTGATCGAGGCGCTCCACGAGTCCAGCGACCCGGCCTGGCATCAGGTTGATCTGCAAATCCTGCCGGGCGTCTCGGCCTCGCTGGCCACTGCTGCCCAGGCGGGTGCGCCGTTGGGGCATGACTTCTGCGTGATGTCGCTGTCGGACAACCTCAAGCCCTGGTCAATCATCGAAAAACGCCTGGATCTCGCGTCCCAGGCCGACCTGGCCCTGGCGTTCTACAACCCGATCTCACGCGCGCGACCTTGGCAGTTGGGGCGCGCCCTGGAAATCGTCGCGCTGCACCGCGAGCCGCGGACACCGGTGGTGCTGGGCCGTGATATCGGTCGCCCGGGCCAGACCCTGCGTGTCACCACGCTGGGGCAACTGACCCCGGAACAGGTGGACATGCGCACCATGGTGCTGATCGGCTCGTCCACCACCTGCACGTTCCCGCGTGCCGGTGGCGGTGAGTGGGTGTATACGCCACGCTGGTACGGCGAAAAACCCGCGTCCTGAATACGCCCCGGCGACGGCTGGAAAGCTCCGAATGACGCAGTGATTGTGCTGCGCGTGTTCGGGGCTTTTTCTTTTTTGCGCGATGAAAACCCGAACGCTTGCAGCGACCCCGCGTGATTGCTGGAGGGCGCGATCCGGCGTGGTCGGCCAAGGCATGTTTGTCGCCTGGAAAGCTCGACTGCCCGTGGACTAGTGTGGAAAGCAGCCCCATGTGGGGTGTTTGTGGAGAACTGAACATGGAGCGACGTCACAGAAGGATCAACAACACGAAAAGGCGAAAACTGATTGCCGCGCACAAGCCGCCGGGTGCGTCGGCCGCTGTGCCGGCTGACACCGACGACAGCAATGCGGCCGTGGTCAACAACAGTGTCATGTCGTTTGCCGAGGGGGTGTCGGGCCTGAACCGGGAATACATTCGCAAAAGCTATTTGCTGGCCAGCAGTTATGTCAGCGATGTGTTGAATGTTAAGCGCGGTACCGAGGCCTGGTACGACGCGTTTATCAACGTGATGCTCAGCCTGGGCTGGCTGCCGCTGCGCAGCCGTTTCGAGCGGGTCTCGCGTTCGGGCAAGGGCCTGACGGTACAGGTGGCGGCATTGAACATCATCGCGGCGCTGTTGGCGTCGTCCTCATGGGCCGGGCCGCTGGTCAATGCGTTGCCTAAACTGGCGGCCGATGCGCTGGAGGCTTTGAAACAGCAGCCGGCGTCTCTGGCGTTGTTCAAGCGCAACACGACGCTGCACCAGGGCGGTGATTTTGGCCTGGCGTCCTGCGTCGAAGCGGATGGGGAATTGATGATGGTGCTGGTGACCTACAGCACCCAGGGCGTGAATAAACAGGTGGGGTTGCCGTTCCTGGAATGGGACAGCGCCTCGGTCGAGGCTTTCAGCGGGCAGACCTGCCTGGTGCTGAATACCTCGCTGGTCAACGAAAAAACCGTCCAGATGATGCGCGAAAGCGCGGGCGACAAGGTGCAACTGGCGATCGCCAAGTACCGTATCTAAGGCACCAGATAACCGCGCACGCCGGTAAAGATGATTTGCGCGGCGAGGGCGCACACAAACAGGCCCATCAGCCGGCTGACAATTTGCAGGCCCTGGTCACCGAGAATGCGTTCGATACGGTTGGACAGGTACAGCACCACGCCCACCGTGAGGCTGGCCAGGGCGATGCTGAGGATGGCGGTGAGCTTGTCATCCCAGTGAGGCTGGCTGACCCCCATCACCAGCAGCGCACCGATGGTGCCGGGGCCGACGGTGAGGGGGATGGTCAGCGGCACGATGGTCACGTCCTGCTGCACGTTGTCGGTCTGCACCGCCGACTTGCCCTGTGCCATGCCCAGCGCCGAGATAAACAGCACACTGCCTGCGCCGATGCGGAACGCATCCACGGTGATGCCGAACACGCTGAAAATGACGCGGCCGAACAGGTAGAGCAGCACGCTCGACACCAGGGTCGCCAGCGCCACTTTCCAGGCCAGGCGCCGCCGTTCTTTGCTGGAGTAGCCACGGGTCAGGCTGATAAAGCAGGACAGCACGAAGAACGGGCTGTAGAGCACCAGCATCTTCAGGTAAACGCTGAACAACACGTGGAGCATGGGGGTGGCTCGCGGGAGGGGAAAGTGTGCAGAGTCTATCAGGCGATAGAGATCAAATGTGGGAGGGGCCAAGTCCCCCCCACTTTGGAAGTGTATTTCAGATCAGGAGGGTTCGTGCTCGGGGCGTTGCTGACGCTGCGCCACCCAGAACTCCACCAGCTCGCGCAACTGCGACAACTCCACCGGCTTGGCCATGTGCCCGTCCATGCCGGCCTGGCGCGCGCGTTCCTTGTGTTCCGACAGGATATGCGCCGTCAGCGCCACCACCGGCGTGCGGATGCGTTGGTGGCTGACTTCCCATGCACGCAGTTGCTGGGTGGCGGAGAAGCCATCGAGAATCGGCATTTCACAGTCCATCAACACCAGGTCGTAGCGCTGGGCTTTCATCGCCTCCAGCGCTTCTTCGCCGTTGCTGGCGGTGTCCGGGTCGAGGTTGAGTTTGCCGAGCATGCCGCGAATAACTTTGGTGGAAATGCTGTTGTCTTCGGCCACCAGGATCTTGAAGTCACCGGGCACCGTCACCACGGGTGGTGCGCTGAGCGCCGGGCGAGACGGCAGACCGCCTTTGTTGCGCTGGGTCAGTTCGTCGGCCAGGGTGGTCTTGAGGGTATAACCGGCCACCGGCTTGGCGAGGATGCGCTTGATCCCGCAGTTGCGTGCAATGATCTTGCTCGGCGCGTTGCTGATGCCGGTGAGCATGATCAGCAGGATGTCGTGGTTCAGGCTCGGGTCTTCCTTGATCTTCGCCGCCAGTTGCATGCCGGTCATACCGGGCATGTTCTGGTCCAGCAACACCACATCGAAGTAGTCGCGCAGGTGCGCCTTGGTACGCAGCAACGCCAGGGCTTCCTTGCCGGAGGGGACGGCGCTGACGTTCAGGCCCCAGGCCGTGCATTGCTGCACCAGCACTTTGCGGCAGGTGTCGTTGTCGTCCACCACCAGCACCCGTGCGTCCTTGAGCGGGCCGTCCAGGTCGGAGGTCGGGTGCTCCAGGCGTTCCGGGTCCAGCGGCAGCGTCAGCCATAGGGTACTGCCTTGATGGCTGCCGCTCTTGATGCCGAACTCGCCGTTCATCAACAGGATCAACTGACGGGCGATGACCAGGCCAAGGTGGCCGCTCAAGCGCGTGGCCGAGAGGAAGTTCTTGCTGTGCAGTTCGCTGTGCAACAGGGCCTCGCGCTCGACGGCTTCCATCGGCAGGCCGCTGTCTTGCACGGCGATGCGCAGGCGCGGCTTGGTGCTGCGGTCGTCCAGGGCGACGACGATCAGCACTTCGCCTTCATCGGTCTTGTGCAGGGCGTTTTCCAGCAGGCTCAGCAGTGCCTGGCGCAGGCGGGTCGGGTCACCACTGATGACGCGTGGCACCTGGGGCTGGATAAAGCTGATCAACTCGACGTTCTGCTGCTCGGCCTTGGCGCGGAAGATGCTCAGGCAGTCTTCGAGCAGCGCGTTGAGGTCGAACTGCACATCGTCCAGCTCGATCTGCCCGGATTCGAGCTTGGAGATGTCGAGGATCTCGTTGATCAGCGTCAGCAGTTCGTTGCCGGCGCTGTGGATGGTCTGCACGTAATCGCGCTGCTTCACCGACAGCGGCGTGCCCAGCAGCAGTTCGGTCATGCCCAGTACGCCGTTCATGGGGGTGCGGATTTCGTGGCTGATCTTGGCCAGGAACTCGGCCTTGGCGGCGATTTCGGCATTGCTGGCGGCCAGGTCGCGGCTGAGGCTGAAGCGCGCCTCGACAATTGCACGCTGGCGCTCGCCCAGGGCCAGGCTCATCAACAGGCCACTGAGACAGATGAACGCCAGCAGGGTGACGATCAACCCCTGCGGCGACACCATCGTCAGGCCCAGCAACGCCGGCAGGATGATCAGCGTGCCGATGTTGAACACCACCATGCCCGCCACGAACAACCGCGCCGGCCGGTAGCCCTTCTGCCAGTGATAGGCCGAGACAAACAGCATGCTCAGGCCGGCGAGGGCCACCAGGGCGTAGGTAATGATGTTCAGCGGCAGGGTGTTGACGAACAACAGCAGCAGGCCGCACAGCACGATAAACAGGATGTCGGCCATCAACAGTTTGTTCAGCGGGTGCGGGCCCAGTGGCATGAAGAAGCGATAGGCAAACATCAGTCCGCACGGCGCGGTCAGCAGCAAGGCCAGGTAGGCGCCCGGCGTTTGCAGCGCATGCCAGTTCGGCAACCAGGGACCTGGCAGGTTGAGCAGCAGCGCCAGGCTGAGCAGCAACAGGATTTCGCACGCCGCCAGCCACAGGCTGCTGCGTGAGCGATGGTAGGCAAAGCGTGAAACGTTGTGCAGGATCAGCATCAGCAGGCAGCCGAACAGCAGGCCGTAGATCAGTGTCTGGGTCTGGTCGGCGGCGGCCAGCACGGCCGGCTCAAGGGTGATATAGGGGCGCAGCTCGTGTTCCGACACCAGGCGCAGGTAGACCTCGAGGGGCTGCTGGCTCTGGGGCATCGGTAGCATGAAATCACTGCTGGGCAGCGGACGTTGTTCCTGTGGCTGGCGGGTGCCGGTGCTTGTTTGCTCCACCAGCGTGTCGCCGTCCAGGACGTACAGGCTCAGGTGCGACAGGTCCGGGGCGAATACCCGCAGCACTTGCTCGTGCTTGCCCGGTTGCAGTTTGAAACGTACCCACAACGCACCGTCCGGCGGTGCCGCCGTGATACGGTCCAGTTCGATGGGGCTGAATTGGTTGGTGTAGCGCGAGGAGCGAATATCGCTCAGTTGCAGGTCTGCCTGCTCATCAAGCAATACTGCCCAGCCACTGCCTTGCGCGGCGGCTTGGGCCGGGAACAGGCAGAGCAGCGTCAGCAGACTGACAGTGAAACCTATGGCGATCCTGAGCCAGCGCACGGCGAAATCCCTTCGTAGGTTGATGCACGGGTTAACTATGCGCGGGGTAGCCGGTGTACGGCAAGGGCCTGAGGCCCTTGCCTGACCGAACGGATAGCAGGTTACTGGTTCTCGCCACGTTCGCGGGCAATGGCGCGGTAGCCGATGTCGGTGCGATAGAAGCAGCCTTTCCAATCGATTTTCGCGGCCAGTGCGTACGCCTGTTGTTGCGCAGCGTCGACACTGGCGCCCATGGCGGTGGCGCACAGCACACGGCCACCGGCGGTCACGACCTTACCATCCTTGAGCGCGGTGCCCGCATGGAACACTTTGCCTTCCAGCGACGCCGCCGCATCCAGGCCTTCAATCACATCGCCCTTGGCGTAGTCGGCAGGGTAACCGCCGGCCGCCAGCACGATGCCAACGCTCGGACGCGGGTCCCACTGCGCTTCGACTTTGTCCAGGGCCTGGGCCAGGGCGGCTTCCACCAGCAGCACCAGGCTCGATTGCAGGCGCAGCATCACCGGTTGGGTTTCCGGGTCGCCGAAGCGGCAGTTGAACTCGATGACCTTCGGGTTACCGGCCTTGTCGATCATCAGGCCGGCATAGAGGAAACCGGTGTACACATTGCCTTCATCGGCCATGCCGCGCACGGTTGGCCAGATCACCAGGTCCATTACGCGTTGATGCACTTCGCTGGTGACCACCGGGGCAGGGGAGTAGGCGCCCATGCCGCCGGTGTTCGGGCCGCTGTCGCCGTTGCCGACGCGCTTGTGGTCCTGGCTGGTGGCCATCGGCAGGACGTTCTTGCCGTCGACCATCACGATAAAGCTGGCTTCTTCGCCGTCGAGGAACTCCTCGATCACCACGCGCGAACCGGCATCGCCAAAGGCATTGCCGGCGAGCATGTCGCGCACGGCGTCTTCGGCTTCCTGCAAGGTCATCGCGACGATCACGCCTTTACCGGCGGCCAGGCCATCGGCCTTGATCACGATCGGCGCACCTTTTTCACGCAGGTAAGCCAGGGCCGGCTCGATCTCGGTGAAGTTCTGGTAGTCGGCGGTCGGGATCTTGTGGCGTGCCAGGAAGTCCTTGGTGAATGCTTTGGAGCCTTCCAGCTGCGCGGCACCGGCGGTTGGGCCGAAGCAGTCCAGGCCGCGGCTGCGGAACAGGTCCACGACGCCGGCTACCAACGGCACTTCCGGACCGACGATGGTCAGGGAAACGTTTTTCTCGGCAAAATCCGCAAGCTGCTCCAGAGCCAATACGTCGATGGCGACGTTTTCGCACTTGGCTTCAATCGCGGTACCAGCGTTGCCGGGGGCGACGAAAACTTTTTGGACGCGCGGGTCCTGGGCAACTTTCCAGGCCAGGGCGTGTTCACGGCCACCGCTGCCAATAATCAAAACATTCATTTCAAAAACCTCAAATTCTGTAGGCGCTGCTAGGGCGCTTTATGTGGGAGGGGGCTTGCTGTGGCGAGGGAGCTTGCTCCCGTTCGACCGCGTAGCGGTCGCCAGCTTTTGGGGGCGCTTCGCACCCCAGCGGGAGCAAGCTCCCTCGCCACAAAAACCGGGTCCCACATTTCTATTGCGTCGGATCAGTGGCGGAAATGGCGCATGCCGGTGAAGACCATGGCGATGCCGGCTTCATCAGCAGCAGCAATCACTTCAGCATCGCGCATCGAGCCGCCCGGTTGGATCACGGCAGTCACACCGGCCTTGGCGGCGTTGTCCAGGCCATCACGGAACGGGAAGAAGGCGTCGGACGCCATCACCGAACCCGCCACCTGCAAACCGGCGTGCTCAGCCTTGATCGCGGCGATACGCGCCGAATTCACGCGGCTCATCTGGCCGGCGCCGACACCGATGGTCTGGCGGTTCTTGGCGTAGACGATGGCGTTGGATTTAACGTATTTGGCCACTTTCCAGGCGAAGATCAGGTCGTGGATCTCTTGCTCGGTCGGAGCGCGCCGGGTCACGACTTTCAGGTCTTCACTGCCGATCATGCCGATGTCGCGGCTCTGTACCAGCAAGCCGCCATTGACGCGTTTGTAGTCCCAGGCAGCGGCGCGGTCAGCCGACCATTCGCCGCAGGCCAGCAGACGCACGTTGGCTTTTGCGGCAACGATGGCGCGGGCTTCTTCACTCACGCTCGGTGCGATGATCACTTCAACGAATTGACGGTCGACGATGGCCTTGGCGGTTTCGGCATCCAGCTCACGGTTGAAGGCAATGATGCCGCCGAAGGCCGATTCGGTATCGGTGGCGTAGGCCAGTTCGTAGGCCTGGCGAATGCCGCCTTCAGCGTCCGGGCTCACGGCCACGCCGCACGGGTTGGCGTGCTTGACGATCACGCAGGCCGGCTTGACGAAGCTCTTCACGCATTCCAGTGCGGCGTCGGTGTCGGCTACGTTGTTGTAGGACAGTTCCTTGCCTTGCAGTTGGGTCGCCGTGGCGATGCCGACTTCGGCCGGTTTTGCCTCCACATAGAACGCCGCGCTCTGGTGCGGGTTCTCGCCGTAGCGCATTTCCTGGGCCTTGACGAACTGGCTGTTGAAAGTGCGCGGGAACTGGCTGCGGCCTTCCGTGCTCAGGGTTTCGGCGGCCTGGTTCACGGTGCCCATGTAGTTGGCGATCATGCCGTCGTAGGCGGCAGTGTGTTCGAACGCCTTGAGCATCAGGTCGAAGCGCTGGGCGTAGGTCAGGCCGCCGGCTTTCAGGCTTTCGAGCACTTGGGTGTAGTCGCTGGCGTTGACCACGATGGCCACGTCTTTGTGGTTCTTGGCTGCCGAGCGAACCATGGTCGGGCCGCCGATATCGATGTTTTCGATGGCGGTCGGCAGGTCACAGCCTGGCTTGTTGATGGTGGCTTCGAACGGGTACAGGTTGACGGCCACCAGGTCGATCGGCTTGATGCCGTGCTCGTTCATGATGGCGTCGTCGATACCGCGACGACCGAGGATGCCGCCGTGGATTTTCGGGTGCAGGGTCTTGACCCGACCGTCCATCATTTCTGCGAAACCGGTGTAGTCCGCGACTTCTACTGCGGCCACGCCATTGTCCCGCAGCAGTTTGAAGGTCCCGCCCGTGGAGAGGATTTCCACACCCAGGGCTTCCAGCTCCCGGGCAAATTCGAGGATGCCGGTCTTGTCGGAAACGCTGATCAAGGCGCGGCGGATCGGCAGGCGGGTAGTCTGGTCGGTCATTTCAATTTCCATCAAAAGCAAAGGAGTCAGCAAAAAAGGCGACCGGTTTTACGCGGGCGCCTTTCTGGTTTGATTGAATGCTTACAGCAAATCGTATTGCTTGAGCTTTTTGCGCAACGTGCCACGGTTGAGGCCCAGCAGCTCACTGGCTTTGGTCTGGTTGCCCTTGACGTAGTTCATCACGCTTTCGAGCAGGGGCGCCTCGACTTCGGAGAGCACCAGGTTGTACACGTCCGTGACGGAAGCGCCCTCAAGGTGGGCGAAATAATTGTGCAGCGCCTTCTCGACACTCCCGCGAAGGGTCTGGCCTTCTTCGCTCGGCGTGTTCAGGTGCTGTTTCAAATTGACGTTGTCGCTCACGGGTGTTGTTCCACTCACTAAAGTCTCGGTCATCATCGTCATGCGGCCACCCCTTGTCCGTCCCCTGCTCTCAGGCTCTTGTCTCGTTCGGCAAAGAACTCACGAACGGCGGCGACCTGTGCTTGCGTTTCATCCAAACGATTGAACCCGGCGCGAAACTCCCTGGCGCCCGGCAGGGTTGCGAGATACCAACCCACATGCTTGCGAGCAATGCGCACGCCCATCACATCCCCATAGAAAGTGTGAAGGGCAGCCAGATGCTCAAGCAGAATACGTTCCACCTCGAACAGCTCCGGTGCCGGCAGGGTTTCACCGGTACGCAGAAAGTGCTCGATCTCACGAAAAATCCACGGTCGCCCTTGAGCGGCCCGGCCGATCAACAGGCCATCGGCACCGGTGGCGTGCAGCACGCGCCGGGCTTTTTCAGCTGAATCGATGTCGCCATTGGCAAATACCGGCATCGACACGGCCTGCTTGATGGCGGCAATGGTGTCGTATTCGGCTTCACCTGTGTACAGATCGGCGCGAGTGCGGCCATGCACTGCCAGCGCTGTAATGCCTGCCTGTTCGGCGATCTTCGCCACCGTCAGGCCGTTCTTGTTGTCCCGGTCCCAGCCGGTACGAATCTTCAGGGTGACCGGCACATCCACTGCGGCGACAACGGCCTGCAGGATCTCGGCAACCAATTGCTCATCCTTCAACAGGGCGGAACCGGCGGCCTTGTTGCAGACCTTCTTGGCCGGGCAGCCCATGTTGATGTCGATGATCTGCGCGCCCAGCTCCACATTGGCCCGGGCCGCATCCGCCAGCATTTGCGCATCACCGCCGGCGATCTGTACCGAGCGGGGCTCGGGATCACCTTCGTGGATCATGCGCATCCGCGACTTGCGGGTGTTCCACAAGCTCATGTCGCTGGTGACCATTTCCGAGACTACAAGACCCGCGCCCAAACGTTTGCACAGCTGACGAAAGGGCTGGTCGGTGACGCCCGCCATCGGGGCGAGAATCAAGCCGTTCTGCAATGTGTATGGGCCGATGCGTACCGCCGACATAGGACTTCCCTGTTGTGGGGCCGGATCATTAGAGTTCGAAAAAGGGTTGGCATGATACCCGCTCTCGATGACTGGATAAAGGCTGAATTGGATAAAATCTGAACAGTTATTTCTTTATCGCCGCTGGTTTGGTTGTGCCGCGCGCAGTCAACAATCTGCCGCCAAACCCTTGTACATAAGCCGATTCACTCGGGCGAGTGGAAGGTCAGGCTGTAATTCACGGCTTTATTGCCTGGGTCGAGGATGTCCAGGGAAATATGGATCGGCGTTTGTGATGGCATTTCGCTGACTCCGGCCAGCTCGCCGCTGAGGTATTCGGCCGGCTTGAAGCGACGACTGGCGATCAGCCCGCCGTTGATGTCGGCAAAACGCAGCTCCAGCAACGGGAAGGGCTGGGAGAACGTCGCGCGGTTATAGATGATCGCGTCCACCACCAGCGCCCCGGCAAACTCCGGGTGGCTGCGCACCACCAGGTTACTGCTCTTTATGTGGGCGATATCGACCCGCGATGGCACGGTGCAGCCCAGCGTGGGGCACAGTTGCTGGAACCACGGGCGATAGGCGTCCTGGCGAGCCAGGTCGTCGAATTGATAGGCAATATACTGACCTGCCAGGCCGGCGGCGGCGATCAGTACCAGTAATAGCCAGATCAGGCGGCGACCCCAGCTCGACGGGCGCTTTTGCGCGTAAAGGTGCAGCGGATCGTCTTCCAGGTCCTGCAGCAGGTCGTCGTGTTCGCTGGCAGGCGCGCGCAATCGCTTGCGGCGCTGCTGGGGGTGTTCTTCGGGCTCCGTGTCGTCCGCGTCTACCGCCACGGGGGTGACGGGCGGGTCGACGGGTTCATCGCCAAGGGTTGCCCGCATCGGCGGTTCGTCGTCGATATCGTCGATATCGTCGACGTGAAGCGACATGGACGGTTCGGTGCGCTGCCGTGTCGCAGGGGCCTTGGTCGGTTCCGGCTCGTCTTCGACTACGTGGGTGCGTTCTTCAGGCGGTTCGCTGAACAGGCTGGCGGCCCATTTTTCCTCTTCGGCCTTGACCGTATCGCGGCTGGCGCTGAGGGCATCTTCCTTCTGTCGACGGTCGGAACCCGCTTGGCGACGCTCTGTGCCGGCCGGCTGCGTATGCTGGATCTCGCGGCGCTCCAGCTTGGCAAGTTCTACGTCCAGGTCCAGGTTGTCCAGGTCCAGTTCTTCGGCAGTCCACTGTTTCTGGCTGATCGCCCGCTGTGCCTGGGGCGCCGTCTCGGGCGCAGGTTCAGCCGCCGCCGGCTGCTCGGGTGCGGGCGCGTGGGCGCGCTGCTCCAGCAACTGGCGAGCGGCATTGAACACTTGCAGGCACGAGCCGCAACGCACCACGCCGCGGGCCACGCTCAACTGGGCATGGTTGACGCGGAAACGGGCTTGGCAATGCGGGCACTGGGTGACGAAACTGTCGGTCATGCGGCCATCCGATTCAGGCAAGCGCTCATTCTAGCGCCGACGACCGCTGATGCGTACCCAGCCATCGCGGTTGGCGATCGGGTCCAGCTCGAAATCCCTGGCATAGGCGGCGGCAACCTCTTCACCTTGCTCGGCGAGAATGCCCGACAGCGCCAGACGGCCGCCCGGCTTGACCAGGCTCGACAACTGCGGCGCCAGGGAGACCAGCGGCCCGGCGAGGATATTGGCCACCAGCACATCAGCCTGTACCTGGGGCAGGTCCTCAGGCAGGTAGAGTGGGAATTTTCCTTCGGGGATGTGGTTGCGCCCGGCGTTGTCGCGGGAGGCTTCCAGCGCCTGCACGTCGATATCGGTGCCCACGGCTTCCTTGGCGCCCAACAACAGCGCAGCAATCGCCAGGATCCCCGAGCCGCAGCCGAAATCCAGCACGTGGCTGTCGGTCAGGTCCTGGCCGTCCAGCCATTCCAGGCACAGTGCGGTGGTGGGGTGGGTGCCGGTGCCGAACGCCAGGCCCGGGTCGAGCAGCAGGTTGACTGCGTTTGGCTCGGGAGCAGTGTGCCAGCTCGGCACGATCCACAGGCGCTGGCCGAAACGCATCGGTTGGAAATTGTCCATCCAGCTGCGTTCCCAGTCCTGGTCTTCGATCACTTCGCTGTGATGCTCGGGCAGCGGGCCGCCGGTGAGCAACTCCATATGGGCCAGCACGGCGGCGGCGTCGGTGCCGTCTTCGAACAGGGCCAGCAGGTGGGTGTGGGACCACAGCGGGGTGGTATTGAGTTCGGGTTCGAAAATCGGCTGGTCTTCAGCGTCCATGAAGGTCACTGAAACAGCGCCCACTTCGAGGAACGCGTCTTCGTAGGTTTCGGCTTGTTCTGGGCTGATGGCGAGACGGACTTGCAGCCAAGGCATGGCGGGCACCTTTGAAAAGAATGAGTCTGCAGCGGGGAGGGGCTGCGAAAGGGCGCAAGTTTACGCGAGCGAACGGCAGAAGACGACACTGCTGACTGCACGCCCGTCAAATGTGGGAGGGGGCTTGCTCCCGATTGCTGGGTGTCGGTCAATACATCTGCTGTCTGACACACCGCTATAGGGAGCAAGCCCCCTCCCACATTTGGACCTTATACATTCATAAAAAACGCTACCCACAAACAACAAAACCGCCCGAAGGCGGCTTTGTTGGGTGGAGCACTTACTGATTGGCCAGCTTGTGTTCCAGGTAGTGAATGTTCACACCACCTTCGCAGAAGCCTTCATCACGAACCAGGTCCCTATGCAGCGGGACGTTGGTCTTGATGCCGTCGACCACGATTTCGTCCAGGGCGTTGCGCATGCGGGCCATGGCCTCGTCGCGAGTGGCGCCCCAGGTGATCAGCTTGCCGATCAGCGAGTCGTAGTTGGACGGTACCTTATAGCCGCTGTACAGGTGCGAATCGACGCGAACGCCGTTGCCGCCCGGGGCATGGAAATGCTTGACCAGGCCTGGGCTCGGCATAAAGGTTTTCGGGTCTTCGGCGTTGATCCGGCACTCCAGGGAGTGGCCGTGAATCTTCACGTCGTCCTGGGTGAAGGACAGCACGTTGCCGGCGGCGATGCTGAGCATCTCCTTGACGATGTCGATACCGGTGACCATCTCCGAAACCGGATGCTCTACCTGCACACGAGTGTTCATCTCGATGAAGTAGAAACGACCGTTCTCGTAGAGGAACTCGAAGGTACCGGCGCCACGGTAGCTGATGTCGATGCACGCCTTGACGCAGCGAGCGAGGACTTCCTGGCGAGCGGTTTCGTCCAGGCCCGGTGCCGGCGCTTCTTCCAACACCTTCTGGTGACGGCGTTGCAGCGAGCAATCACGGTCGCCCAGATGGATGGCATGGCCCTGGCCGTCGGACAGTACCTGCACTTCCACGTGGCGTGGGTTGGTCAGGTATTTTTCCAGGTAGACCATCGGGTTGCCGAACCAGGCGCCGGCTTCCGCACGGGTCTGCTTGGCGGCTTCGATCAGGTCTTCTTCCTTGTGCACCACACGCATGCCACGACCACCACCGCCGCCGGCGGCCTTGATGATCACCGGGTAACCGACTTCGCGACCGATGCGCAGGGCGGTTTCCTCGTCTTCAGGCAGTGGGCCGTCGGAACCTGGAACGGTTGGCACGCCGGCCGCGATCATGGCGTCCTTGGCCGACACCTTGTCGCCCATCAGGCGAATGGTCTCGGCTTTCGGGCCGATGAAGGCGAACCCGGATTTTTCCACCTGTTCGGCGAAATCGGCGTTTTCCGCGAGGAAGCCGTAGCCTGGGTGGATGCCATCGGCGCCGGTCACTTCTGCCGCGGCGATGATGTTCGGGATGTTCAGGTACGAGTTCGAGGCCAGTGGCGGGCCGATGCAGATGCTCTCGTCCGCCAGTTTCACGTGCATCAATTCGGTATCGGCCGTCGAGTAAACAGCGACGGTCTTGATGCCCTCTTCCTTACAGGCGCGCAGGATCCGCAGCGCGATCTCGCCGCGGTTGGCGATCAGGACTTTTTGCAGTTTCTTCGCAGGTTTCAACATCGATGGCGCTCCGCGGTTCAAACGATGGTGAACAGCGGCTGGTCGTACTCAACCGGCTGACCGTTTTCTACCAGGATGGATTCGATGGTGCCGGCTTTTTCAGCGGTGATGTGGTTCATCATCTTCATCGCTTCAACGATGCAGATGGTGTCGCCCACTTTCACGGCCTTGCCGACTTCAACGAAGGCGGGCGAGCCCGGCGCCGGGGTGCGGTAGAAGGTACCGACCATTGGCGACTTGACCACGAAGCCGTTCAGCGCAGGCGCTGCTGGAGCGGCAGGCGCTGCGGCAGCTGGAGCGGCGGCGGCAGGCGCGGCAGGGGCTGGAGCCGGTGCTTGCATCTGCGGTGCGTAGAACTGTTGGGCCGGGGTCTTGCTGTGGCGGCTGATCCGTACGGACTCTTCGCCTTCCTTGATTTCCAGCTCGTCGATACCGGATTCTTCCAGCAGTTCGATCAATTTCTTAACTTTACGGATATCCATGAATCATCAACTCCCAAGGGTCGGTCAGGGGCGTTTAGCCTGTTCTTCAAGCTGTTCCAGGGCGGCCTCCAGGGCCAGTCGGTAACCGCTGGCGCCAAGGCCGCAGATCACTCCTACCGCTACGTCGGAGAAGTAAGAGTGATGGCGGAAAGGTTCGCGTTTGTGCACGTTCGATAAATGCACTTCGATGAATGGGATGCTCACCGCCAGCAGCGCGTCACGTAATGCAACGCTTGTGTGCGTAAAAGCGGCGGGATTGATCAGGATAAAGTCCACGCCTTCGCCGCGCGCGGCATGGATGCGATCAATCAATTCGTACTCGGCGTTACTTTGCAGATAGAGCAGATGGTGGCCGGCTTCACGCGCCCGTCGTTCCAGATCGAGGTTGATCTGATCCAGGGTCACTGCCCCGTAGACGCCCGGTTCACGGGTGCCGAGCAGGTTCAGGTTGGGTCCGTGAAGAACCAGTAAGGTCGCCATCGGCTGTTCCTTGTTATTGATGGGAGTACGGCAGAACCCGGCGACTATGCCGCAAAGCCTTTGTGACTGTCCAGTTCTATGCAGTAGGCCGCACGATTAGCGAGGATTGCGCGAAATTTGTGACTAGGGGGCGGGATCCGGTCATGGGTAATACGCCCTTCAATCCCCTGTAGATCAAATATGATTTTGGATCTTCATGAGGCAGGTCAGACGCGGAAGGCCTGCACGGCCGTATTGAGCTGCCCACCCAGCACCAACAGGTGCTCGCCCTGGCGGCGCCCCTCGCCGATGCGCAGCAAATTATCTTCACCCAGCTGGTGAATCCGTTCGCTGTTGTCGCGAATTTCGCTCACGGCGCCGCTCTGCTGCGCGGTCACGTCGGCAATTCGCACCGCCGTGTCGGAAATCGTCTGGATGGCCCCGACAATTTCGTCCAGCGCGCCGTCCGCCGCCTGGGCTTGCTGGGCGGTGGCCTCGGCGTGTTCGACCTGGGCGCGCATGCCTTCCACCGATTGGTGGGCAGCGGTTTGCAAACCCGTGATCAACCCCTGGATTTCGGCGGTGGCGCCAGCGGTGCGTTGGGCCAGTGTGCGTACTTCGTCGGCGACCACGGCAAAGCCGCGTCCCGCTTCACCGGCGCGCGCGGCTTCAATCGCCGCATTGAGTGCCAGCAGGTTGGTCTGGTCGGCAATCGAGCGAATCACCGTGAGCACGCCGCCGATGGTGGCGGACTCGGCGGCGAGTTTCTCGATCATCTGTGCGTTTTGCTGCACTTCGCCCACCAGTGCATGCAGGCCGGTAAGGCTCAAGCCGATCACCCGTTGGCCTTGTTCCACGGCCTGGCCCGCGCTGCGGCTGGCACCGGCGGCCTGGCTGGCATCGCCGGCCACTTGCTGGATGGTGGCTTCCAGTTCGCCCAGGGAGTCGCGAATCTGCGCGGTATCCCCGGCCTGGCGCTCGGCGCCGTCGTGCAAGCCACTGCTCAGTTCAGCGAGGGCGCGACTGCTGCCGGCCACTTCCTGGGCGTTGCCGCGAATGGTGCCCACCAGATCCACCAGATAGGCACGCAAGCGGTTGAGGGAGGCTTCGATGTCGTGCAGTTCGCGGTTGGTCTTGCCCAGGGCGATCGGCTGGCTGAAGTTGCCTTCACCCCAGGTCGACAAGGCCGGCGCCAGGTTGGTCAGCACGCGCGCCAGGCGCCGTTGCAAGGTGTCGATCAACAGCGCAATCAACAGGATCAGGCCGATCATCACGCCCTGCATCAGGCGCACTTCGCCCTGAATAATGGCGTGTTGTGCACGCACCACCGGCTCAAGAGCGGCGATGGCCTGTTGCACCGCATTGATTTTCAGATGGGTGGCGGCGGCCAGGTCGGCGCGTTTTTGGATCTGCTCGCGAGTACGCTTGAGTTCGGCGGGGTAGCGGGTCAGCAAGCTGTTGAGTTCGCGCTTGAGATCGACGCCGGTGTCCTGGGTTTCGGCTTTTTCGCTGTTTTCCAGGCCCATCAGGGCGGAAAAATCGTCGGTGCTGGATTCGGTACTGGCTTTGACGCCGAGCAAAGGCAGTTGCTCCAGCAGGTCAGCCTGGCTGCGGATACTGCCGACTTCGCGCTCCACGTCGGCGGCCAGTTCCGCGCGTCCGCTGCTCACCAGTTTGTCGCGGGCCAGGGACAGCTTGCCCAGATGCTGGGACGCGGCCAACAACGGCGGCAGATAACGCGCTGCTTCGGGGGTGTTCACGCCCATGGCGTATTGGCTCAATTGCTCCAGGTTCGCGCTCAGTTCACGTTCGGCTTGCACCAACAGGGCTTGCGGGTCGCCGGCCAACTTGCCGGCGGCGAGCAGGTCGGTTTTGCTGAAGGCGTCCAGGTCCACCAGGCTGGGGCGCAGGTTTTGCGTCAGCTCGGCGGGCAATTCATCCAGGTGCTGCAGCAGGCTTTCCAGGCTTTGGCTGGCGCCGCTCAAGCGCAGGGCGTCGCCGCTGGCCAGGTAGTCGTCGATATTGCGCGCGGCCTGGTTCTGGAAACTCTGCGACAGCCCCAGGTAGCGCTCCATCAACAAATACGGGCGTTCCAGCGCGCGTTGCGACCACCACAGCGTCGCCCCGAGTGCCAGGCACACGGCCACCAGCAGAAGGGTATTGAGATTGGTCAGCAGCTTCAGGCGCATGCGTGGTTTCAACCGACAGCAAAAGATAAGTGCCTGAAGTTATTGCGTTTCCATTACAGCGTTATGACGGAGTCAGTGGATTCTGGTGAAAAGGTGGCACTCTGCCTTGATGTGCGTGCGGCTTGTACGCGATTGCGTCCTGCGCCCTTGGCGCGGTACAGCGCTTCGTCCGCCTGAGCGGCCATCATCAAGCTATCGGAGTCATCGCACAGCTCCACCAGCCCGGCGCTGAAGGTGCACCACAAATCCTGGGGCTGGGCCGGGTAATGAATTTCGGCGAAGCGCCCACGAATCTCATCCAGCACCTTGCAGGCCGACTCCAAGTCGGTGTCGGGCATCACGATGGCGAATTCTTCGCCGCCGTAGCGCCCGATGTAGTCGGTCTTGCGCAGCCGCTGCTTGAGGAACAGCGCCAGGCTCTTGATCACGCGGTCGCCCATGGGGTGGCCGTGGCTGTCATTGACGCGCTTGAAGTGATCGATATCGAGCATGGCAAAGCTCAGCGGCTTGTTCTCGCGGCGTGCGCGGAAGCTGCAGTCTTCGAGCAGTTGCAGGATATGGGTGTGGTTGTACAACCCGGTCAGGCTGTCGCGCACCATGCGCGCCTTGAGATGGCGGGCGCGGGCCGCGCGGTTGCGCACGGTGGTGATCAGATGGCGCGGCTTGATGGGCTTGGTGAGGAAGTCGTCGCCGCCCTCACTCATGGCGTCCAGTTGTTTATCCAGGTCATCTTCGGCCGACAGATAGATGATCGGCACGCTCACATAGCGATCATTGTGCCGAATCACTTTGGCCAACTCGGTACCGGTACACGCCGGCATATACATGTCGAGGATGATCAGGTCGGGCTGGAAATCCGCCAGCTCGGCCATGGCCTGGATCGGCTCGATCAGGGTGCGGGTGACGATGCCGGCGCTGTTGAGCAGCCGCTCGGTGTGCAGCGCCTGGGCCCGCGAGTCGTCGATGATCAATACTTTATAGGGTTCGTACTGGGCGACGCAGGTCAGCACCTCGATCTTTTCCAGCAGGCTGGAGGCTTCCAATGTGCCAGTAAGGAACTCCTGGCCGCCCGCGCGCACGGCGGCCAGGCGGGTCGGGGTGTCGGTTTCATGCAGGCTGAAAAACAGCAGCGGCAGCTTGTGTTCCAGGCCTTCCTGGGCTTCGGCGGCAAGCTTGAGGCCCAGGCCCGCACCGCAGAAGTCCACATCCATCACAATCACCGAGGGCAGGCGCTCGGCCATCGACGCGCGAAACGCCGCCACGCTGTCCAGCGACTGGGCGCTCATGCCAAAGAATTCCAGTTGCTTGGCCAGGCGCTCGGCGCGGTCGTGATCGGCCAGCATCACGTAGATCGGCTTGCGCATCGGCGGCAGGAAGGTTTGTTCCAGCTGGTCGCCCTGACGCAGGCCGGTACGGGACAGGCGCTGCATCAAGCGGTTGAGTTCGGTGATCAGTTGGCTGCTCAGGCGCCCGCGATTTTCGTCCACGGCCTTGAGCGATTCACCGATATGGCGCGCCAGCTGGCCGTGCTCGGGTTGTTCGAAACGCTCGGCAAAGCGCAGCAGGCGCAGATTGGCTTCGCTGAGTTCGCAAAGGTCGGTGTTCGACCATTCGCTGCGTTGCAGGCGCTGCCAGATCTCAAGAATTTGACGTGCCTGATGAATTACCCGCTGGGCAAAATGCTGCTTGAGGCGCTCGCGGCTGGGGTCTTCTGGCTCGGTCATATCCTGACTACTAGTGAGGGTGCATGCAGAGGTCGAACTGATGGCTCTATGCTAGCACCTCTTTTCGATCGTATGAGTGTCATACATCAATTAACTGTGAGGCCCTGGCATTCAGTTAATGACCTGATGGTCACGCAGCGTAAAAAGCGTGCATCCTTTATAGTCGAACTTCCCGCACGCGCCAGTTTGATGAAAAGCCCCGCATTGGCTGGCACGATGGGGTAGGGTTGCTGTCGGAGTGTGTGAACGCACGCCGCCCGTTGAAGTGCATGAACTCAAGTGATTGAAAGGATATCGCCATGCTGGACTGGAAAAACCGCGCAGGCAGTACCAAAGGCCCCGCCCCCGAGCCCAAGTCGGCCAACCGCAGCTATTTTCGTACTCTGCTGATGAGCCGAGCGGTGCTCAGCGTCCTCGGCCTGTACCTGTTGGTCACCGGCGCCCTGGGCTGGTACTGGAGCGAAGAACCGGCGCTGTTCCCGGTCCAGCAAAACGCGCAAATTGCGGCCGAGAAGGAAGGCAAGCAAATGGTGGTGGGCTACACCACCGTCGAAACCCTCAAGACCGTGGTCGGCACCTTGCTGAACAAACCCGGTGGCTATATCTCCAACGACCGTTTCCCGCCAGGCCTGTGGATGGACAACATGCCGAGCTGGGAATACGGCGTGCTGGTGCAGGTCCGCGACCTGACCCGCGCCCTGCGTAAAGACTTTGCCCGCTCCCAGTCGCAGTCGGCCGAAGACGCCGATTTGGCCAAGGCCGAGCCGCGTTTCAACTTCGACAACAAAAGCTGGGTGCTGCCCTCCAGCGAGTCGGAATACCAGGAAGGCATCAACTCCCTGAGCCGCTACGAAGCGCGCCTGTCCGACCCGAACCAGCGCGGCGCGCTGTTTTATGCGCGTGCCGACAACCTGAACAACTGGTTGGGCGATGTCGCCACCCGTTTGGGTTCGTTGTCCCAGCGCCTGTCGGCCAGCGTGGGTCGAGTCAAGCTGAACACCGCGCTGAAAACCGAGGCGCTGGCGCCGGGCGAAGTGCCGCAGGTCGATGAGGAAGTGGTGGAAACCCCATGGATGCAGATCGACAACGTGTTCTACGAAGCCCGTGGCCAGGCGTGGGCCCTGTCGCATCTGCTGCGTGCCATCGAAGTCGACTTTGCCGACGTACTGGCCAAGAAAAACGCCACGGTCAGCGTGCGCCAGATCATTCGTGAGCTGGAGGCCTCGCAGGAGCCGGTGTGGAGTCCTATGATTCTGAATGGCAGTGGCTTCGGTGTACTGGCGAACCACTCGCTGGTGATGGCCAATTATATTTCCCGGGCCAACGCTGCAGTGATCGATTTGCGTCAGCTCCTCAACCAGGGTTGATGATGGACGCTACTCAACGGGAGGCCGCCCACCGCGCGGCCTCCGATGCGGAACTGATCTGCTGGGTCGACGCTCAGGACAACCTGCTCGGGCACCTTGTCAGGTCCGACCTGCGCCGGCGCGGCCTGATTGGCCGTTGCACCTTTATCTTCCTGTTCAACTCCAAGGGTGAGCTGTGTGTGCATCGGCGCACCTTGAGCAAGGCGTTGTATCCCGGTTTCTGGGATACGGCGGCCGGCGGGATGGTGGCGGCGGGGGAGAGCTACGCCGAGTCGGCGGCCCGTGAGCTTGAAGAAGAACTAGGCGTCAGCGGGGTGGTCTTGAACGAACATGACCACTTCTTCTTTGAAGACGGCGACAGCAGGCTGTGGTGCAAGTCTTACTCTGCCGTATGGGACGGGCTACTGTGCCTGCAACCGGAAGAAGTCATGGAGGCGCGCTTTTTACCGATTGAAACGATCTTGAGCGAGGCGCGGCAAAAGCCTTACTGCCCGGACGCTCAAGAGGGCTTGCGACGCTATCTGGCGTTACGTCGCTAAAGTTGCATGAAATGGCGCCATTTGGCCCTTAGCAACTTCGCTTTTTGCCGTTACACTGCGCCACTTTTCATCCCCCTAGAGGATTGCCGGTGGCCAAGAAAGCCGCATCCTTCGCCGCCCTTGGTGGCCTGGTATTTTCCACTGACGCAGGTCGACACTGCCCGGACTGCCGTCAGCCCGTGGATTCGTGCACCTGCAAACAGACACTGATCCCCGAAGGCGACGGTATTGCCCGCGTGCGACGCGAGAGCAAGGGCCGTGGCGGCAAGACGGTGACCACCATCACCGGCGTGCCGCTGCCAGAGGACGCGCTCAAGGAATTGGCCACCACGCTGAAAAAGCGCTGTGGCACCGGTGGCGCGTTGAAAGATGGTGTCATCGAGATCCAGGGCGATCACGTCGAACTGCTGTTGGCCGAGCTGATCAAGCTCGGTTACAAGGCCAAGAAGTCCGGCGGCTGAAGGCCTCTTCCCAACCTGTGTCTAAACTCTGTCCTGCAAGTGGGGTCTCACCTTCTTACAGGCAAATCGTCATTTTCATTCTTTAGACTGCGCCAGCCTCGAACGAGAGGTGGCGCCTTCGCCTTCATTTATAGGGGACTTCGATGTCCGTACGACGCACACGCAAAGACGATGGCAGCCAATGGACAGTTGCGGACAGCCGCAGTGTTTACGGGATTCGCCATTGGGGGGCCGGGTATTTTGCGATCAATGAAGCCGGTCGCGTTGAAGTCCGTCCGAACGGCCCGAACAGCACGCCGGTCGATCTGTACGAGCAAGTCGACCAACTGCGTAAAAGCGGCCTGTCGCTGCCGCTGCTGGTGCGCTTTCCCGACATCCTGCAAGACCGTGTACGCCAGCTGACCGGCGCCTTCGATTCGAACATCGAGCGCCTGGAATACCAGAGCAAGTACACCGCGCTGTACCCGATCAAAGTGAACCAACAGGAAGCGGTGATCGAAAACATCATCGCTACCCAGAACGTGTCCATCGGCCTGGAAGCCGGTTCCAAGCCTGAGCTGCTGGCCGTGCTGGCCCTGGCGCCGAAGGGCGGCACCATTGTGTGCAACGGTTACAAGGACCGTGAATTCATCCGCCTGGCGCTGATGGGCCAGAAGCTCGGCCACAACGTGTTTATCGTGATCGAGAAAGAATCCGAAGTCGGCCTGGTGATCGAAGAGGCCGCGAGCCTCAAGGTCAAGCCGCAGGTCGGCCTGCGCGTGCGTTTGTCGTCCCTGGCGTCGAGCAAGTGGGCGGACACCGGTGGCGAGAAATCCAAGTTCGGCCTGTCGGCGGCGCAGTTGCTGTCGGTGGTCGAGCGCTTCCGCGCTGCCGGCCTGGACCAGGGCATCCGCCTGCTGCACTTCCACATGGGCTCGCAGATCGCCAACCTGGCCGACTACCAGCACGGGTTCAAGGAAGCCATCCGTTATTACGGCGAGTTGCGCAACCTCGGCCTGCCGGTGGACCACATCGACGTCGGTGGCGGCCTGGGCGTGGACTACGACGGGACTCACTCGCGCAACGCCAGCTCGATCAACTACGACATGGACGACTACGCTGGCGTGGTCGTGGGCATGCTCAAGGAGTTCTGCGATGCGCAGAGCCTGCCGCACCCGAATATCTTCTCCGAAAGCGGTCGTTCGCTGACTGCCCACCACGCCATGCTGGTGGTGCAGGTTACCGACGTCGAGAAACACAACGACGAAATCCCAAAGATCGAAAACAAGGAAAGCCTGCCGGAAACCGTGCAGTGGCTGGTGGACCTGCTCGGCCCGACCGACATCGAAATGGTCACCGAAACCTACTGGCGCGCGACCCACTACATGAGCGACGTGGCCACCCAGTACGCCGACGGCAAGCTGACCCTGGCCGAAAAAGCCCTGGCCGAACAGTGTTACTTCGCGGTATGCCGCCGCCTGCATAACTCGTTGAAAGCCCGCCAGCGCTCGCACCGCCAGGTGCTGGACGAACTCAATGACAAGTTGGCCGACAAGTACATCTGCAACTTCTCGGTGTTCCAGAGCCTGCCGGACACCTGGGCGATCGGCCAGGTGCTGCCGATTCTGCCGCTGCACCGCCTCGACGAAGAACCGTTGCGTCGCGCCGTGCTGCAAGACCTGACCTGCGACTCCGACGGCAAGATCAAGCAATACGTCGACGAGCAGAGCATCGAAACCAGCCTGCCGGTACACGCCTTGAACGAGGGTGAAGACTACCTGCTGGGCATCTTCCTGGTGGGCGCCTACCAGGAGATTCTGGGCGACATGCACAACCTGTTCGGTGACACCGACTCGGTGAACATCTACCAGCGTGAGGATGGTTCGGTGTACAGCGCCGGGATCGAGACCCACGACACCATCGAAGACATGCTGCGCTACGTGCACTTGTCGCCGGAGGAGTTGATGACTCACTACCGTGATAAGTGCGCCAGCGCGAAGATCAGTGCCAGTGAGCGCACCCAGTTCCTGGATGCGTTGCGCCTTGGCTTGACCCGCTCCTCCTACCTGTCCTCATAAAAAATGTGGGAGGGGGCAAGCCCCCTCCCACATTGGATTGCATTTCTTCAGTTAACGCCCAGCCAAAGCCCCTGCCGATTCAGGCGCCAGGCAATCGCCCACAGGGTCAGGCTGCGTACCGCCATGAACAGCAGGAAGGTTATCCACAGCCCGTGGTTACCCAGCTCCTGCAACCCCCACGCAACCGGCAACACCAACAGCACCGTCAGCACCATCCCATTGCGCATTTCCCGTGCGCGCGTTGCGCCGATAAACAAGCCATCGAGCAAATAACTCCACACCGCAATCAACGGCAGTACCGCGAGGTAAGGCAGGTAAATGTCCGCCGTTTCGCGCACGCTGGGAATATCGGTTTGCATGGCGATAAACAGGTGCCCGCCAAAGGTGAACAGCAGGGCGAAACCGAGGCTGGCGATCAGTGACCAACCACAAGCCACTACCAATGATCGCCTTAACGCGTGGCGATCATGTGCGCCGATGGCGTGACCGCACAGCGCTTCAACTGCGTGGGCCAAGCCGTCCAGTGCATGCGCGGTCAGCAACAGGCCGTTGAGCAACAGCGCATTGGCGGCGACGGTGGCATCCCCCAGCCGCGTGCCCTGCACCGTGATCATGAAAAACACCGACTGCAATGCCAGGCTGCGGATAAAAATATCGCGGTTCACCGCCAGCAGCGGGCGCCAGCTTTGCCACCGCTTCAGCGCAACCCAGGCGATGTGTCCGGGATAGGCGCGCAGGGCGTTTTGCGTGAGGGCCAGGCCGAGCAGGGCGCCGGTCCATTCGGCGATCACCGAGGCGCGGGCGGAGCCGACCACGCCCCAGTCCAGTCCGAGGACGAACCACAGGTTCAGGGCGATGTTGACCAGGTTGGTCGTCAGCAGGATCGCCAGCGGCGCGCGGGCGTTCTGCGTGCCGAGGAACCAGCCGACCAGGGCATAGCTGGCCAGCGCCGCGGGCAGGCCGAACAGGCGAGTGTGGAAGAAGTCGCGGGTCAGCAGGTTCAGTGCAGGCGAAGGCTGCATCCATTCCAGGGCCAGGTGGCTCAGGGGAATGCCCACGGTGCCGAGCAGCAGCGCCAGGCCCAGCGCCAACAGCAAACCTTGCAGCAGGATTTGCCGCAATGCCGCGCCGTCATTGCGCCCGGCGGCCTGGGCGGCGAAACCGGTGGCGCCCATGCGCAGAAACCCCATGGCCCAGGCGAGAAAGGTATACAGGCTGGCCCCGACGGCCACAGCGCCCAGCTGATGGGCATGAGGCAGGTGACCGATGACCATGCTGTCGACCAGGGCCACCAGCGGCACCGAGATATTCGACAGGATCATCGGCGCAGCCAACGCCCATACACGGCGGTGGGTGGGGCGGTGGCGCCAGTCGGTGAGTAAGGTGGGCATGCGGGCTCCTTCGGGGGAGCGGCATTGTAACTGTCCATCAGCTACGCAGTAGAACCAATGTGGGAGGGGCAAGTCCCCCTCCCTCATTTTGATCTTCAGAGGCTGTGGGATTTGTCTTGGCTTCAGGCTCATCCAGAACAAAACCACCCTCCGTCGGTCAATGTGACCAGCGCCACATCGGCTGTGCCGGCGCTGATATATAGTTCACACCCCCGGTTCCCTCTGACGATGAGTGCCCCATGCTTAACAAAGGACTGTTCCTCGCCTGCGCGCTGGCCCTGCTGAGTGCCTGCGATTCTTCCGACAAACCGGCTGCCCCCACAGCGCCTGCGGCGGCCACGACCGCCACACCGAAACCGGTCAAGGCGGCGGTGGATGTGGCGGCGTTGAAGCAGCGTTACGCCGGGCGTGAGTTGAGCGTGGTGGACGTGTCCGAGGTGCAGTTGGACGGCGCCAGCACCTTGTCGGTGAGTTTTTCCATTCCCCTGGACCCTGATCAGAAATTCGCCGACAAACTGCATCTGGTGGACAGCAAGTCCGGCAAGGTCGACGGCGCCTGGGAACTGTCCGATAACCTGATGGAACTGCGCCTGCGCCATCTCGAACCGCAGCGCAAACTGGTGCTGACGGTGGACGCCGGGGTCAAGGCGGTCAACGATAACAAGCTCGCCGCCGAGTACACCGCCCGCCTGGAAACCCGCGACCTGCAAGCCACCGTCGGCTTCGCCAGCCGTGGCACGCTGTTGCCCACGCGCCTGGCCGAAGGGCTGCCGGTGATCGCGCTGAACGTCGACAAGATCGACGTCGAATTCTTCCGCATCAAGCCCGAATCGCTGCCGTCATTCCTGGCGCAATGGGGGCGCAATACCAGCTTGCAAAGTTATGAGTCCCGCGAATTGCTGCCGCTGGCCGATCTGGTCTACGGCGGCCGTTTCGACCTGAACCCGGCACGCAACACCCGCGAAACCCTGTTGCTGCCCATCGCCGGCCTCAAGCAACTGCAGCAGCCGGGCGTGTATCTGGCGGTGATGCGCGCCTCGGGCACCTACAACTATTCGCAACCGGCCACGCTGTTTACCTTGAGTGATATCGGCCTGTCGGTGCACCGCTACGCCAATCGCCTGGATGTGTTTACCCAGGCCCTGGACGGCGGCAAGGCGCTGGATGGCGTGGACCTGGAAGTGCTAGATGCCGACGGCCGCGTCGTGGGCCAGGGCAAGACCGAGAAGGGCGGCCACGCCGAGTTGCCGTTGCCGAAAAAAGCCCAGGTGCTGTTGGCCAAGCAGGGCGAGCAGACCAGCCTGTTGCGCCTCGACAGCGCCGCGTTGGACCTGGCTGAGTTCGATATCGGCGGCCAGCCGTCGCACCCGCTGCAATTTTTTGTGTTCGGTCCACGAGACCTGTATCGCCCCGGCGAAACCGTGCTGCTCAATGCGCTGCTGCGCGACAAGGACGGCAAGGCGGTCAAGCCGCAACCGGTGAGTGTCGAAGTGCGCCGCCCGGACGAACAGGTCAGCCGCAAGTTCGTGTGGGACGCCGACGCGTCCGGCCTCTATCAATACTCACTGCAACTGGCCGGCGAAGCACCGACCGGGCGCTGGCAGCTGGTGTTTGACCTGGGCGATGGCAAGCCGCAGCTGTATGAATTCCTCGTCGAAGACTTCCTGCCCGAGCGTCTGGCGCTGGAACTCAAGGGCAGCGACACGCCGCTGAGCCCGGCGGATAACCCAGTGATTCAGGTCAACGGGCGCTACCTGTACGGCGCGCCGGCTTCCGGCAATCGGGTCAGCGGGCAAGTGTATGTGCGGCCGTTACGTGAGGCGGTCAAGGCCTTGCCGGGTTACCAGTTTGGTTCCGTCACCGAAGAGGAGCTGAGCCAGGATTTCGAACTGGACGAGAGCGTACTGGACGCCAAGGGCCAGGAAAATCTGACCCTGGAAAGCAAATGGACCGAGGCCAAGTCGCCGCTGCAACTGATCGTGCAGGCCAGCCTGCAGGAGTCAGGCGGGCGGCCGATCACTCGGCGCCTGGTGCAGCCGATCTGGCCGGCCGAGCGGTTGCCGGGCCTGCGTGGGCTGTTTGACGGCACTGAAACCAATGGCGATGGCCCGGCGGAATTCGAAGTGCTGCTGGCCAACCCGGACGGGCAGAAACTCGCCGCGCAGAACCTCAAGGTGCGCCTGGTTCGTGAGCGTCGCGATTACTACTGGAACTACTCGGACAGCGACGGCTGGAGCTATCACTACAACGAGAAATTCCTCAACCTCGACGAGCAGACCTTGAACATCAAGGCCGGCGACACCGCCAAGGTCAGCTTCCAGGTGGAGTGGGGGCCGTACCGCGTGGAAGTCGAGGACCCGCAGACCGGTTTGGTCAGCAGCCTGCGTTTCTGGGCCGGTTACCAGGCCCAGGACAACACCGAAGGCGGTGCCGTGCGCCCCGATCAGGTCAAGCTGGGGCTGGATAAACCGGCGTATGGCGACGGCTATACCGCCAACGTCACCGTCACGCCGCCCGCCGCCGGTAAAGGTTACCTGTTGGTGGAGTCCGCCGAAGGGCCGTTGTGGTGGCAGGAAATCGACGTGCCGGCCGAAGGCAAAAGCTTTGCGGTCAAGCTCGACCCGAAATGGTCGCGCCATGA
Organism: Pseudomonas lactucae; assembly: GCF_036688725.1. Classification (NCBI taxonomy): domain Bacteria; kingdom Pseudomonadati; phylum Pseudomonadota; class Gammaproteobacteria; order Pseudomonadales; family Pseudomonadaceae; genus Pseudomonas; species Pseudomonas lactucae. The sequence goes on along the minus strand of NZ_JAQQPT010000001.1, from coordinate 32,393 downwards.
CTTGTACGTGAGTGCGCTGGTGATTCGTCCCGGCGAGCGCAAAGCCAATATCACCCCCAAACGGGCGGTGGGCCTGCTGCATCTGCCGTTGGACCGTACCCAGCGCAAGCTCGGCGTGACCCTCACCGCGCCGGAAAAAATGCGCCCCAAACAACCGTTGACGGTGAAAGTGGCGGCCAAAAATGCCGACGGCAGCGTACCCAGGCAGGTGCATGTGCTGGTCGCGGCAGTGGACGTGGGCATCCTCAATATCACCGAGTACCCGACGCCCGATCCCTACTCCAGCCTGTTCGGCCGCAAGGCCTATGGTGTGGACCAGTTCGATATCTACGGCCAGTTGATCGAAGCCGGTCAGGGCCGCCTGGCCAGCCTGGCCTTCGGTGGTGACGCGGCATTGGCCAAGGGCGGCAAGCGCCCGGACACCAGCGTGACCATCGTCGCCCTGCAAAGCGCGCCGGTGACCCTGAACGACAAAGGCGAGGGCGAAGTCAGCGTCAATATCCCTGACTTCAACGGCGAACTGCGCCTGATGGCCCAGGCTTGGAGCGATGATCGCTATGGCATGGCCGAAGCCAAGACGGTGATCGCCGCGCCGCTGATCGCCGAGCTGTCGGCGCCGCGTTTCCTGGCGGGCGGAGACCAGACCACCCTGGCGCTGGACCTGTCCAACCTGTCGGGCAAGGCGCAGAAACTGGAGGTACAACTGAGTGCCGACGGCCAGTTGGAGCTGGTCAACAGTGCCGCGCAAACCGTTGAACTCAAGCAAGGCCAGCGCACCACGTTGCGCATCCCGGTCAAAGCCTGGGGCGGTTTGGGCCAGGGCAAGGTGAAGGTGACAGTTAACGGGCTGGACCTGCCGGGTGAAAACCTGCCGCCGTTCAGCCGTGAATGGACCTTGGGCGTGCGCCCTGCCTACCCGGCGCTGCTCAAGCATTACCGCGCGGTGCTTAAAAGCGAACCGTGGAACTTGCCTGCCGGAACCCTTGATCAATTCGATACCTCGGGGCGCGAAGCGCTGTTGAGTCTGTCGAGCCGGCCGCCGCTGAATCTCGGGGCACAGATCAAAGCGCTCAAGGCGTACCCTTACGGTTGCCTGGAGCAGACCGCCAGCGGCCTCTATCCCTCCTTGTATGCCGATGACGCGTTGCTCAAGCGCCTGAGCATCAAGGGCGAGCCGGATGCCGAGCGTAAACGCAAGATCGAGCTGGGCATCGAACGCCTGTTGGGCATGCAGCGCTACAACGGCAGCTTCGGTTTGTGGGGCGCCGATGGCGAAGAAGAGTATTGGCTGAGCGCCTATGTCACCGACTTCCTGTTGCGCGCCCGCGACCAGGGCTTCGCCGTGCCGCCTGAAGCGCTGAAGAAGGCCAGCGAACGCCTGTTGCGGTATGTGCAGGAGCGCAACCTGATCGAGGTTGATTACAGCGACAACGCCGAACACACGCGCTTTGCCGTGCAGGCCTATGCAGGCATGGTGTTGGCGCGCAGTCAGCAGGCGCCGTTGGGCGCGTTGCGCAGTATTTTCGAGCGGCGCAGCGACGCGCGTTCCGGGTTGCCACTGGTGCAGTTGGCGATCGCCCTGCAAAAGATGGGCGACCAGCCACGCGCGGACCAAGCGTTGCAGGCCGGTCTGGCGGCGCAGCGCAGCGCCAAGGAATGGCTGGCCGACTATGGCAGCCCGCTGCGGGACCAGGCGATGATCCTGGCCTTGCTGGAAGAGAATGACTTGGCCAAGGGCAAGCGCGAGGAACGTTTGTTCAGCCTGTCGGACCAGTTGGCGGCCAGCCCGTACCTGTCGACCCAGGAACGCAATTCGCTGTTCCTTGCCGGGCGGCTTGGGTTTGCCCAGCCTGAGGCGAGCTGGCAGGTGTCGCTGACTGGCAGCGGCGGCGTGCGTGAGTTGAACAACCAGCAATCGACGCTGCAACTGGACGACAAACTGCTGTCCAGCGACTTGAGCCTGGGCAATCAAGGCGATACGCCGGTATACCAACAACTGACGATCTCGGGCTATCCGCAGGTGCCCCCGGCACCGGGTGGCGACAACCTGAGCATCCGCCGCGAATACCTGGGCATGAACGGCCAGCCGCTGAACCTGCGCAACCTCAACAGCGGTGACCTGGTACTGGTGCATCTGGCGGTCAGTGCCAAGCAGCGTGTGCCGGATGCCTTGGTGGTCGACCTGCTGCCCGCCGGCCTGGAACTGGAAAACCAGAACCTGGCGCAAAGCGCCGCCAGCCTGGAAAACGCCAGCAGCCAAGTGAAGGAGTGGCGCGAGTCGATGCAGAACGCGGCGCTCAAGCATCAGGAGTTCCGCGATGACCGTTATGTGGCGGCGATCAACCTGGAGAGCGATGGCACCACGCACCTGCTGTACCTGGCGCGTGCTGTGACGCCAGGCACTTACCGCGTGCCGCCGCCGCAGGTGGAGTCGATGTACCGGCCGAACTGGCAGGCGGTGGGGGAAACGCCGGCGGACCTGGTGATCAAGGGCCGCTGATAATTCAGTTTGGAATGAAGATGAATGTGGGAGGGGGCAAGCCCACTCCCACAGGGGACTGTGGCACGTTCAGGATCAGTGCACGACCCAACTGAGCAGCCACAGGCCCAGCATCAACCAGATAATCCCCATGATCACCGACGCCCGCATGAACGCACGTACTGCCGAGTACAGCAGCATCAGGCCGATGATCAGGGTGAGGATGCTGATGATCGATGTATCCATGCCCAGGGTGCGGGACAGGCCTTCGATAAAGTTGCCACCGGCATGGGTCAGGGCACCGAACAGTCCGCTGAGGCCATCGACGATAAAACGGATGATGGAACCGAGCGCCTGGCCCAACCATTCGAAAAAGCTTTCTACCTGCATGTGTGTGTCCTGATGAGAGGGTGGGCGTGTCTGTGCCTTTGGTTGTTATTGCGACGGGCTAGTTCCCTACAAGCATAGAGGTTTGCCGGTTTGAGGTTTCGATTAATCATCCAAGGGCGTTTACTGCGCTGGGCTTTAGGTTTTGTGGTGTTGGTGACTGCGCTGGTGTGGCTGGCCGACCGCATCTGGCCCTTGCCCCTGCCTCAGGACGACCTGGCGCGGGTAGTGCTGGCCGAGGATGGCACGCCGTTGTGGCGGTTTGCCGATGCCAATGGCGTGTGGCGTTACCCCGTGCAAACCAGCGAGGTCTCGCCGTACTACCTGGACGCACTGCTCACCTATGAAGACCGCTGGTTTTACCAGCACCCCGGCGTAAACCCGCTGGCGCTGGCCCGTGCGACCTGGCAGAACCTCACCGGCGCGCGGGTGGTGTCGGGTGGCAGCACCTTGTCGATGCAGGTGGCGCGCTTGCTCGATCCGCACCCGCGCACCTTCCTTGGCAAGCTGCGCCAGCTGTGGCGCACCGCGCAGTTGGAGTGGCACCTGTCCAAGGCACAGATTCTCAACCTGTACCTGAACCGTGCCCCGTTTGGCGGCACCTTGCAGGGTGTAGCGGCGGCCAGTTGGGCCTACCTGGGCAAGTCCCCGGCGCAACTGACCCATGCCGAAGCCGCCTTGCTCGCGGTGTTGCCCCAGGCGCCGAGCCGCCTGCGCCCGGACCGTCACCCGCAACGCGCCCAGGCCGCCCGGGACAAAGTGCTGCGCCGCCTGGGCGAGTTTCAGGTATGGCCGCAACCGGCCGTGGATGAAGCCCTGGAAGAACCGCTGCTGCTCGCCCCGCGCCTGGAGCCGAGCCTTGCCCCGTTGCTCGCGCGCCGCCTGAACCGCCCCGACAGCCCGCCGCTGATTCGCACCACCGTGGACGCTACCCTGCAACGCCGCCTCGAAGACCTGCTGCTCGGCTGGCGTGCGCGGTTGCCGGAACACACCTCCGCCGCCATCCTGGTGGTCGAGGAAGAGAGCATGGCCGTGCGCGCCTACCTGGGCTCGGTGGATATCAGCGACGCCAAACGTTTCGGCCATGTGGATATGATCAGCGCGCTGCGCTCGCCCGGTTCCACCTTGAAACCCTTCCTGTACGGCATGGCGCTGGATGAAGGGCTGATTCACTCCGAATCGCTGTTGCAGGACGTACCCCGGCGTTACGGCGACTACCGGCCGGGCAACTTCTCGATGGGCTTTACCGGCGCGGTGCCGGCGAGTACGGCGTTGTCCAGTTCACTCAACCTGCCGGCGGTGCAGTTGCTGGAGGCTTACGGGCCCAAGCGCTTTGCCGCGCAGATGCGCATCGGCGGTGTGCCGTTGGTATTGCCGGCGTTGGCCGAGCCCAATCTGGCCTTGATCCTCGGCGGCGCGGGCAGTCGGCTGGAAGACCTGGTGAGCGGCTATAGCGCCTTCGCCCGCGACGGCAAGAGCGCGACCCTGCGATTTCAACCGGACGACACGCTTAGAGAACGGCCGTTACTGTCGCCAGGGTCGGCCTGGATTGTGCGGCGTATCCTCAGTGGCCAGGCGCGACCGGACCGCGATCCGCGTGCCGAGCTGGTACAGCGCCCGGTGCTGGCCTGGAAAACCGGCACCAGCTATGGCTTTCGCGATGCCTGGGCAATTGGCGTGGGGCCGCGCTATTTGATCGGCGTATGGATCGGCCGACCGGACGGCACGCCGGTGCCGGGTCAGTTCGGCCTGGCTTCGGCGGCGCCGCTGATGTTGCAGGTGCACGACGTGCTGACTAACCGCGACAGCCAGCGCGGCATCAGCGCCCCCGTGAAAGCGGTGCCGGCCAATGTCGGCGTGGCGGCGATCTGCTGGCCGCTGGGCCAGCCCATGAGCCGCAGCGATCCCAATTGCCGGCGCCAACGCTTTGCCTGGACGCTGGACAACACCACGCCGCCGACCTTGCAAGCGTTGGACCAACCGCTGAGCGTGGGGTTGATGGACAATGTCTGGGTCAATGCCAAGGGGCTGCGGGTGGATGCCCATTGCCCAGGCGCGGTCGCCCGGAATATCGCCTTGTGGCCGGCGCCACTGGAACCCTGGCTGCCCAGGGCGGAGCGCCGGGAAGCGCGCATCCCGGCGGCCGACCCGGACTGCCCGCCGCCGGCCTTGGCGGCCTCTTCGCCGCTGTCGATTGTCGGTATCCGCGAGGGCGACCAGCTACGCCTGCCCGCCGGCAGCCAGCAAGTCCTGCGCCTGAAACTCTCCGCCCTGGGCGGCAGTGGCCGACGCTGGTGGTTTCTCAACGGTGAGCCGCTGGGGGACAGTGCCAATCAGGACTTTATCAATACCAGTTTCGAGCGGTTGGGGCGTTATCAGCTCAGTGTCCTTGATGAGGCTGGCCAAACTGCCCGCTTGGAATTCAGCGTTGTTGATTAAATAGCCGTCGGAAGCAAGTCGAACCGTCGCACCGCCCCTCCCGATGGGGGCCTGAAGGTCACTCCAAGTGATTCACTTGCCTTCAAGGCGCATCCCCCCGAAGCTACACACCTTCAGGAGCCCAGCATGAACCTCGAACACCTCACCGAACGCCTGCACCGCATCCGCGATACCAACGACTGGAAGCCGTTTCACAGCCCGAAAAACCTGGCCATGGCGGCCAGTGTGGAAATGGCCGAACTGGTGGAAATCTTCCAATGGCTGACCGAAGACCAATCGCGCCAGTTGCCTGCCGATAAACTCGCCCACGCCGGGCAGGAAGTCGGCGATATCGTGCTGTACCTGCTGTTGCTGTGCAGCGAACTGGGCCTGGACATGAACGAAGTGGTGCGCGCCAAACTGGCCGACAGCGAGCGGCGGTTTACCCATGAGTGACCGTCATTTCGACCTGTTGGCCACGCGCTTTGCCGAGAAAATCTACGGTGGCGCCAAAGGCGCGATCCGCCTGGCGGTGTTGCAGGCCGACCTGGCCGAAGCGCTGCCGGACCGCCCCTTGCGCGTGCTGGATATTGGCGCAGGCCTGGGGCATATGTCGCTGTGGCTGGCCGAGCGCGGGCACCAGGTGACCCTGGCCGAACCCGCCGAGCCGATGCTCGACGGCGCGCGCCAGCGGTTTGCCGACGCCGGGCAGACCGCGACCTTTATCCATGCGCCCTGGCAAGACCTGCTCGGCCAACTCACCGAACCCTACGACCTGGTGCTGTGCCACGCCGTGCTGGAATGGCTGGCCGAACCCCATGCGATCCTGCCGGTGCTGCATCAGCTGACGGTGCCCGGTGGTTGGCTGTCCCTGGCGTTCTACAACCGCGATGCGCTGATTTACCGCAATCTGCTCAAAGGCCACTTCCGCAAAATGCGCAAGAACGATATGGCCGGCGAGAAGCAAAGCCTCACCCCGCAACAACCCCTCGACCCACGCGAATTGGCGGCGCAACTCCAGGGACTGTGGCAGGTCGAAAGCCAAAGTGGGGTGCGGGTGTTCCACGATTATATGCCGGTTGAATTCCAGGCCCGCGCCAATCTTCAGGACCTTGTAGAGATGGAACTCGCTCACCGTCGTCATCCAAGCTTTGCCGGGCTTGGGCGTTATTTGCACTGGATCTGCCGTCCGGTTTAAGCGGCCCAGTCTGCGGAGGTCGAAATGCGTCGTCTCTGTTTGATCCTGTTATCCCTCGGCCTGGGCGCTTGCTCAAGCCCCAATCCCTATGTCGCAGCCTCGGCCCCGATGCCGCCGGCGCCGGCCCAGGCGGCCAGCACCTTTGATGCCAGCGCCTACCCGGCGCCGGTGCGCGATTACGGCGCCTATCGCAATTGGGCCTGGCGCAACGGCCAGTTGCCGGCGGGCACGGCGTGGGCGGATTCGGCGCAAATCGCCGAAGCGGTCAGCGGTGCCCTCGACCAGCGCGGCTTGCGCCCGTTGCATGACGCGCGCGCGCCCGACCTGTTGGTGAGCGCCGATGTGCGTCTGGAGAAGCGCCTCAGACAAGTCCAGGACGACTATGGCTACGGCTACGGCGGCTATAACCGCTATGGCAACGGCTACGGCATGTACAACTCGGCGCCGATCGTGCGCACCTATGAGGTGACGGTGGCCGTGGTGCGGGTCAATCTGTTCGACGCGCGCACTGGCCAACCGGTGTGGAGCACCAGTGCTGAAACCGCCAGCCAGGGCAGCCTCGGCGAACGTGCGGATGCACTGCGCCAGGCGGTGCAAAAGGCGATGGCGGCGTATCCTCCGCGTTAACCGCTATTCTCATTTAAAGCCTGGGTCGTTTTGGAGATCATCATGTTTCGTCGCATCGCTATGCTTGCCGTTGTCGTGCTGCTGGGCGGTTGTCAGACCAGCCAGGTCAACCACGATTTTGATGCCAGCCGAGATTTCGGCGCCTACCGCAGTTGGGCCTGGAAAGACCCGGCGTTGCAATACCGCCCCGATGATCCGCGTATCAAGAGTGACCTCACCGAACAACGCATCCGCCAGGCCGTTGGCGAACAACTCGACCAGCGCGGCCTGCGCCCGGCGGCGGCCGGCACCCGGGCTGACGTGAACGTGCAGGCCTACCTGATCGTCGAAGACCGTCAGCAACAAGTCACCACCAACTACGGCGGCGCCTGGGGCGGCCCGTGGAACGGCTACTGGGGCGCGCCGATGTACAACGAAACGCGCAACATCACCTATAAGGTCGCCACCCTGCAGATCGACCTGCTCGACGGCAAGGACGGCAAACTGGTGTGGCGCGGCAGCGACGAACAACTGATGAGCAGTACGCCCAACCCCCAGGAGCGCAGCAACGCCGTTCGCACGACGGTCGCCCGGATACTCTCTGCCTACCCTCCACACTGAAGCTCACTGCAAAACCTGTGGGAGGGGGCTCTGTCAGTCATTCATGGGGTGATTGGCCGCCACCGACCCACCATATGTTCAATATTGCCTGCGCCTTTCAAGCACAAATCACCGCTGGAACCCGCAGCGCTGGCGAACAACACCACGTCGCCGGGCAGGCGCACCGGCTTCTTGAATTCGACCGCTATTTCGATATTGGCGGCGGGCAGATGCTCAGCCAGGGCGGCGAGCGTGCGCGCCTTGTTCCACAGCCCATGGGCGATGGCCTGGGGGAAACCGAACAATTTTGCGCTCAAGGCGCTGAGGTGAATCGGGTTGTAGTCGCCCGAGACACGGGCATAGCGGCGGCCGATATCGGCAGGGGCATTCCAGCGGGCCAGTTCGCTGACCTGTGCGGATGTGGCTTGCGAATCATCCGTTGCTTCGCCTTCGAGCTTCACACCTCGGCACAGCATGCGACTCTCGGCTTCCCACAGCAGGCCGAGGGAATCTTCAACGGTGGTCACCAGGTCAAAGGTCGCGCCCTTGGCGTGAGGCAGCAGGTTTTGCGCGTGCACGCCAATGGACAGGTCACTGACGCTGCCCATCGGCCGATGAATGCGGATGCGATTGCTCAGGTGGATCAACCCCAGCAGGGGAAAGGGGAAGCGCGTGTCGGTGAGCCATTTCATCTGCAAACCGAACGCCAGGATGTGCGGGTAAGTGGGTGGCAACATCGGGCTGTCGATAAACCCGCAGACCTTGCAATAGGCCGCCACGTCCCTGGGGTTGACGCTGACCCTGCAGCGCAAGCCCTGTTCAGGCAAGGTGCTGCCAGTGATCTTGCGTTTGAGCGCCGCGCGCCAATACAGCGGCGGCAGAAACGGGGTACTGCCTAAGGTTTGCCAATGCATGCTTATGCTCCCAGCAGACTTTGCCCACACACCCGCAGCGCTTGCCCGCTGACCGCACCGGAGCCCGGCTGGGCCAGCCACGCCACGGCCTCGGCGACGTCCTGCGGCACACCGCCCTGGCCCAGCGAACTCATGCGCCGCCCGGCCTCACGCAGCGCGAATGGAATGTGCGCGGTCATCTGCGTTTCGATAAAGCCTGGGGCCACGGCGTTGATGCTGATCCCGCGTTCCGCCAACAGCGGTGCCCATGCCTGGGCCAGGCCAATCAAGCCCGCCTTGCTCGCGGCATAGTTGGTTTGCCCACGGTTACCGGCGATGCCGCTGATGGACGCGAGCAGCACCACGCGGGCGTTGTCGTGCAGGGCACCACTGTCGAGCAGGGCCTGGGTCAGCACTTGGGGGGCGTTGAGGTTCACCGCCAGCACCGCGTCCCAGTATTCCGGCGTCATGTTGGCCAAGGTCTTGTCGCGAGTGATCCCGGCGTTGTGCACCAGGATGTCCAGGCCATCGGGCAGGTGTTCGATCAATTGGCCGGCGGCGTCTTCGGCGCAGATATCCAGCACCACCGTGCGCGCCCCCAGTCGCGCGGCCAACGCTTCGAGATCGGCCTTGGCCTGGGGCACATCCAGCAGGATGACCTCAGCGCCATCGCGGGCCAGGGTTTCGGCGATGGACGCGCCGATGCCACGGGCCGCACCGGTAACCAGCGCTTTGCGACCGGCCAAGGGGCGAGTCCAGTCCTCGACAGGCGTAGCGCAGGCCTGCAGGCGAATCACTTGGCCAGAGATGTACGCACTTTTGGGCGAGAGGAAGAAGCGCAGCGCGCCTTCCAACTGGTCTTCGGCGCCGTTGCCGACATAGAGCAATTGCAACACCCCACCGTGGCGCAGCTCCTTGGCCAGCGAGCGGCTGAAGCCTTCAAGGGCGCGCTGGGCGCTGGCGGCAAACGGATCGCCGAGGCTTTCCGGAGCGCGGCCGAGGATCACCAGGTGCGCGCTGTTATCCAGGTTTTTCAGCAGCGGTTGGAAGAACTCTCGCAGTTGCTTGAGTTGGTCGGTGTGCTGCAAGTGGCTGGCGTCGAACACCACGGCCTTGAGCTTGGGACCGTGCCCGGGAATCCATGTCGACGTCTCGGTGCCATAGCTGTAAATGGCATCGGTGAGTTTGTTGGCAAACGCCTGCACCCGGTTTGCCAGCGCGCCGCCGCCCAGCAGCAGCGCACCGTCCACCGGGCGCAGGCGCCCGGCTTGCCAGCGTTCCAGGCGTACCGGTGACGGCAGGCCAAGGGCGGCGACCAGACGATGGCCGAGGCTTGAATTGGCGAAGTCGATATAACGGTCAGACATGGAACGCTCTCCGAAGGCTGGGGTTCAAAGGGTTGACCATCCCAGGGTAGCAGTCGTTCGACTAGGCTCAGTGATCAGGTCCATAACAGACAAAGGGAGCTTTCCATGACTCAATTGCGCCGTGTGGCGATCATTGGCGGTAACCGCATTCCGTTCGCCCGCTCCAATGGCCCCTATGCCACGGCGAGCAACCAGGCGATGCTGACGGCGGCGCTGGAGGGCCTGATCGAACGCTACAACCTGCACGGCCTGCGCATGGGCGAGGTGGCCGCCGGCGCCGTGCTCAAGCACTCGCGTGACTTCAACCTCACCCGCGAATGCGTGCTGGGCTCGCGCCTGTCGCCGCAAACCCCGGCCTATGACATTCAGCAGGCGTGCGGCACCGGGCTGGAGGCGGCGTTGCTGGTGGCCAACAAGATTGCGTTAGGCCAGATCGAATGCGGCATCGCGGGCGGGGTGGACACCACGTCCGACGCGCCGATCGGCGTGAATGAAGGGCTGCGCAAGATTCTGCTGCAGGCCAATCGCAGCAAATCCATGGCGGATAAATTAAAACTCCTGTTACAACTTCGTCCCCATCACCTCAAGCCCGAACTGCCGCGCAATGGCGAGCCGCGTACCGGGTTGTCCATGGGCCAGCATTGTGAATTGATGGCGCAGACCTGGCAGATCCCGCGTGCCGAGCAGGACCAGCTTGCACTTGAGAGCCACCAGAAAATGGCCGCGTCCTACGCCGAGGGCTGGCACAACGATCTGCTCACACCGTTCCTGGGCCTGACCCGTGACAACAACCTGCGTCCCGACCTGACCCTGGAAAAACTCGTCGCGCTCAAACCCGCGTTCGAACGCAGTGAAAAGGGCACCCTCACCGCCGGCAACTCCACGCCGCTCACCGATGGTGCATCCCTGGTGCTGCTGGGCAGCGAAGCCTGGGCCAAGGCGCGTGGTTTGCCGATCCTGGCCTATCTGCGCGATGGCGAAGCGGCGGCGGTGGATTTCGTCAACGGTGCCGAAGGCCTGCTGATGGCGCCGGTGTACGCCGTGCCGCGCCTGCTGGCGAGGAATGGTCTGACGCTGCAGGACTTCGATTACTACGAGATTCATGAAGCCTTCGCTGCCCAAGTGTTGTGCACGCTCAAGGCATGGGAAGATGCGGACTACTGCAAGACCCGCCTGGGGCTGGACGCGCCGCTGGGTGCCATTGATCGGCGCCGCTTGAATGTGAAGGGCAGTTCCCTGGCCGCCGGGCATCCCTTCGCGGCCACGGGTGGGCGTATCGTCGCCAGTCTGGCCAAGCTGCTGGACGTGGCGGGCAAAGGGCGCGGGTTGATTTCGATCTGCGCCGCCGGTGGGCAGGGCGTCACGGCAATCATTGAGCGTTGATTACCCGTTAAACTGGCATATAGGATGCATTCTTGAGTGGTCAAAGGTCGGTCGCCTCTCCCCCCGGCGGGCCGATTGCCGTATAACGAGTGCCATACGCGTATTTGGTAATAAAGGACCCACAATAAAAGCTGATGAAGACTCCTAAACGCATTGAACCCCTGATCGAAGACGGTCTGGTCGACGAAGTGCTGCGCCCACTCATGAGTGGTAAAGAAGCAGCTGTTTATGTGGTGCGCTGCGGCAACGAACTGCGTTGCGCCAAGGTTTACAAGGAGGCGAACAAACGAAGTTTTCGTCAGGCGTCCGAATACCAGGAAGGCCGCAAGGTCCGCAACAGCCGTCAGGCCCGGGCCATGGCCAAGGGTTCCAAGTTCGGCAAGAAAGAAACCGAGGATGCCTGGCAGAACGCTGAAGTCGCGGCGTTGTTCCGCCTGGCGGGTGCGGGCGTTCGCGTGCCCAAGCCCTACGACTTCCTTGAAGGCGTGCTGCTGATGGAACTGGTGGCCGACGAGTACGGCGACGCAGCGCCGCGTCTGAATGACGTGACCTTGGATCCGGATCAGGCGCGTGAATACCACGCCTTCCTGATCTCGCAGATCGTGCTGATGCTGTGTACCGGCCTGGTGCACGGTGACTTGTCCGAGTTCAACGTGCTGCTCACGCCCACGGGCCCGGTGATCATCGACCTGCCCCAGGCGGTGGATGCGGCCGGCAACAACCACGCATTCAGCATGCTGGAGCGGGATGTGGGCAACATGGCCTCCTACTTCGGGCGTTTTGCCCCGGAGTTGAAGAAGACCAAGTACGCCAAGGAAATGTGGGCACTGTACGAAGCCGGCACCTTGCACCCGGCCAGCATCTTGACCGGCGAGTTCGATGAGCCGGAAGAATTGGCGGACGTGGGCGGTGTGATCCGCGAGATCGAAGCGGCGCGTTTGGATGAAGAGCGTCGTCAGGCGATTCGGGCTGCGGACGATGCGCCGGCGAGCAAAGCGTCCGAAGAGCCACCGCCGCCGCCTTGGATGCAGTGATCTCCCAGCTAATCGAGATCTGAAAAATGTGGGAGGGGCGGTTTTGTGTGGTCAGTTACACCCCTCAGGCGCAGCAGCTACCGGACGCCAACTCCTTGAGAATCGGGCAATCCGGCCGATCATCGCCGTGGCAGTGGTCCACCAGGTCCTGCAACGTGTCGCGCAGCTGCCCCAGTTCCACAATTTTCTGATTCAACTCTTCGATATGCTGACGCGCCAGGGCTTTTACGTCGGCGCTGGCCCGTTGCCGGTCCTGCCACAGGGTCAGCAGTTTGCCGACCTCTTCCAATGAAAAACCCAGATCCCGCGATCGCTTGATAAACGCCAGGGTGTGCAGGTCTTCCGCGCCGTACACGCGGTAACCGCTGTCGGTACGGTGAGCGGCCTTGAGCAGGCCGATGGACTCATAGTAGCGAATCATCTTTGCGCTCAGCCCGCTCTGTCGGGCGGCTTGGCCGATGTTCATGGGCGTTGATCCTCCAGGTTCTTGGGCTTCCAGGTTTTTAGCAGCAATGCATTGCTCACCACGCTGACGCTGGACAAGGCCATGGCCGCGCCCGCGAGTACTGGGTTGAGCAGGCCGAACGCGGCCAGAGGAATGCCGATCAAGTTATACACAAAGGCCCAGAACAGGTTCTGGCGGATTTTTGCGTAGGTCTTGCGGCTGATCTCCAACGCGGCCGGCACCAAACGAGGGTCGCCGCGCATCAAGGTAATCCCGGCCGCGTGCATGGCCACATCGGTGCCGCCGCCCATGGCGATGCCGATATCGGCGGCGGCCAGGGCCGGGGCGTCGTTGATGCCGTCGCCGACCATGGCCACCACAGCGGTTTTTTTCAGTTCGGCGACGGTAGCGGCTTTGTCGGCGGGCAGCACTTCGGCGTGTACATCGTCTATGCCCAGCGCCTGCGCGACCACTCGGGCGCTGCCGCGATTATCGCCGGTGAGCAAGTGGCTGCTGATATTGCGTGCCTTGAGTTGAGTCACCGCTTGCAGCGCGCCGGGCTTGAGGGTGTCGCCAAACGCGAACAGCCCCAGCACCTTGGGCTGCGCGCCTTGTTCAAGCAGCCACGACAGAGTGCGGCCTTCGGCCTCCCAGTCTTGGGCGCGGGTAGCCAGGTCGCCGGCGCTCAAGCCGCTCTCTTGCAACAAGCGGTGGTTGCCCAGGGCCAGGCGCCGGCCGTCGAGGGTGCCGGCGATGCCGCGTCCGGTCAGGGATTGGCTGGCGCTCACATCCGCGACCGTCAGCCCTCGTTCGTCGCAGGCGTCCAGTACAGCCTTGGCCAGCGGGTGTTCGCTGCCACGTTGCAGCGCGCCGGCCTGTTGCAGCAGCAGGGCTTCATTGCCATCCACCGCGGCCAAATGGGCGATTTTCGGTGCGCCGGAGGTGAGGGTGCCGGTCTTGTCGAATACCACGGCGCTCACTTCATGGGCGCGCTCCAGGGCTTCGGCGTCTTTGATCAGGATGCCGTAGCGGGCGGCAACGCCGGTGCCGGCCATGATCGCAGTCGGGGTGGCCAGCCCGAGGGCGCAAGGACAGGCGATCACCAGGACCGCCACGGCATTGATGATCGCGGTTTCCAGCGGGGCGCCGTACAGCCACCAGCCCACCAGGGTGATCAATGCCAGCACCAGCACTGCCGGTACGAACACCTGGCTGACTTTATCCACCAGTTTCTGAATCGGCGCCTTGGCGGCCTGGGCGTCTTCCACCAGACGAATGATCCGCGCCAATACGCTTTCGGCACCCAGCGCGGTGGTGCGCACCAGCAGGCGACCTTCGCCATTGATGGCGCCGCCAGTGACCTTATCGCCCGGTTGTTTGGGCACCGGCAGGCTTTCGCCGCTGATCAACGCCTCGTCGGCGTGGCTTTGGCCTTCGATCACTTCACCGTCCACCGGGAAGCGTTCGCCGGGTTTGACCAGTACCCGGTCATCCAGCTTCAGTGCGCTGATGGCGACCTCTTCTTCGTGACCGTCCTGCACGCGAATCGCGCGTTCAGGACGCAGAGCTTCCAGCGCACGGATAGCGCTGGCGGTCTGGCGTTTGGCGCGGCTTTCCAGGTATTTACCCAGCAGCACCAGGGCGATCACCACGGCCGAGGCTTCAAAGTACAGGTGCGGCATGCTGTCGGTGGGGGCGGTGAGCCATTCATAGATACTCAGGCCGTAACCGGCGCTGGTGCCGATGGCCACCAGCAAGTCCATATTGCCGGCACCGGCGCGCACGGCTTTCCAGGCCGCTATATAAAAGCGCGCACCGAAGATGAATTGCACGGGGGTGGCCAGGGCGAATTGCACCCAGGCGGGCAACATCCAATGCACGCCGAAGGGTTGCACCAGCATCGGCAATACCAGCGGCAGTGCCAGCGCAATGGCCAACAATAGCGCCCAACGCTCGCGGTGCAGGTGCTGGGCCTGGTGGGCGTCGGTGACAATTTCGCTTTGGGGCAGGGTGGCGGTGTAGCCGGCTTTGTCGACGGCAGCGATCAACACCGCGGGGTCCATCTGGCCGAGTACTTCAACATGGGCGCGTTCGTTGGCCAGGTTGACGCTCACGCTTTGCACCCCCGGCACCTTGCCCAATGCGCGCTCGACACGCCCGGCACAGCTGGCGCAAGTCATGCCGCTGATGGGCAGGTCAAAGGTGGTGGATCCATTCATGGGGCGGTCCTCCAGAAGAAGTTGCGCCTAGGATCAACCTTGACCTGTGGGGAAGGTCAAGCGCCTTCAGTATTCCAGTGCAGCGGGCTTGAGGTACATGCCGTCCGGGCCTTGGGCGATACGTAACTTGCGTACTTCACCGACCTTGAGCTTGATGTTTTGCGCCGGCGGCGCCAGCAGGCCTGGAAGGCATCCGCGCGCCTGGCCCGGCAGGAGCTTCAAGCGCAACGACAGATCGCCCGCCGGCAAGTTGAACGAGGTGGCCTGCTCCTGGAACAGCCGCCCTGCCAACTGGTCATTGAGGTACAGGCCGATCTCACAGTTGGTCAGTACTTCCAGGCGTTCGCGGGAAATAATCAGGACCGCATAGTCTTCGGCGGCGCTGGCCAGGGGCGCAGCGGCAGACAAGCTCATCAGGCCGACAAGGCCAAAAAACGACCAGCGCATGGCGAATGCTCCGAGGGTTGAATCAACGATGCGTCAAGCTTGGCCGACAGTGGCGTCGAATACCAGCCCGGCCAAAGTTTTCAAAACTTGACCTTGCCATCGTGGCAAGGTCGAGACTGGCGTCAACCTCATCAAAGGAGTCATGTCATGCAAGTATTCAGCGTTGAAGGAATGACCTGCGGCCATTGCGTCAAGGCGGTGACCCAGGCGGTGCAGAGCCAGGACCCGGCGGCCAGTGTGAAGGTTGATCTGGCCGCCAGGGAAGTGGGCGTGGAAAGCCGTTTGTCTGCCGACCAAGTGATCAACCTCATTACAGAAGAAGGCTATAAAGCCAAGCTCGCCTGATTTTAATAGTTAGCGAGCTATCTTTATGTTCAAGGCACCCTGGCCCGGCTAGACTGTGGGGCTGCCGACTCACTTGGGTGCCTGATGAACCTTCGCATAATTCTGATCCTGGGCGCCTTGAGCGCCTTCGCGCCGCTGGCGATCGATTTTTACCTGCCGGGCTTTCCGGCAATGGCCACGGCGTTCGCCACCGATGAAAAACATATCCAGCTGACCCTGGCGGTGTATTTTGCCGGCCTGGCCATCGGCCAATTGATCTACGGCCCGCTGGCGGACCGTTTTGGTCGACGCGGGCCGCTGCTCAGCGGCGTGACCCTGTTTACCCTGGCGTCTTTCGCCTGTGCCTATGCTCCTTCCCTGGACTGGCTGATCGGCGCGCGCTTCGTGCAGGCGCTGGGCGGCTGCGCAGGCATGGTGATCTCCCGTGCGGTGGTGAGCGACAAGTGTGATGCGGTGGGTTCGGCCAAAGTGTTTTCCCAACTGATGCTGGTGACCGGCCTGGCGCCGATCCTTGCGCCACTGGCCGGTGGCCTGATGGTAGGACTCTGGGGCTGGCAGTCGATCTTCCTGGCGTTGTCGATCTTCAGTGTGATGGCGGCGGTCGCCGTGGCGGTCGGTTTGCCGGAAACCTTCCCGGCCCATCAGCCGCGCCAGCCGTTGTCCGGCTCGCTGCGCCGCTACTTGGGGCTGCTGTCGGACCGGGTTTATCTCGGTTACGCGCTGACCGGCGCGCTGTCGATTGCCGGGATGTTTGCCTACATCGCCGGTTCACCGTTCGTGTTTATCAAGCTCTATGGCGTGCCCGCCGAGCATTACGGCTGGGTGTTCGGTTCCAACGCCGCCGGTTTTATTCTGGTGGCACAGCTCAACGCGCGCTTGCTGGCCAAGCGTGGCCCGGCGTTTTTGCTGTCGCGCACGGTGTGGCTCTATGCGTTGGCAGGCATGACGCTGCTGGGCATTTCGGCGCTGCACACTGACGCATTGTGGCCATTGCTGGTGCCTTTGTTTATCTGCATTGCCAGCCTGGGCTGCATTTTGCCCAACACCTCGGCCTGCGCCATGAGCGGGCAGGGCGCCCGAGCGGGAAGCGCGTCGGCGTTGCTCGGCTGCATCCAGTTCGGCGTGGCGGCGGGCGCGGCGTCGTTGGTGGGACTGTTGCACGATGGCACGGCCATGCCGATGGCGATGGTCATCAGCTTGTGCGGTGTGTTGGCGGTGACGGTGGCCGTATCGACCCAGCGCCTGCAACGAACCAGAGCCTTGCAGGCGCAGGTCTGAAGGGCGGTTCAGCCAGCGGCGGACTGTGGCTGGCTGACAGGAAAGCGATGGGGCGCCTGGATGCGCGCCTGCAGGGTATCGGCAAAGGCGCGAGCCTCGGCTTCGGTGTGGAAAATAATGGCTTTCTGATCCAGCCGGACCTCCCACTGGGATTTTGCTAACGCTTTTATCAGGATTTTCATTGCTGACTTCCTCACGTAAAAGAATCGTGGCAAAGGCGGCCAATATAAACCTGAATACGCTCACAAATGTGACAAGGATCAAGTCTCTGACTAGCGGTGTCGTCCATGACTCACGTGAATAATGGACGACACCGACAGACGCTTCCTAGAACCCTTCCAACACGATCTTGCCCTTGGCCTTGCCGCTTTCCAGCAGTGCATGGGCCCGGCGCAGATTCGCCGCATTGATCAGGCCAAAGTGCTCGCCCACCGTGGTTTCCAGGGTGCCGGCATCGATCAGTTCGGCCACGCGGTTGAGCAGGTTGTGCTGCTCGATCATGTCCGGGGTTTCGAACATCGAGCGCGTGTACATGAACTCCCAGTGCAGTGACAGGCTCTTGCGCTTGAGCTTGCTCACGTCCAATGCCTTGGGATCGTCGATCAACGCCAGTTTGCCCTGAGGCTGCAGCGCTTCGACCAGTTGGTCCAGGTGATGGTCGGTCTGGGTCAGGCTGGCGACGTGGGTCACTTGCGGGTGGCCGGCCTGTTCCAGCGCTTCGCTCAGCGGTTGGCTGTGGTCGATCACCAGGTCGGCGCCGAGTGCCTTGGCCCATGCCTGGGTTTCCGGACGCGAGGCGGTGCCGATCACTTTCAGGGCGGTGAGCTGGCTGGCCAGTTGGGTCAGGATCGAACCCACGCCACCGGCGGCGCCGACGATCAGCAGGCTCTGGCCTTCATCCTGTTTACCCTCACGCACTTGCAGGCGTTCGAACAGCAGTTCCCAGGCGGTGATGGCGGTCAGCGGCAGCGCGGCGGCTTCGGCAAAACTCAAGCTCTTGGGCATATGGCCGACGATGCGCTCGTCCACGCTGTGCAGTTCGCTGTTGCCGCCTGGGCGCAACAGGGAGCCGGCATAGAACACCTTGTCGCCGGCCTTGAACAGGGTCACGTCACTGCCGACCGCCTTGACCACACCGGCCACGTCCCAGCCCAGCACTTTGGCGGCGCCGTTTTCCGGGGCGACGTTCTGGCGCACCTTGGTATCCACCGGGTTGACCGAAATGGCTTTGACTTCCACCAGCAGATCGCGCGGGCCGGCGACCGGCGCTGGCAGTTCGATGTCTTGCAGCGATTGTTCGTCGTTGATGGGCAGAGAGGCGTAGTAGGCAATGGCTTTCATGGGGACTCCGGAAAAAGGATGGTGATCAGGCAAGAAATGTCAGGCGCTTGAGTTCGAAATGTTCGAGCACGTCGGCAGCCTTGGCGCGAAAATCCTGGATATGCGCGCTCTGGTCGTGATCGGCCAGTGCGGCGTCATCGCTCCAGCGTTCAAGCATGTAGAAGGTCTCTGGGTGTTGCAGGTCCTGGTGCAGGTCGTACTGCTCGCAGCCGGCTTCGAGGCGGGTGGGTTCCAGCAGGCCTCGCAGCAGGGTTTCCAGAGTGGCTTGTTGGCCGGGTTTGGCGATCAGCGTGGCAATGACGTTAAAGGCGGTGGACATAGTCGACTCCAGACACGTGATAAATGGGATGGGCAGATAATTGGCTATTTCCTACGAAGATAAAAGCCGCTAAAACGCTAGGCTGTTTCAATAAAATTTTGATAATGGGCGGATAGATGCTGCGCTTTGATGATTTGCAGTTGTTTGTGCGCGCGGCCGACTTGGGCAGCCTGTCGGCGGCGGCGCGGGTGATGGAACTGTCGCCCGCCGTGGCCAGCGCTGCGCTTAAACGCATCGAACAGCAACTGGGTGCGCGCTTGCTGGCGCGCTCCACTCGCAGTCTGCGTTTGACCGCCGAAGGTGAAGGCTTCCTGGACTATGCACGCGCTGCGCTGAGTTCGCTGGATGAGGGGCGGCGGTTATTGGCCAGTGGCCAGGACCATGTCAGCGGCGTGTTGCAACTGTCGGCGCCCTCCGATTTTGGCCGCAACCAGTTGTTGCCGTGGCTGGATGAGTTCCAGCGCGAATACCCGCAGCTCACCGTGCGCCTGTTGTTGGGCGATCGGATTGCCGACCTGTTCCGTCAGCCGGTGGACATCGCCCTGCGCTATGGCGAGCCGGAGGATTCCAGCCTTATCGCGCTGCCTGTGGCCCCGGACAATATCCGCGTATTGTGCGCGGCCCCCGTCTATCTGGCGCGGCACGGCGAACCTCGACACCTGGAGCAGTTGGCCCAGCACAATTGCCTGCTGTATATGCTCGGCAGTCGCGTGCATGACCACTGGGCGTTTCATGACGGCAAACGTGACGTCAGCCTGACGGTTGGCGGCGACCGCTTCAGTGACGATGCCGATGTGGTGCGCCGCTGGGCGGTGGCGGGTGTGGGCATTGCCTACAAGTCCTGGCTGGATGTGAGTACCGACGTGCTGGCCGGGCGCTTGCGCCTGATCCTGCCGGAGCTGCGTGGCGAGCGTACGCCGCTCAATCTGCTGTGCGCCCACCGCGCCCAGTTGAGCAAACCCATCAACCTGCTGCGCGAAATGCTCGTGTCCCGTTGTGCGACATTGACCGCGCAGTTGCCGGCGCGCGTGGGCACGGGGCAATAACCTTCATCACAGCAGGAAGTTTCACTCAGAGCCTGTCCCTATCCGCGCTGTCAGACGCCGCGGAACTGGCGGTCGGCGCACCTATACTTTGGCGCCAACCGCAGCACAAAAATAATTCGACAGGGAGTGAATCGATGGAAGAAGCACCTTGCATCAGCCAGATCGCCAGTTTGCTCGCCGAGCCAAAACGCACGGCCATGCTCTGGGCGTTGATGGACGGTTCGGCCCGATCGTCGCAGGAGCTGGCAACGCTGGCCGGGCTGTCACCGGCCTCGGCCAATGCGCATCTGGCGCGGTTGACCGGCAGTGGCTTGCTTCGCATTGAGGCGCGCCGCGGCGGGCGTTTGTTCCGCGTGGCGGCCCCGGATGTGAGGGTTGCCATCGATGCATTGGCAAACACCACCTTCGCCAGTGCGGCACGCCGAGCGTCGGGAACTTCACCACCGCTGCTGCTGGCGCCACTTTCATTGCGGCATGCCCGCCTGTGCCATGGCCACCTCGGCGGCGAGTTGGCGGCGGCGCTCTACGAACGGATGATGGCGGCGGGTTGGATTGAACGCCTTGAGCAGCGTATCGAGGTCACGGTCAAGGGCGCGCAGCAGTTGGCGGACCTGGGCATTTTCATCCAGGCGCTGGCGTCGCCGCTGGTGTGCGATTGTTTTGATTGGAGTCGGCAGCAACCGCATCTGGGGGGGACGTTGGGTACGGGGCTGTTACAACTGTTTTTGCAGTCGAACTGGGTGAGTTTGATCAATGAGTCCCAGGCGCTAGAAGTGAGCGATCTCGGGCTGGTGGAAATCGCCCGATTGGCCCTGTCGTAGATGCCTTTCGCTGTTCAAGCAGTCAATACAAGGTAAATGCGGGCTCGCCACGGCAAGCCCGCTCACAGTTTTGGCCTGTGTTATCCAGTTACGGTTTTACGAGCCGAGCGTCCAGGCTGTTCTGCGCCAAGCGTTTGGCCTGATCCTGGGTCATGCCCAGCGAGGTGTACAGCGCGTGGAAGTTCTCGGTCACATAACCACCGAAGTACGCCGGATCGTCGGAGTTCACCGTTACCTTCACGCCACGCTCAAGCATGTCGAGAATGTTGTGCTGGGCCATGTCGTCGAATACGCAGAGCTTAGTGTTGGACAGCGGGCATACGGTGAGCGGGATCTGCTCGTCGATGATGCGTTGCATCAGGCGCTCATCTTCGATGGCGCGCACGCCATGGTCGATACGCTGGATTTTCAGCAGGTCGATGGCTTCCCATATGTACTCCGGTGGGCCTTCTTCGCCGGCGTGGGCGACGGTGAGGAAGCCTTCGTGGCGGGCACGGTCGAACACGCGCTGAAACTTGCTCGGCGGGTGGCCCATTTCCGAACTGTCCAGGCCGACGGCCACGAACGCGTCACGGAACGGCAGCGCCTGGTCGAGGGTTTTCTGCGCTTCGTCTTCGCTCAGGTGGCGCAGGAAGCTAAGGATCAGGCCGCTGGTGATGCCCAGTTGCTGTTCGCCATCTTTGAGCGCAGCGGCGATGCCGTTAAGCACCACTTCGAACGGCACGCCACGGTCGGTGTGGGTTTGCGGGTCGAAGAAAGGTTCGGTATGGATCACGTTCTGCGCTTTGCAGCGCAGCAGGTAGGCCCAGGTCAGGTCGTAGAAATCCTGGGAGGTGCGCAGCACGTCGGCGCCTTTGTAGTACAGGTCGAGAAATTCCTGCAGGTTGTTAAAGGCGTAGGCCTTGCGCAGGGTTTCAACGTCGTTCCACGGCAGCGCGATTTTGTTGCGTTCGGCCAGGGCGAACAGCAATTCAGGCTCCAGCGAGCCTTCCAGATGCAGGTGCAGTTCTGCCTTGGGCAGGGCGTTGAGCCAATCGTACATTTTTAAAATCTCATCAGGTGCAATGGCGGCATTCTACAGGGCATGGCCGAAATAATCGGTAAAACCTGACCGGCAGGAGAGTATTCGTTTTATTCGTACAAGGGCGGCGTCAACTAAGATGTAACGAAACGTTAGCGGCGTGGCGCAGTCTGTACCCCATCAATGACTGATTTGCCGTTTGAAAAGGCCCGTAATGCTTACACTCCTCAAGCAAGAAAAATTCATGCTGCTGGCGCTGATTGCTGCCATTGCTGCGTACCCGTTGGAGCATTGGATGCTGCACAGCGGGCAAATGGTGGCGCTGTTGGCCGGTGTGGCGCTGATCGCTTTCATCGTGATGGCGTCGATGCGTGTGGCCCACCACGCCGAGCAATTGGCGGAAAAAGTCGGCGACCCCTACGGCACCATGATCCTGACCCTC
This sequence comes from Pseudomonas lactucae, assembly GCF_036688725.1. Classification (NCBI taxonomy): domain Bacteria; kingdom Pseudomonadati; phylum Pseudomonadota; class Gammaproteobacteria; order Pseudomonadales; family Pseudomonadaceae; genus Pseudomonas; species Pseudomonas lactucae. The sequence continues at coordinate 10,304 of NZ_JAQQPT010000001.1, read as the reverse complement.
GCGGCGGTGTTGGTGGAGGTGGTGATCCTGGCGATCATGATGAGTAACGAACCATCGCCGACCCTGGTGCGCGATACGATCTACTCCGCTGTAATGCTCGATATCAACGGCATCCTCGGCCTGGCCGCGTTGATGGGCGGCATCAAGCATGGCGAGCAGTCCTACAACGATGATTCAGCACGCACCTACAGCGTGATGATTCTTACCGCCATGGGCGTGTCGATGGTGGTGCCGGAATTTATCCCCGAAGCTGACTGGAAAATTTACTCGGCCTTCACCATCGGCGCGATGGTGGTGCTCTACACCTTGTTCCTGCGTATGCAGGTGGGGCCGCACAGTTACTTCTTCAGCTACAGCTACCCGGAAAAACGTCGCAGGAAACTGCCCGAAGAAGAGCAGGAAACGCCGGTGAACCTGGCGTTCTCCATCGGTACCCTGGTGTTTGGTGTGATCGTGATTGGCGCACTGGCCGAGGTGATGTCCAAGACACTCGACCTGGGCCTGGAAGGCACGGGCGCACCGCCGGTGATCACGGCGATTGTAGTGGCCGCTATTTCGGCGGCGCCGGAAATTCTGACCGCGTTGCGCGCAGCGTTGGCCAACCGCATGCAGTCGGTGGTCAACATCGCGCTGGGTGCTTCCTTGTCGACGGTGATTCTGACGGTGCCGGTGATGGAGGCCATGGCGCTTTACACCGGCCAACCGTTCCAGATGGCGATGACCCCGGTGCAGACGGTGATGGTGTTTATTACGTTGATCGTGAGTGCGATCAACCTCAACGATGGCGAAACCAACGCCATCGAAGGGATGACCCATTTTGTGCTGTTTGCGACCTTTATCATGTTGTCTCTGCTAGGCCTATAAGCACTGCAGGATTTGAACTGTGTTTGCTTAGGTGCCGGCGATCAACTGCCGTGCGGCCTGGGTGTGATCGGCGATCAAGCCCTTCAGATCCAGGCCTTCGACCTGCCCGTCGATCACTCGCCACTTGCCTGCGATCATCACCCGGTCAGCTCGGTCGGCGCCGCACAACAGCAGCGCCGAAATCGGATCATGGCTACCGGAGAAGCGCAGCTCATCAAGCTTGAACAACGCCAGGTCGGCCTGTTTGCCGACGGCCAATTCGCCGATATCCGTACGTCCCAGCAATTGCGCCGAGCCTTTGGTGGCCCAGCCGAGCACGCCTTCGGGAGTGATTTTTTCGGCGCCGTAACGCAGGCGCTGGATATACAGCGCCTGGCGCGCTTCGAGGATCATGTTCGACGCATCGTTGGATGCGGAGCCATCCACGCCAAGACCGATAGGCGCGCCGGCGGCGAGCAAATCCAGGGTCGGGCAGATGCCGGAGGCCAGGCGCATGTTCGAGCTTGGGCAGTGGCAGATGCCGGTACCGGCGGCGCCCAGGCGCGCGATTTCATCCGGATTGAAGTGAATGCCATGAGCCAGCCAGGTACGCGGGCCGAGCCAGCCGACGCTGTCGAGGTAGTCCACGGTGCGCAGGCCGAAGCGCTGCAGGCAAAAGTCTTCCTCATCGAGGGTTTCCGCCAAGTGGGTGTGCAGGCGCACGTCGAGGCTGTTGGCCATCTCGGCGCTGGCTCGCATGATTTGCGGCGTGACGGAAAACGGTGAGCAGGGCGCCAGGGCGATCTGGATCTGTGCCCCTTCGCCTCGCTCATGGTAGTTGCGGATCAGACGTTGGCTATCGTCGAGAATCACCTGGCCTTGTTGCACCGTCTGCTGCGGTGGCAAGCCGCCGTCCGCTTCGCCCAGGCTCATGGAGCCCCGGGTGAGCATGGCGCGCATGCCCAGTTCACGCACGCTGTCGACTTGTACATCGATGGCGTTTTCCAGCCCATCGGGGAACAGGTAGTGGTGATCGGCTGCGGTGGTGCAGCCTGAGAGCAGCAACTCGGCCAGCGCGACTTTGCTGGCCAGGGCGAGTTTCTCCGGCGTCAGCCGCGCCCAGACCGGGTACAGGGTTTTGAGCCAAGGGAACAAGGGCTGGTTGACCACCGGTGCCCAGGCGCGGGTCAGGGTTTGGTAGAAGTGGTGGTGGGTGTTGATCAGCCCGGGAAGGACCACATGTTCATGAGCGTCGAACACCTGTGCACAGGGCTGTGCAGGTGCTTGCCCCAGGGCCAGCATTTCGGTGATCACACCGTCCTGCAGCACCAGGCCGCCACGGGCGTCGAGGCCATTGGCAGTAAAAATCGCGAGGGGGTTTTTTAACCAGATACGGGTCGCAGGCATTGGCCGGCTCCTCTGAATGATGGGTTCAGGTTTGCCAGCTCAGTGTTGCCCTGTCTGCTGATCCAGGGTCGCCGGTGAGGGCGAAGTGCTTAGATTACGTGTAGTTCTGGGGCTGGTCTAGCTGTAGGAAAATAGACGCTATCAATGTGAGAGAGAGCAAGCCCCCTCCCACATTTCGATCCGTGGTGTTTACCAGGCGATGGTGTCGCCTTTGTAGTCCACGAAGTGATGGCCGCCTCTGCCGGTGTAGGCGTTCACCTGGTCGACCAGGCCGCGCACGCTGGTGTCGACATCGATATGCGCGTTTTCTCCGCCCATGTCGGTCTTGACCCAGCCCGGGTGCATCGACAGTACGGTGAGTTTGTGGTCGCCCAGCTGGGTGATGAAACTGTTGGTCATGGAGTTGAGCGCGGCTTTGCTGGCCTTGTACAGCGCCAGGTCTGAGCCGTCGGGGATAGTCACGCTACCCAGCACCGAACTCATGAAGGCCAGTACGCCGCTGTCCTTGCGGATCTGCCCGACAAAGCGCTGTGCCAGGTTGATCGGTGCCACGGCGTTGGTGAAAAACAGTTGGCCGACTTCGGCCAATGTGACGTGACCAGGCTCCTGGTTGGCCGGGCCTTTGACACCGGCATTGACGAACAGCAAGTCGAAAGTCCGCTCCTTGAGGCGTTGGGCCAGGGCAATCACGGCTTGCTGATCGTCCATGTCGAGTTTTTCGATCTGCACCGGGCCCACGGCTTTCAGCGCATCGGCCTTGCTCGGGTCACGCACGGTGGCGGTCACGTCCCAGCCGTCCTGGAACAATTGCTTGACCAGGCCAAGGCCCAGCCCGCGCGAGGCGCCGATGATCAGTGCGGTTTTTGGCGTAGACATGAATAGCTTCCTTGGGAGTCGCGGTTCAGGGAATGGCGCGGAACAACAGTAGCAGTTTCAGCGTTGCAGCAGGATACGCCCACGGCTCAGGTCGGCGAGCTGGGTTTGCAGGGTATCGATGTGGGCTTCGCCCAGGGCCAGTTGCAGTTCTACACCGTTGGCGGTGAAGGTTTCCTCTATAACCAATCCGTCCAGTTCGGCAACGCGCAGCTTCACCAGGTTCAACTCGGAGAAGCCGCAGGCGCAGCTCAGCGCTACGCGGCTGATCAGTTCGATGCGCTCGGCTGTTTGCAGGCATTTATTTGCGCCGCCACCGTAGGCACGGGCCAGGCCACCGGTGCCCAGTTGGATGCCGCCGTACCAGCGAATCACCAGCACTGCGACTTGATCGAAACCCTGGGCCTCGATGGCCGCCAGAATTGGCCGCCCGGCGGTGCCGCCGGGTTCGCCGTCGTCATTGCTGCGGTATTGATCGGCCAGCTTCCAGGCCCAGCAATTGTGCGTGGCGTTCAGATCGCTGTGCTGCTCGAAAAACGCCTGGGCGTCCTGCGGGCTGGTAATCGGCACGGCGAGGGTGATAAAGCGGCTTTTGCGTATTTCTTCGCGAAATTCGCACAGGCCTGTGAGCGTGAAAGGCATGAGTGGCTTCGTCTAGAGGGCGGACTTGATGCCGCAACCTTTGAGAATGATGTGGATCAGGTTGGTGCCGGCGTCTTCCATGTCCTGCTTGGTCAGCTTGCTGCGACCGGTCACGCGGCAGATCTGGGTGGCGAAGTCGGCGTAATGCTGGGTGCTGCCCCACAGCAGGAAGATCAGGTGCACCGGGTCGACGGCGTCCATCTTGCCCGCGTCGATCCAGGCCTGGAACACCGCCGCACGGCCACTGAACCAGGCGCGGTAGTCCTGGCTGAAATATTCGGTGAGGCATTCGCCGCCGCTGATGATCTCCATGGCAAAGATCCGCGAGGCCTGGGGCTGGCGCCGCGAGAACTCCATCTTGGTGCGGATGTAGCGAGAGAGGGCCACGGCCGGGTCGTCTTCGGCGGTCAGCGTATTGAACGTGCTGTCCCACAGTTCGAGGATATTGCTGAGCACCGCGATATACAGGCCTAGCTTGTTGGTGAAGTAATAATGCAGGTTGGCTTTGGGCAGCCCCGCACTCGCAGCAATGGTGTTCATGCTGGTGCCCTTGTAGCCATGGCGCGCGAACTCATCCTCAGCAGCCTGGAGAATCGCTTGTTCATTCTTTTGCCGAATGCGGCTGGCGGGTTTACCGGCGTGGTTGCTGTGGGCGGGAACTTCGAGGCTCATGGAGAGTACCGTGCTGATCGAGAGAGACGACGTGTGCACAGATAACCCACCCTCAAGCCCCAGACAAGTCCCGATGCAATAAAACCGTCAAAGCGATTCCAGTGTGTCGCTTTCGGGCGAGTGGTTTGCGCCTGTGTGGGTCGCTTTGGCTTCCGGTAACAAGAGGCACAACACAATGGCGGTCAGGCCACCGCTGGTGATGGCGGAGTCAAACAGGTTCTGCACCAATGTCGGCATCTGGTGCAACAGGTTTGGCTGGGCGGCGATGCCCAGGCCGACGCCAAACGAGGTGGCGATGATCAGCATGCTACGTCGATCCAGCGGTGCCTGGGCGAGGATGCGCACGCCGGCGGCGGCCACACTGCCGAACATCACCAGGGTCGCGCCGCCCAGGACCGGTTTGGGAAGTTGCTGCAACACGGCGCCAATCAACGGAAACAAACCGAGGTAAAACAGCACCACACCGATATATAAGCCGACGTAACGGCTGGCCACGCCGGTGAGTTGGATCACACCGTTGTTCTGCGCGAAGGTGGTATTGGGGAAGGCACTGAACGTAGCGGCGATCATGCAACTGACACCATCACCCAGCACGCCACCCTTGAGTCGGCCTATATAAGAAGGGCCGCTGATAGGTTGGCGCGCGATCATGCAGTTGGCGGTGAGGTCGCCGACCGTTTCGATGCTGCTGATCAGATAAATCAGCGCGATCGGTAGGAAGGCGCTCCAGTCGAAATTGAAGCCAAAGCGAAACGGTATCGGCACGCTGACCCAGGGCAAGTCCGCAAGTGCCTGGGGTACCAGTTTGCCGCTGAGCCAGGCGGCCAGACTGCCGAGTATCAGACCGATGATGATGGCCGAGAGGCGCACCCAGGCCGTGTTCGAGCGGTTGAGCAGGATGATCGTCAACACCACGAACAGGCCCAGCGCCAGATTGGTGGGGGCACCGAAGTCAGGGGCATTGAAGCCGCCGCCAAGGTCGGTGATGCCGACTTTGATCAGGCTGATACCGATCAAGGTGATCACGATGCCGGTGACCAGTGGCGTGATTACGCGGCGCAGTTGGCCAATGAAACGGCTCAGCACGATCTGCACCGCTGCGCCGAAAAAGCACACGCCGAAGATCATCGCCATGATGTCTTCCGGGCTGCCACCGCGTTGTTTCACCAGGAAACCGGCTGAAAGTACCGCGCCGAGAAAGGCGAAGCTGGTGCCTTGCAGGCAGATCATCCCGGCGCCGATGCCAAACGGCCTGCGCGCCTGGATGAAGGTGCCGACCCCGGACACCATCAACGCCATGCTGATCAGGTAGGGCAAATGCGCGGTCAGGCCCAGGGTGGAGCCGATGATCAGTGGCGGGGTGATGATGCCTACAAAAGCGGCCAGCACATGTTGCAGTGCGGCCAAAAAGGCCGGGGCGGGTTTCGGACGGTCGTTGAGGCCGTAGATCAGGTCGCTGGGGCTGGAGGATTCTGGTGGCATGGCGGGCTAACTCGAGGCGGACGATTCTAGGTCCAAGTGCTCTTGCAAAAAGCTGTCCAATTGCTCAGCTTTTTGCGCGAGGCCCGCGTCAACGTGTTGCGGCCAGGCTGTCCAGGAAGCTTTCCAGCACCAAATGAGGGCGACGGCCCTTGCGCGTGACCGATGCCAGGCTTAAATCGTAAAAACGCGTAGCCGATTTCAGCGCGCGCAGTCGGCCTTGTTGCACCCATAGGCTGGCGTAGTGATCGGGCAGGTAGCCGATATAGCGGCCGGTGAGGATCAGGAAGGCCATGCCTTCGCGGTCCGAGGCGCTGGCCGTGCAGTTGAGCGCCTGGTAGTGGGCCTGGATCTCGGCAGGCAGGCGGAAGGTGGGGGCGATGGCGTCCTGGCTGTCGATGCGTTCGTCGTCCAGTTGCTTGTCGTCGGCATAAAACAGTGGATGACCGACCGCGCAGTAGAGCAGGGAGCGTTCGCTGTACAGCGGTTGGTATTCCAGCCCCGATAGGGCGCTGGCCTGAGGGACCACGCCGACATGCAGGCGCCCGTCGAGCACGCCCTGTTCGACTTCATTGGGCGCGATCATGCGGATCTGGATCTGCACATCCGGGCCGCGCTCCTTCAACTGCGCCAAGGCGTGGGTGATGCGCATGTGCGGCAGGGTGACGAGATTGTCGGTGAGGCCGATGATCAATTCGCCGCGCAAATGCTGGTGCAGGCCGTTGACCTCGGTGCGGAAACTTTCCAACGCACTCAGTAGTTGCAGAGCAGATTGGTAGACCTCCCGGCCTTCTTCGGTCAGGGAGAACCCGGCGCGGCCCCGTTGGCAAAGCCTTAGACCGAGGCGCTGCTCAAGGTCGCTCATCTGTTGGCTGATGGCTGAACGACCGATACCGAGTACCGTTTCCGCCGCGGAGAAACCGCCGCACTCCACTACACTGCGAAAGATGCGCAGCAGGCGGATATCGAAGTCGCTGACTTGGGCCAGGGGATCGGGTCGACGCAGGCTCATAGTTTAGTCGTGGTCTGACTGAAGGTTAGAAAAGTTGGATTTCATCAACTTTATCCCCGTGGCAATTTAGCTGCAACAATGCTTTTCAATCCCGACGCCGTCGTTTGCCCTGCGAGGTTTTGCTGATGAACATGCGCGAAAACGCCCCATCGTCCCTGGCCAGCCAACTGAAGCTTGACGCTCACTGGATGCCCTACACCGCTAACCGTAACTTCCAGCGTGACCCGCGCCTGATCGTGGCCGCCGAAGGCAGCTGGTTGACGGATGACAAGGGGCGCAAGGTCTACGACTCGTTGTCGGGCCTTTGGACTTGCGGCGCCGGGCATACGCGTAAGGAAATCCAGGAGGCGGTGGCCAAGCAACTGGGCACCTTGGACTACTCTCCGGGCTTCCAGTACGGTCATCCGTTGTCCTTCCAACTGGCGGAAAAGATTACCGACCTGACCCCAGGCAACCTGAATCATGTGTTCTTCACCGACTCCGGTTCCGAGTGCGCCGATACCGCGGTGAAGATGGTGCGTGCCTACTGGCGCCTGAAAGGCCAGGCGACCAAGACCAAGATGATCGGCCGTGCCCGTGGCTACCACGGCGTGAACATCGCCGGTACCAGCCTGGGCGGTGTTAATGGTAACCGTAAGATGTTTGGTCAGGCGATGATGGATGTTGACCATCTGCCGCACACCTTGTTGGCGAGCAATGCGTTTTCCCGTGGCATGCCGGAGCAGGGCGGTATTGCGCTGGCCGATGAGCTGCTCAAGCTGATCGAACTGCATGACGCTTCCAATATTGCCGCCGTATTTGTCGAGCCGATGGCCGGTTCCGCCGGTGTACTGGTGCCGCCGCAGGGTTACCTCAAGCGTCTGCGTGAGATTTGCGACCAGCACAACATCCTGCTGGTGTTTGACGAAGTGATCACCGGTTTCGGCCGTACCGGCTCGATGTTCGGCGCCGACAGCTTCGGCGTGACCCCGGACCTGATGTGCATTGCCAAGCAAGTCACCAACGGCGCGATCCCAATGGGCGCGGTGATTGCCAGCAGCGAGATTTATCAGACCTTCATGAACCAGGCGACGCCGGAGTACGCGGTGGAATTCCCCCACGGCTATACCTACTCGGCACACCCGGTGGCGTGCGCTGCCGGTCTGGCGGCGTTGGATCTGTTGCAGAAGGAAAACCTGGTGCAGAGCGTGGCCGAAGTCGCGCCGCACTTTGAGAATGCACTGCATGGTTTGAAGGGCAGCAAGAATGTGATCGACATTCGCAACTACGGCCTGGCCGGTGCGATCCAGATCGCCACACGCGACGGCGACCCCATCGTGCGCCCATTCGAGGCTGGCATGGCCTTATGGAAGGCCGGGTTCTACGTGCGCTTTGGCGGCGACACCCTGCAGTTCGGGCCAACCTTCAACAGCAAACCGCAAGACCTGGATCGCCTGTTCGATGCGGTCGGCGAAGTGCTGAACAAAATCGACTGATTTCTCCTTCTATATAGAACAATTTCTCAGGAGCCCTGCATGAGCCTTATCCAGCATTTGATCAACGGCGAGCTGGTCGACGACAGCGGCCGTAGTGCCGACGTATACAACCCGTCCACCGGTCAGGTGATTCACCAGGTGCCGTTGGCCAGTCGTGAAACTATCCAGCGTGCAATTGACTCGGCCAAGGCAGCTTTCCCCGCGTGGCGCAATACGCCGGCGGCCAAGCGTGCCCAGGTGATGTTTCGTTTCAAGCAGTTGCTGGAGCAGAACGAAGCGCGTATCTCGCAATTGATCAGCGAGGAACACGGCAAGACCTTGGAAGATGCGGCTGGCGAGTTGAAGCGCGGGATCGAGAACGTGGAGTACGCATGCTCGGCACCGGAGATTCTCAAGGGCGAGTACAGCCGTAACGTCGGGCCGAACATTGATGCCTGGTCAGATTTCCAGCCGTTGGGTGTGGTGGCGGGTATTACCCCGTTCAACTTCCCGGCGATGGTGCCGCTGTGGATGTACCCGCTGGCGATTGTGTGCGGCAACTGCTTCATCCTCAAACCTTCGGAGCGTGATCCGAGCTCAACGCTGCTGATCGCACAACTGTTGCAGGAAGCCGGTCTGCCTAAAGGCGTGCTGAGTGTGGTGCACGGCGACAAGGGCGCGGTGGATGCATTGATCCAAGCGCCGGAAGTGAAAGCGCTGAGCTTTGTGGGCTCAACGCCGATTGCCGAGTACATCTATTCCGAGGCGACCAAGCGCGGCAAGCGCGTTCAGGCGCTGGGTGGGGCGAAGAACCATGCCGTGCTGATGCCGGATGCGGATCTGGACAATGCGGTCAGTGCCTTGATGGGCGCGGCATATGGTTCCTGCGGCGAGCGCTGCATGGCGATTTCGGTGGCTGTGTGTGTGGGTGATCAGGTGGCGGATGCGTTAATCGCCAAGCTGGTGCCGCAGGTCAAGGCGCTGAAGATCGGGGCGGGTACGTCCTGCGGCCTGGATATGGGGCCTTTGGTGACGGGGCAGGCGCGGGATAAGGTCAGCGGTTATATAGAAGACGGTGTGGCTGCGGGTGCGGAACTGGTCGTCGACGGTCGTGGCTTGAGTGTTGCGGGGCATGAGGAAGGGTTCTTCTTGGGCGGCAGCTTGTTTGATCGTGTGACGCCTGAGATGCGCATCTACAAAGAGGAAATCTTCGGCCCGGTATTGTGCGTGGTACGGGTGGACAGCCTGGAAGCGGCGATGCAGTTGATCAATGATCATGAATATGGCAACGGTACCTGTATCTTCACTCGCGATGGTGAAGCGGCGCGTCTGTTCTGTGACGAGATTGAAGTGGGCATGGTGGGTGTGAACGTTCCTTTGCCGGTGCCTGTGGCCTATCACAGCTTTGGCGGCTGGAAGCGCTCGCTGTTCGGCGATCTGCATGCGTATGGGCCGGATGGGGTGCGTTTCTATACCCGTCGCAAGGCGATTACCCAGCGTTGGCCGCAACGGGCCAGCCATGAAGCATCGCAGTTCGCATTCCCCAGCTTGTAAGGCTCGGTAAACGCAAAGCCGGCCCCTTGGGGCCGGCTTTCGCGTTTCTGGGCGTTTTTGACCTATATGACAGAAATATGAAAAAGAAGGTTGACGGCAGATTCTGGAAGCCTATAATTCGCCCCACTTCCGGCGCAGTCGAAACGGAAAACTCCTTGGTAAACAATGAGTTAAGTAGTTTTCGACAGCAGGTCGCTTCAGTTCATCGAAGCCAAAAGGAAGTTGAAAAAGAGGTGTTGACAGCAGCGTGTAACGCTGTAGAATTCGCCTCCCGCTAACGAGAGATCGGAGGCGCAAGTGGTTGAAGTTGTTGAAGAAATCTTCGAAAGCTTCTGAAAATAACCGCTTGACAGCAAATGAGGCTGCTG